>JBAXOM010000035.1:0-17743 GCA_037133215.1 Thermoleophilia bacterium | reverse complement strand
GTCGAATAGCGCGCATGACCAACAGCAGCGAATCCCTGCAACGTCTCGAGCGTCGACTCGTCGAAGACCTGCGAGACGAGTCCTAGTTCGCGCACCGCGGTGATACGACGCCCGTCGGTGACGGCAATACCTGCGCTCTCTTGTCCACGATGCTGCAACGCGTAGAGGCCGAAGTACGTGAGTCGGGCGACGTCGCGATCCGGAGCGTAGATACCGAAGACGCCACACATGGTTAGGCGGCCCCGATCAACTCTGGCAGTGTGGCGGCATGAATGGCGGCAGCGTCGGCCAGTGCCAGCGATGCCACCGCAGCACCAGCGCTGACATGGATGCGCTCGCCACCGGCCGTGCCGACGATCTGGGCAGGAACGCCATGGCGTGTTGCCATCTCGAGCATGGCGTCGGCGTCGTTGACAGCCACCAAGACCAGCCCGCCGCCTGGCTCGCCGAACAGCGTGATGTCGTCGCGCGTCGCCAGATTGGGCAATTCGAGTTCGATACCGACACGACCAGCGATCGCCATCTCGGCGGCTGCCACAGCGAGTCCGCCTTCGGCAGCGTCGTGGGCGGCGTGAGTGATGCCCTGTGCAGCCGCCTCGACGAGGACGTCAATCAGGTGAGCCTCGGCCGCCAGATCGACGTCGGGAATTCGACCAGCCACGCTGCCGAACACGTAGGCCTGATACTCGGAGCCATCGACGGCGGGCTCAGCATCGCCAAGCAGCACGATCGTCGCGCCTGTCTGTGGGGCCGCACCAATCGCGCGCGCCGCATCTTCGATCAGACCCACACAGCCGACGACAGGCGACGGCGGAATCGGGCCGCCGGAGTGCTCGTTGTACAGCGAGACGTTGCCCGAGACGACGGGCGCCTGGAGCGCCTCGCAGGCCTCAGCCATCCCCTCAACGGACTCAACGAACATGTACGGCGTCTCGCCGCGCTCGGGATTACCGAAGTTGAGGCAGTTGGTGATGGCCAATGGTCGACCACCGGTGCAGGCAACGTTGCGCGCAGCCTCGGCGACGGCCTGTCGTCCACCGCGTCGCGGATCGAGCCAGGTGCGGCGGCCACTGCCATCGAGCGCAGCGGCGATCGCTCGCTTGGAGCCTGGCAGCCGAACGACGCCGGCATCGGCGCCCGGGCGAATGACCGTACCACCGCCGACGATCTGGTCGTACTGCTGAAAAATTGCGGCCTTGGAGGCGATATTTGGTGCGCCGAGCAGGCGCGTGAGCGCAGTCGTGGCATCCGGCTCCGCCGGCAAATCGGCGATCGCCAACGACTCACTCGCCAGCCGATCGGGGCGCTGCGGGTCGAGCGTATAGCGCGGGCAATCGTCGACAAGGGCCGCGACGGGAATATCGCCAACGACGGTGTCGCCCATCGTGCAGATCAGATGATCACCCTCAACGACTTCGCCGATCACGGAACATTCGAGCTCCCACCGAGCACACAGCGCCTCTACTTCGGCCAGGCGGCGAGGCTCGACGCAGGCGAGCATACGCTCTTGCGATTCGGAGATCATGATCTCGAAGGCCTCCATGTCGTCCTCGCGCAACGGCACCTTGGCGAGGTCGAGGCGTACTCCGACTGGACCACGCGAGGCCATCTCGGAGGCGGACGAGGCGAGCCCTGCGGCACCGAGGTCTTGCAGGCCAACGAGGACATCGTCACGCACGAGCTCGAGCGAGGTCTCGATCAGGCGCTTACCCATGTACGGGTCGCCGATCTGGACGGTCGGGCGCTTCTCGTCGCCACCTGCATCGATGTCCTGTGAGGCGAGCACAGACGCTCCACCGATCCCATCGCGCCCGGTACGCGCGCCGAACAAGACGACAAGGTTGCCGATGCCAGCCGCGGTCGCACTCTTGAGATCGGTGGCCTTGAGGACGCCGATACCCATCGCGTTGACGAGGCACGACTGCTCGTAGCCGGCGTCGAAGCGCACTTCGCCACCGATGTTGGCGACGCCAACGCAGTTGCCGTAGTGACCGATGCCACGCACGGCTCCATCGAGAAGGCGTCGTGTGCGCTCGGTTGCTGGATCACCAAAGCGGAGTGAGTCGAGGATCGCGATCGGGCGAGCGCCCATCGCGAAGATGTCGCGCAGGATGCCGCCAACACCGGTCGCGGCGCCTTGAAACGGCTCGACCGCGGACGGGTGATTATGGCTCTCGACCTTGAAGGCCACACCGAGGCCATCACCAACGTCGACGACGCCCGCATTTTCGCCGGGACCCTGCAGTACGGCAGGCCCCGTGGTGGGAAAACGTCGCAGAATTGCGCGCGAATGCTTGTAGCCACAGTGCTCGCTCCAGAGCAGCGAGAAGACCGCGAGTTCGAAGTGATTCGGGTCGCGCCCGAGCAGTTCAACGATTTGCGTGTACTCGTCATCCCTCAACCCAAGTTGGCGGTGCAGTTGGGGTTCGGAGACCGGGTTCACGCGTTGACCAACTCTAGCGGAGGCGTCTGCTGTCCACCCCCTTTCGCGCCGATCTGGGGTGCCTGTGTGAGCGTCTACCGCGTGTCGATGCAAGAGTTGGCCGACGCTGTCACTCGCGTGCGTGTCGTCGAGCGCAAAACTCGAGCCATGAAGACAATCCCCTCCTCTCCTCCCGCCCCCGCCCGTCGCGCCACGATCGCCGTGCCCGGTGGTCGCGCCACCTTGATCTCCGAAATCGTCGAGCCCGGCGACAGCGAGACCGGTGACATCGTCTTGCAATCGCTTGAACGCAGTGATGGGCGCTGCTTCCTCCGCCTCGGCTATCGCCGCAACGGCCGACTCATCCGTGGGCCTGTCAGCTTCGAGCCACGCGCCTTCTCACGACTCTTCAAGCAGGCTGCCAAAGACACCACGATCGGCCCGTTGCTCCCAAGCGGCACGTCAATGTCGACCGCTAGCCGCCGACACGCCTAGTGTTCGTGTGTGAGCCCAATCCAATTCAGTAGCCGGCCCGCCTTGCGCGACCCGATTTTGGTGGCGGCGTTTCGTGGCTGGAACGACGGCGGTTCGGCTGCCACGGTGGCTGCTGCCTTCTTGAAGAACCGCTGCGAGGCCGAGCGCTTCGCGGTAATCGACCCGGATCGCTTCGTCGACTACCAGCAGACACGCCCGATGGTCTCGATCGAAGAGGGTCAGGTCCGCCAGATCACGTGGCCCGAAACCGAGTTTTTTCATGCGCGGCTGCCCAATAGCGAGCGCGATTTGCTGCTCGTGATTGGTGTCGAGCCGAACTTTCGGTGGCGTGAGTTCAGCAAGGCGATTGCCACCCTCGCGGTCGAGAGCAGCGTGGGACTTGCGGTGACCCTCGGCGGTCTGCTCGCCGACACGCCCCACACCCGTGCGATCCCCGTCTCTGGCGCTGCCCACGATCCCGATCTCCTCGAGCGTTTCGAGGATCTCGAGCCAGTGCGCTACGAGGGACCAACGGGCATCGTCGGCGTGCTCCATGACGATCTTGGAAAGGCTGGAATCCCTTCGGCCAGTCTTTGGGCAGCCGTGCCGCACTATCTCGGCGGCAATCCGAACCCGACCGCTGCGTTGGCACTGGTCCAGGCGCTCGAGCCGCTCGTTGAGTGCGAGCTCTCGCCGACAGAACTCGAGAAGGCCTCGGCCGAGTTCGATCGCCAGATCGCACGCGTCGTCGAGAAGGACGCTGAGATGCGCTCGTACGTGACCGACCTCGAGGATCGCCTCGACAACGGTGACGAATACGAAGACGAGGATGACGAAGACGATGAGGACGACGCGGACATTGATGGCCCCGATGCCACCGACGTCACCAGCGAAACACGTATTCCCAGTGGCGACGAGATCGCCGCCGAGCTTCAAGAGTTTCTGCGCGAGCAGCGCGACGACAGCTAGTTCGAGCGGGAGGATTCCTCATCCGCGCGGTTGCGGTGTCCTCCTAGAATTCCGTCGCACCTCATCAGGGGAGGACATGACAACCGCGCGGATGTGGTGTCCTCCTTGGCACACGGCTACGAACCTGATTGCGTCTAACCCGCAGCGGCGAGTGCTGCAAGATCGACAGCGGGGTCAGCGAGTTGCTCTCGTGTGGGCGAAACACCAGCGGCGAACAACTTGCGTACGCCCCGCAGCGTCTTCATGTCACTGACCGAGAAGGCCGCGCGCATCGTGCCCTCACGCAGATAGAAGGCCGTGCAGGCCGGCAGGGCCTGATCGCCCCGCCAGACGATTTCGTCGTCCGGCCGAGCAACGCCAACGACGTTGAGGGTGATGTCGCCCTGGTCCGACCAAAACGAGGGAAGGTCGTCATAGAGACCCTCGTTGGTGGCAATCTGCTCGGCGGCGATCTGGCCGTGTGCAATCGCCACGGCGGCGTGCTCGACACGGATGCGATCTTCGTCGGCCCACGGGCTGGGGAACGCCGCGATGTCGCCGACGGCATAGACATCGGTAACGCTCGTGCGCATACCTGCATCGACCTGAATCCCACCAGCGACCTCTTCACACCCCAACTGCTGAGCGAGCTCGAGTCGCGGTGTCTGGCCGACGGCAACAATCACCAGGTCGGCGTCGATCTCCTCACCACCGACAAGGCGCACGCCAGTCGCGATGTCGTCGCCCGAGACCTGTTCGACTCCCACGCCCGCACGTATCACGACGCCCCGGTCCGTTGCCCACTGCAAGACGCGCTCGGCAACTTCCAGGCCCAACGGTCGACTCATCGGCTCGGGCGCAGCCTCGAGCACCGTCGCTGTGTGGCCTGCCGCAACCGCTGCAGCCGCGACCTCCATGCCAATAAAGCCACCGCCGATAATCGCAAGGTGCTTCGGTCCGGTCGCGAGCACCGCCTGAATTTTGAGCGCCTCGTCGAGTCGCGTCACGCGGTGCACACCCGGCAGGTCGAGCCCAGGGATCGGCAACTGTCGCGGCGCACACCCTGTGGCAAGCACGAGCGCATCCCAGGCCAGCGTCGAGCCATCCGACAACTCGGCCGTCTTCGCCGTCGCATCGGCGCCCGTCACCGTCACCCCACGCCGCAGGTCAATCCCGTCCTGCTCGTACACCTCTGGCGCGGGCTTGATGACCTTGCTCATGTCGGCAGTACCGACGACGACCGACTTCGACAGCGGCGGGCGGTCGTACGGATACTCCGGGTCATCGCCGACCAGGACGATCTCACCCGTCCACCCAACGCGACGGAGCGTCAACGCCGCAGCGCGCCCCGCCATACCCGAACCCGCAATCAGAGCGATCGTCATCGAGCCGACCTAGACGTCGACGAGGACGGAGTCGCCGTCAACCGTGACGGTAAAGACCTCAACGGCCTCGGTGGCAGGAGGACAATCGGGATCGCCGGTCGTGAGGTTGAAGGCCGAGCCGTGCAGCGGGCACTCGATTGCCATGTCGTCGGCGAGAAAGTCGCCTTCAGATAGCGAGGCCTCCGCATGGGGGCAGTCATCGCAGATAGCGTGGACGGTGTCACCAACGCGCACGATGCACAGCGCTGTGCCGTCGGCCTCGACGCGTGTCGGCGTGCCTTCGGGAAAATCGCTGAGCGAGCCGATCGATACCTGGGTCATGTTCGAACTCCTTCTCGGGTGGTTACCCACATGGTGGGGTGCGCAGATGAGGCGCAACATGGCTAGAACGTTAGGAGTTGATGAGACGGCCGACCAGCAGTTGGCCGTCGATCGAACCGAGAATCGGGTCGACCGCGTGCTCGGGGTGCGGCATCAGACCGCAGACATTACCGGCCGCATTGGTGACACAGGCGACGCGGCGCGTCGCGCCGTTGACATCCTCGGCGTAGCGCAGCAGCACCTGGCCGTTTTCTTCGAGCTCGTCCAAACCCTCTTCGGGATGGAACCAGGCACCGTCGCCGTGCTTGACGGGCACGGTGATGGTCGTGCCAACGGCACGGTTACCAATCCACGGCGACTCCTGCTCGACGATCAACTCGACGTCGCGGCAGATAAAGCGCTGGCCGTGGTTGGGCGTCAGGATGCCAGGCAAGAGGTCGGCCTCGCAGAGAATCTGGAAGCCATTGCAGATGCCGAGTACCGGGCCACCCGCGGCCGCGAAGTCGGCAACGGCGCCCATGATCGGCGAGAAACGTGCGAGTGCGCCACAACGCAGATGGTCGCCATACGAGAACCCACCGGGCAACAAAATCGCGTCAACGCCCTGCAAATCGGTGCTGCCGTGCCAGAGCGAGACAGGCTCGCCACCGACCACGCCGACGGCGCGCATCGCATCGCGATCGTCGAGCGAGCCAAGGAACGTGATGACGCCGACCTTAGCCAACGATGACCTCGAACCCCTCGATCAGATCGTTCGACAACACGCGCGCTGCCATCTCGGCGCCAAGGCGTTCGGCTTCCTTGGGGTCATCTGTGTCCACGTCGAGGTCGAAGATGCTGCCAGCAGAGACGGCGCTGACGGGGTAGCCAAGGCCACCCAGCGAGCGACCGATGGCCTCGCCTTGAGGATCACGAATGCCCGTCTTGGGCCGTACCAGTACGGTCACTCTCACCGTTCTACCTCCATCTTGTCCAAATACTCGTCGAGCGTGGAATCAGTCAATAGTTCGTAGGCCTCACGGTAGCGCCCGGCCGTCCCGTCAACGACCTTTGCCGGCAACTCTGGCCCGGGTGCCGACTTGTCCCAGTCGAGCGTCTCGAGATAGTCGCGGACGTACTGCTTGTCGTACGACGGCGGCGAGATGCCCGTGCGCCAACCGTCGATCGGCCACCAGCGCGAGGAGTCAGGGGTCATCACCTCGTCGCCGAGCACGAGTCGGCGATCGGCGTCGTAGCCGAATTCGAACTTCGTATCCGCGAGGATGATGCCGCGCTCGAGTGCATGGGCGGCGGCGTATTCGTAAAGCGCAATCGATGCTCGCTCGACCGCCTCGTACTCCTCAGAGCCGATCAGATTGTGGGCCTGTGCGGTCGAGATGTTCTCGTCGTGGTCGCCTAGGTCGGCTTTGGTGGCGGGCGTAAAGATCGCACGAGGTAGCTGCTCGGCCTCCTGGAGGCCGGGTTCGAGTTCGTGGCCCGAGACGGTACCCGTCGCCTGGTAGTCCTTCCAGCCAGAGCCGGCGAGGTAGCCGCGCACCACGCACTCGATCGGCAGCATCTCGAGGCGCTCACAGAGCATCGCGCGGCCACGTAACTCTGGATCGGCGGCCTCGTCTGGCAATTCGCCGGGCCAGGCACCCCGCAGATGGTTCGGCACGATCGATTGTGTCTGCTCAAGCCAGAACAGCGTCATCCCGGTCAGGACGCGCCCCTTCTGCGGAATCGGGTTGGGCATGATCACATCGAAGGCACTAATGCGATCGCTGGCGACAAGCAGTAGCCCATCAGAGCCGAGGTCGTAAAGCTCGCGGACCTTACCCGAGCCAATCAGGTACTTCTCGAGCCCCACCCGTTAGACCCCGAGCCTGCCGAAGGGGATCTCTGTGCGCGATAACACCTCGTCGAGACTGAAGGCCTGTTCGATCACGGCCGCGTCGAGCGAGGCAGCGTCGGGGTCGGCGAGCACGAGGTCGCGTAGGTGCTCGCCCGACTCCCAGGCCTGCATCGCATTGCGCTGGACGACCACGTAGGCGTCCTCGCGCGAGAGTCCGGCCTCCACGAGCGCGAGCAAGACGCGACCCGAGAACGGCAGGCCCTGCGAGGCGTCGAGGTTCTGGCGCATGCGCTCGGAGCGCACGACGAGCCCCTCCATCACCCAGCTGAACTTCGCGAGCATGTAGTCGAGCAAAATCGTTGAGTCGGCCAAGACCACACGCTCGGCGGACGAGTGCGAGATATCGCGCTCGTGCCAGAGCGGCACGTCTTCGAAGCCGACCACAGCGTTGCCCCGCAAGACCCGGGCCAGGCCCGAGATGCGCTCGCAGGTGATCGGGTTCTTCTTGTGCGGCATTGCCGACGAGCCTTTTTGGCCCTTGCCAAACGGCTCCTCGGTCTCGCGAACCTCGCTGCGTTGCAGATGCCGGAGCTCGGTGGCAAAGCGGTCGAGCGACGAGCCAGTGATGGCGATCGCAGCGAGAAATTCGGCGTGGCGATCGCGCGCGACAACCTGCGTCGAGGCGGGCTCGACATCGAGACCGAGCAAGGCGAGTACGCGCTCCTCAACGAGCGGATCGATATTGCCGTAGGCACCAACGGCACCCGACAACTTGCCGACGCTGACTCCGTCGGTGGCGCGAGCTAGTCGCGCGTGCGCGCGGTCGAGCTCGAAGACCCAGCCCAGCAGCTTGAGGCCAAACGTCGTGGGCTCAGCGTGGACCCCATGCGTGCGACCCATGCAGGGCGTGGCGCGGTGCTCGAGCGCACGCGCCAAGACGGTGGCGCGGGCGAGCTCGACGCCGCGGAGCAACTGCGCTCCCGCGTCGCGCAACTGCAGCGCAAGACCCGTGTCGACAACGTCCGAGGAGGTCAGGCCATAGTGAAACCACCGCGATGGCTCACCAACCTGCTCGGCGACCGTCTCCGTAAAGGCGATCACATCGTGGTGAGTGCGCTCCTCGATCTCCTTCGAACGCGCGACATCGACCTTGGCCCCAGCGCGAATCGCAGCCGCATCGGCGGCTGGCACGACGCCGAGTTCGACGTGTGCATCGAGCGCCGCCAGTTCCACTTCAAGCCATGCGCCGAGGCGCCTGTCGTCGGTCCAGACGGCGCCCATCTCCGGTCGCGTGTAGCGGGCGATCACCCCATAGACACTAGTCGGAGAGCCGGATGGCGGCTCCCCTCACCTCGTCGCTAGCCCTGCGAGTCGGAGCCGATGTCGTCGCGACGCTGCATGCCGTCGAACGACACCTTGTTGGCCGCTGCGTAGGCCGCAGCCCGTGCGCCATCGGCATCTGCGCCGCGTGCGACGACGGCGAGCACGCGTCCACCAGCCGTGACGACCTTGCCGTTTGCAATCGCAGTGCCTGCCTGGAAGACGGCGGTGTCGCGCATGATCGACGCGTCGGCGAGACCACTAATGGGGTTGCCGGATTCGGACGTTTCGGGATAGCCCCGCGAGGCCAGCACGATCGCGACGGCCGAGCCCCCGTAGGTCTTGAGCGGCCGCTCTTCGAGCTCGCCCTTGGCGCACGCCATCAGCCACGGCAGCAGGTCCTCGCCGAGGCGCGGCAACACGGCCTGCGTTTCGGGATCACCAAAGCGGACATTGAATTCGAGCACGCGCGGGCCGGTCTCGGTCAGCATCAGGCCCGCGTAGAGGCAGCCGTTGAAGCGAATACCGCGGCGCGTCAGCTCCATCAGGATCGGCTTGTGGACCGTGTCGACAATCGCTTGCGCCTGCTCGTCGGTGACTCCCGGTGCGGGCGAAATTGCGCCCATGCCACCCGTATTGGGACCGGTGCCGCCCTCACCAATGCGCTTGTAGTCGCGCGCGCTCGGGAGTGGCACAGCCGCCTCGCCGTCGCAGAGAGCCAGCACAGAAACTTCCGGGCCCTCCATCCGCTCTTCAATCACGAGCACATTGCCTGCAATGCCAAGCGACCCGCCGAGAAGCTCTTCGGCTGCGCGCTCGGCCTCGGTCGCGTCGTCGCAGACGATCACACCCTTGCCCGCCGCAAGACCATCGGCCTTGACCACACAGGCGCCACCAAGCGCACCGATCGCCAGCTTGGCACCCGCGAAGTCCGTGACGGTATAGGACTCGGCGGTATCCACACCAGCCGCATCGAGCAGCTGCTTCGTAAAGGCCTTCGAGCCCTCCATCTTCGCCGCCGCGGCACCTGGCCCGAACGTTGCGATGCCAATGTGACGCAGCTCGTCGGCGAGGCCCAACACCAACGGAACCTCCGGACCGATCACCACGAGATCGACGGCGAGGTCGCGTGCCAAGGCCACGAGACCCTCGATGTCATCGGCCACGACCGGGTGGCACTTGGCGATCATCGAGATACCGGGATTTCCCGGCGCAGCATGAACTTCGAGGCAGTGCGGACTGGCGGCGATCGAGGCGGCTAGGGCGTGCTCACGGCCGCCCGAGCCCACGATCAGAACCCTCAACGTACGCTCCGCGCCACCGCATCCATACCGTGAGGTGCCAGCACCTGATCGCGACGCACGCCAACGCCAACCAGCGTGACGGGAATCCCGAGCTGGTCGGCAACCCAATCAACGTAATCGCGCGCGGCCTGTGGCAATTGCTCCCACTCAGTCGCGTCCGAGATGTCGGTGCCCCAACCGGGTCGCTCTTCCCAGACCGGTGCGGCATGGTGGAAGTCGGATTGGTGGGCAGGAAACTCCTCGGTGATCGTGCCGTCGGGCAGCTTGTAGGCCACGCAGACGGGGATCGTGTCGAACTCGGAGAGCACGTCGAGCTTGGTCAGCACGAGCTCGGTTAGGCCGTTAAGGCGCACCGCGTAGCGCAGGCCGACAAGGTCGAGCCAACCGCAGCGGCGCTCGCGCCCCGTCG
This sequence comes from Thermoleophilia bacterium, assembly GCA_037133215.1. Taxonomy (GTDB): domain Bacteria; phylum Actinomycetota; class Thermoleophilia; order Gaiellales; family F1-60-MAGs149; genus F1-60-MAGs149. The sequence continues at coordinate 7,326 of JBAXOM010000035.1, read as the reverse complement.
TCGTGCCGAACTCGGCACCAATGTCGCGAATCTTCGTGCCACGCTCTTCGTCGGCCTCGCTCGGGAATGGGCCCGCACCCACGCGCGTCAGGTACGCCTTGGCAATACCGAGCACGCTGTCGATCTTGGTCGGTCCGACGCCGGTACCCGTGCAGGCACCACCGGCGATCGGGTTCGACGAGGTCACAAACGGATAGGTCCCGTTGTCGAGGTCGAGCAGCGTGCCTTGCGCGCCTTCAAACAACACGCGCTTTCCGGACTTGAGCGCCTGGTCGATCAAGAGCGACGTATCGGCCGCATAGGGCTTGAGTCGCTCGGCGTAGACCGCAATCTCGTCGCAGATGGCGTTCGGATAGAGCGGTCCTTGGTCGCGGCCGCGCAGGATCTCGCGGTTGCGGATCGCGAGGGCCGCGGCGACCTTCTTCTGCAGGATGCCGAGGTCGAAGAGATCCTGGACGCGGATACCGACGCGCGACGCCTTGTCGGCGTAGGCCGGTCCGATACCACGACGCGTGGTGCCGATCTGCAGCGAGCCGAGGCTGACCTCGTTCTGCGAATCGAGCAGACGGTGCCAGGGCATGATCACGTGCGCATTCATCGAGATCCGCAGACCAGCTGTCGAGCGTCCACGCGCCTCGAGCGCGTCGAGCTCGCCACACAGCACCTCGGGATCAATGACGACGCCGTTACCGAGGACGCAAATCTTGTCGGGCTCGAGGATGCCGCTGGGGAGCAGGTGGAACTTGAAGGTCTCATCGCCATGCACGACCGTGTGGCCGGCGTTGTTGCCGCCCTGGTATCGCGCCACGATCTCGAATCGCTCAGCGAGCAGGTCGACGATCTTGCCTTTGCCCTCATCGCCCCACTGGGCTCCAACAACCACTGCTCCGCTCATTTACGCCTCTCCCCTTGCAAGATCCGAGAACGTCGTGAAGTGCGGCATGAACGCGAGGTCAACCGCACCAACAGCACCGTTACGGTGCTTCGCCACAATCAGCTCGGCAATTCCGGGCTTTTCGGACGTCTCTTTATTGTAGTAATCGTCTCGGTAGATAAACATCACAACGTCCGCGTCTTGCTCGATCGAGTTATGAACGATGATGTCTTCCGCCACGAAATTGTGGAGCCCAGTGACGGTAAGGTCGAAGACCTCTTCCTCTCCGTCGAACTCGATGCGTGTGACTGCATCCCAGGTGACTTGCCCATCAGCGAGTCGGCGCAGCTCGTCGCTGCCGGTGTCACGGCGAGCGTCACCGTGATTGTGTCGCGAGCCGTCGAGCGACACGGCGCTGTGCAGTAGGACGCGATCGGAATGTTGCTCCTCGCTCGCGGTACCTATAGCTGCGAGTGGCAACTCGACCGGCACAGCGAGGCGATCACCAATCTTGAGTTGATCGAGTCGCTGCCAGTCGCCGAGTAACCGAAAACGGTGATTACCAGTCGCCCGAATCGTGCGACCCGACGCTAGTGTCAATCGATAGACGGGCTTGACCCCCGTCGAGAACGCGTTGGTGACGACGCGACGCTCAAGTTCCCAGGTCTCCGGGTTGACGGCTAGCACGCACTCGCCAACGCGACTGCTCATCTGATCCATCCGGATGCGCTCGCCGGAATCCGGCAGAAAGACGCGAGTGTCACCCGTCAGGCAGCCACTTTCACGAAGGTCCGACAGGAGCGGACGCTTGTCGGTGCGCGACTCGACGGCACGCGAAAGCTGCGATAGGGCGAGGACGGGAATGTTGAGCTCGCGGGCCAGCACCTTGAGGGAGCGCGAGATCTGGCTGATCTCTTGCACGCGGGACTCTGCCGTGTCGTTGGCGCTCATCAGCTGGAGGTAGTCGACCAAGACAAGTCCGAGGTTCGGCTCCTTCATCTTGAGGCGCCGCGCCTTCGAGCGGATCTCCATCAGATTGATGCCGGCCGTGTCGTCGACGTAGATCGGTGCCGAGGTGAGTCGGTTACAGGCGTCTTGGACGCGGACCCAATCCTCGTCGCGCAGGTCGCCGCGGCGCATTCGGGTCGAATCGACGCGCGCCTCGGACGAGATGAAGCGCTGGGCGATTTCGTTGCGGGACATCTCGAGGCTGAAGATGACGACCGGGATCTTCGCTTCGACGCCGAGATGGCGGGCGATGCCGAGCGCGAGCGACGTCTTGCCCATCGCAGGACGGGCGGCGAGGATCACGAGGTTCGAGGCCTGGAAGCCCGAGGTGATCTTGTCGAGCGAATTGAGCCCGGAGGGGGCGCCGGTCAGACCACGGTGCTCGCCCGCAGCCTCCATCCGCTCAACCTCTTCGGGCAAGAGCTCGGAAATCGGAATCAGCTCGCTCGTGTTGCGCGACTGCGCGACGTCGAAGATGGCCGACTCGGCCTGATCGAGAATCTGTCGGACATCGCCCTGGCGCTGATAGCCGAGCTGGGCGATCTCGAGACCGGCGGCGGCAACGCGTCGCATGACTGCAACGTCGCGGACGATCTGCGCGTGACTCTTGGCATTCGCGGCGACCGTCACGCTCGACGAGAGGCCGAAGATGAAGCCGCGGCCCCCAACGTCTTCGAGTTTGCCCATCCGCTCGAGCTCGTCCGAGACGGTGACGGCATCGATTGGCTCGCTGCGCGTGAGCAGCGCGAGGATTGCGCGGAAGACCGTGCCGTGGGCCTCGCGATAGAAATCGCCGGGATCTTTGATCACCTCGGAGACCGTCAAGACGGCCTGCTCGTTGATCATCATCGCGCCGAGGACAGCCTCCTCAGCGTCGAGGTCTTGGGGCGGAAGATTCGCCCCTTCTGGCGCGGGCGGCATCCCGCCGCCTCGCTACTCGTCCGTCTCGGCCACCGCGTCAGCGTCAGCGGGGGCGTCGACAACTTCTTCGACAACCACTGCTTCGGCGACGGGAGCCTCTTCAAACTCGAAGCCCTCGGCCTGGACAACCTGCGTCTTGACGGCCGCACGGACATCAGTGAACACGTCGATCTCGACGAGATACGAACCAATCGCCTTGATCGGCTCTTCGAGACGGATCTTGCGACGGTCGACACGAATCTTGCGCGAGCGCCAGATCTCGTCAGCGAGGTCGGCAGCCGTGACGGAGCCGTAAAGGCGTCCATCCGGGCCCGTTCGAGCCGGGATCGTCAGAACCGTTTTCGTCAGCAGTGCAGCGATGTCATGCGCCTGCTCAGCGGTGCGAGCCTCCTGCGCGGAGCGCGTGGCGGCCAGACCCTCGACCTCACGGACGCGAGCAGGAGTCGCCTCCTCGGCCAGCTTGCGCGGGACGAGGTAGTTGCGAAGATAGCCTCGAGAGACAGCGACGATCTCGCCACGGTGCCCGAGATGCTCGACGTCGTCGAGCAGGATTGCCTTGCGGTTTGCGGTGCGTGCCATCGGTCAGTCCTCGTACGTCAGAAGGGAATGTCGTCGTCCTGCGCAGCGCCGCCACCGGCCCACGCATCAGGAATATCTGCAGCTGGCTCCGGTGTGGAGGTCGGTGCGGAGTACTCGCCGCCGCCACCACCACTACCGCCACCCTCGCGGGGACCAATGAACTGCACGGTGTCTGCGATCACTTCAACGCGTTCACGCTTGCCCGAGCCATCCTTGGCCTCGTACTCGCTCCACGACAGGCGACCGTCGACGGCGACCTGGCGGCCCTTGGCGAGGTAGCGAGAGATGTTCTCGGCCTGCGCACCAAAGGTGGTGACGTTGAAGTAGTTCGGCTCTTCGACCCATTCGCCCGTATCGCCCTTCTTGCGGCGATTGTTGACGGCGATGCGGATCGTGCACACAGCGAGCCCACTGCCGGTTGCGCGCAGCTCGGGATCGCGGGTGAGATTGCCGACCAGAATAACTCGATTGATGTTCGCCATTGGGGTGACCTTTCTACGACGTGTATCCGAGAGTCGATCGTTATCGGTATCGCGTTACACGGAGCCTACGGCTTCGCGCGCGCAATGACCAGACCGACATCAGGAACCCGCCGCAGCCTCCGTCTTCCGCGACGTTCGTGCCTGATGTACGGCCTTGTGTCGCAGAACTTCGTCGGTGATCGAGAGGACGCGCTCCGCCTCATCAAGGGTCGCGGGGTTCGAGGTGAAGCGAATCACCCAGTAGTCGCCCTCTTCGCGCTTCTTGATGGGGAACGTGAGCTTCCGACGACCCCAAGGATCAATCGCGTCCCACGTGCCGCCGCCGCCGAGAATGATGTCGCGCACGCGGTGCACGATCTCTTCCTGACGTGCCTCGTCCACTTCGGGGTCGAGGATCAGCATGAACTCGTAGGCGGTCACTCTTGTTCGAATCCTTTTGGAGGGTCTCGCGTCGCTCTGACGCACGGCGGATAGCCGCGCGGAAGAAGATAGCAGCGTACGGCAGGTGGGGCGACGGGCACCAGCATCGGCGCTACGCTTCTGTTTATGCGACAGCGCACAATTATCTCCGGAGCGGCCGCCGGTGCGGCCATCGTCATCGCCGCTGGTGCGGCACTCGCCCCGCGCGCGTGGCGGCGTGTACGCGGCGGAAAGCCAGTCGCAGACACGTATGAGTCGGATTTTGACGGGCCGTATGGTGATCCTGAGGCCGACGTTGATCCGGAGGCCAATGCGGCGCTACGCGACGAATTGCGCACGAAGATCAGTGATCTTGAGACTGCCGCCGAGGCGCCTGTTGCCACTCCCGTCGAAACGGATTTGATCGTCGACGGTGTCGTTGGGCCAGATCCTGCGACCGAGGCGGCCCGTGCGCGTTTGCGCCAAAAGGCCGCCGAGGCGAAGCAAACCTTCAGCTAAGACCCGGATTCGTCTTGGTTGATTAGGTGCGAAGGTGCGCGGCCAGAGGCGCGCACACGACATCCCAGACGCCGGCCGGTGTGGCCGACCCACAGCCAGCCGCGCTGGCCACCATCGCGGTCTCGCGGAGCCACGGCTCGAGCAGAGCACCGTCGACGAGATGGTTGAGCACTTCCGCCGGCGGGGTTGAGACCGGAATCGCAACCTGGTGGAGCACCGCACCCCGGCGGCGCCGCTGCGCGAGCCCAACCAACTTGCGCCCATCGCCGAGCACGATCTCGTAGGGCGACAGACCAGCCCAACAGGCACGTCGGGCTGCAGCCTTACGCGCATCGTCCATCGCTCGCGCCTCGTCCACGCGGACCGTGCGACAGTCGACGCCAAGCCCAGCGAGTGCCTGTTGTACCGCCTCGCCGAGCGGTCGGTAGGCCTCCGTCACATCCTCTGGTGCCAGCGCATGGCCCGCTGGTACGGCAAGGTCGATCAGAAGAACGCCGTGGTCGCAGAACACTGCGCCCCCACCCGTCCCGCGCCTCACCACGTCGCTCTCCGTGGCGGCGTCTGCCTCGGACTGGGCCGAGCCGAGTACGAGCGCGGGTGGCGAAACGATCGTTGCTGCGAGACCGACCTGTCCCTCAGCTGCCGCCGCGAGCAACGTTGCGCCGACCTCGATGTAGTCGCTGCCGGTTCGCCTGATGGGCGCGTCGCTCACGCGCGACGCCCAGCGAGTCGACCAACTGCGGCCATCAACTCGTCGATGCGCTCCTCCTCTGAGCCCGGCCCATGCCCACCCACGACGCAGTGGCGCACGTGCTCGTCCAGCACGCCGAGTGCGACCCGATCCAGCGCAGCGCGCGCGGCAGAGATCTGAGTCAGCACATCCATGCAGTAGCGATCCTCCTCGATCATCCGCGCGACGCCGCGGACCTGGCCTTCTGCGCGCGATAGTCGCTTGAGCAATTCGTCCTTGGTTGCGGCATAGCCGCCTGTGGCATCTCCGTGTTCCATGGAGCACATCGTACAGTACCCCCCCGGGGTATGTATACTGAGTCCAGCATGTCCTCCACCGCGCCCACGACCGAGCAGATCGATCTCACGCTCGAAGGGCTGCACTGCGCCGCCTGTGTGCTGCGCACCGAGAACGCCTTGACGGCGCTTGCGGGGGTCGACCACGCCACCGTCAATCTGGCGACTGAGCGCGCGTCGGTGGACTTTGACCCCACACAGACCTCGATTCCCGAGTTTGTCCGGGCCGTCGCCGAGCTTGGCTACACCGCCACCCCGATCACCGATCCGACGGCAAAGCAGGCGGCGTACGGACGTGATCCATTGCAGACGCGGATGGTCATCGCCATCGTTCTCGCCATCCCCACACTCGCGCTCTCGATGATCCCGGCCCTGCAGTTCCACGGCTGGGGTTGGCTGGCGGGCGCGCTCGCCACACCGGTCGCGCTCTGGGCCGCCTGGCCCTTTCACCACTCAGCGTGGCTCGCACTCAAACACCGCACGACCTCGATGGACACCCTGATTTCGCTGGGCGTCCTCGTCGCCTACGTGTCGTCGGTCGCCGCACTCTTCTTGACCGACGCCGCCTCGATGTCGATGCATCTCTCGCTGACTGCCCGTGGCTCAACGGGTGCGCTGACGTTTGAGGTAGCAGCCGTGGTGACGGCCGTACTCCTCGCTGGCCGCGTGCTCGAACTGCGAGCGCGCCGCCGAGCAGGCGACGCCGTCCGAGCACTCTCGGACCTGAGTGCGCCGAACGCCACGATCGTGCAGGACGAGAAAGAGCTCGTCGTCCCCGCCGCCACGCTGCGTGTCGGCGACCTCGTCCTCGTTCGTCCGGGCGAGCGCATTCCGATCGATGGCACGATCATCGACGGCAGTGCCTCGCTCGACCGCTCACTCCTGACCGGCGAGAGCGTGCCGGTCGATGTCGACCCTGGCGATGAGGTTGCGGGTGGCTCGATCAATACCGACGGCGTGCTGACCATCCGCACCGATCGTGTTGGTGCCGACTCGGCGGCAGCCCGCATCGCTCGACTCGTCGAACAGGCACAGACCGAGAAGGCGAGCGTCCAACGCCTCGCCGACAAGATCGCCAGCTGGTTCGTGCCAGCCGCACTTCTGATCGCAGTACTCGCGTTTGTCGGCTGGCTCCTAACCGGCGCCTCGCTCGCGGAGGCGCTCGCCCCGGCCGTCGCCGTGCTCGTCGTGGCCTGCCCGTGCGCGCTCGGTCTCGCTGTCCCAGCCGCACTGCTCGTCGCGACCGGCCGGGGAGCCCAACTCGGCATCCTGCTGCGCGGTGCGCCCGCTCTCGAACGGGCCGAGAAGATCTCGACGATTCTGCTCGACAAGACGGGCACCGTTACCGAAGGCCGGATGGCGTTTGCGGGGTCTCACTTTCGTGAGGACGAGGACCCGACCCGCGTGATCGCGCTCGCCGCCGCCGTCGAGACAGGATCGGAGCACCCCATCGCACGGGTCATCGCCGCGCTCGTCGACGGCACGATCGATGCGATCTGTTCCGACCACTCGCCTTGC
>JBAXOM010000034.1:0-18756 GCA_037133215.1 Thermoleophilia bacterium | reverse complement strand
AACGTGCTGCCCGTGCCGATGATGAACGTCATCAACGGTGGCATGCACGCGGATAACGCGCTCGACCTGCAGGAGTTCATGATCATGCCGGTCGGTGCCAAGAGCTTTAGTGAGGGTCTGCAGATGGGCGTCGAGACGTTTCATGCACTGCGCGCAGACGTCAAGAAGCGCGGGCTCTCGACTGCCGTTGGTGACGAGGGTGGTGTCGCTCCCGACCTCTCCTCGAACGAAGAGGCACTGCGTCTGATCATGGGCGCGATTGAGAGCGCGGGGTATCGGCCGGGCGAAGATATTGCGATTGCGCTCGATCCGGCGATGACCGAGCTGTACGACGTCGACGCAGGGCTCTACCGGCTGCCGAGCGATGGTCGTAATCTCGATTCTGAGGGGATGGTCGCGTTTTGGGTCGACCTCGCCGACCGCTATCCGATTGTCTCGATCGAGGACGGCTGTTCGGAGGACGATTGGGATGGGTGGGCCCTGCTCACGAAAACGCTTGGCGATCGTGTGCAACTGGTGGGCGACGATCTCTTTGTCACGAACCCGGAGCGCCTGCGGATGGGGATCGAACGAGGAGCCGGTAATGCTCTGCTTGTCAAGGTCAACCAGATCGGCACGCTCTCCGAGACCCTCGACGCGATTGCGGTCGCTGGTTCCGCCGGCATGCGCTCTGTCATGTCGCACCGCTCAGGCGAGACCGAAGACGTCACGATTGCCGATCTCGCGGTAGCCGCTTCGACCGGTCAGATCAAGACGGGCGCACCTTCACGGTCGGATCGCGTCGCCAAGTACAACCGTCTCCTGCGCATCGAGGAACTCCTCGGCGCGAGGGCAACGTACCCTGGGCGCGCTGCATTCGCTCAAACGCACTGATCTCAAGTCTGTAACAACGTGCGCGGGGCTACCGTGCATGGCAGGAAAGAGCTTTGAGGCGGTCGTACAGTCAGGCACAGCGCCAGTCTCCTGATTCGCGCTCGTCTCCTGATGGCAACTCGCACACCTACGAGCTACACCCGCCACCGGCAGCAGGCTGCCGTACGCCGTCGACGGATCGTGTTGCTGATCGTGTTGGCCGTCGTGCTGTGCGTGGTTGGGGTGGCGCTCGCCTATCCGCACCTAAAGACGACGGAGGCGACACCAGCCATGGTGGGGGCGAAGCCCACCACGGCCGCCGCCACGCCTGCCAAGCCCGCGAAGGCACAGGCCACAGTCGATGATGCGGCCGCCGCCGCCTCGAATACCACGACGACACCTGCCGTCACGCCCGCCGCCACAGATGGTACTAACGGTCTGCCACCGATGCCGGCTACTGAATGGCCCGACTCCAAACCCACGCCGCAGGCACAGGCTGCGATCGACCTCGCACTTTCTCATGGCCGACCTCCGCAATTTTTGATCTCGTCCTTCGACGGCGCGGCCGATATCGACATGTATCGCCTCTGGCTGCCACTCGCGCAGAAGCTCGGCGCGCGCTTCACCTTCTTCGTCAGTGGCATTTACATGCTGCTTCCGCAGTACGGCACGACGTACAAGCCACCACACAAGGCTGCTGGCTACTCGGCGCTTGGCGGCTATTCGGAATTGGCAGGCTCAAAGGGTGCGGTTCAGAACCTCCGCGACAACTGGGCTGCCTTCAACGTGGCACGCATGATGGGCAACGAGATCGGGACGCACTACGTCTCGCACATCTGCGAGGACTCGAACACCTGGACTACGGCCGATTGGGTGAGCGAGGCGTCGCAGTGGGAGAGCCTGATGTTGAACGCCAGCTCGATCAACCATCTGGCAACTCCGATCACGCCGCTCGTGACGAAGGCCGACTTCCATGGTGGCCGCACACCCTGCCTGAACGGTGACAAGACGGCACTGTATGCCGCGTCGAAGCAGATGGGTTGGGAGTACGACGCCAGCCAGGAGGGCATCCTCGGTCAGTGGCCGCAACGACAGCAGGGCATCTGGAACTTCCCGCTGCCGTCGATTCATCGGTTCGGCTCGAAGTACGCCACGCTGGCGATGGACTACAACTTCTACTTCAATCACGGCAAGGTCACGGATCCGGGCATGCAGAAGACGCTCGAGAACTGGACCTACCAGAGCTACATCGGTGCCCTCAATCAGATGTACCACTCCAATCGTGCACCTCTGATTCTCGGCTCGCACTTCGCAACGTGGAATGGCGGCGCCTACAACCACGCGCTGATCCGAACGCTCAACAAGGCCTGCACGACACCTGAGGTCGCGTGTGTCGACTTCATCACCCTCGCCCGCTGGCTCGACCAGCAGTCGCCGGCCCAGCTGGCGAAGTGGAACGCGGGCAACTTCAAGCAGTCCTAACGCAACCGTTCGCGTTTGCGTACGAGGCGGACATCACATCCGCGCGGTTGTGATGTCCGCATGTGGAGCAGCGGCAACTGCTGAGGGGACACCACAAACCCCGGTTTGTCATGTCCCCTCAACCCCAGCGAAGATCCCACGAGGCGGACATCACAACCGCGCGGATGTGGTGACCGTCTAGCGGTTGCCGACGGAGAACGGAGTCTCGCCGGGGAAGATGTAGCCGCGTCGGCGCGCCTCGCGGACCAGCATCTCGCGGGTACCAAGGGCATCGCGCTCCTTGACGGCACGATCCTTGATGACGCGGGCGCTGTCGAGCTGCTGACGCGCGGTCGTCAATTCGGACTGTGCAGCACGGTAGGCGCGGATTGGCTGCACGAACAACACAGCCAGCAGCGCCACGACTCCGATGATGATCAACTTCCGCACGCTGACCGATTCGCCGTGCGTGCGGAGGCTCCTCCCGCGTACGCTGTGCCCGTGCTTGACGAGACAGACATGGTGCGACTGGAGCAACAGCTGGGACGAACGCCCTACCCACCGCTGCGTGTGGCCTGTCGTTGTGTGGCCGGCTGGCCGGTTGTGGTCGAACAGCCGCCTGTCACGCCAGACGGTACGCCATTCCCGACGGCCTACTGGCTCTCGTGTCCAGGCCTCGTCCATGCCGTCGGTGTCCTGGAGGGGGAGGGTGGAGTTAAGGCGCTTGAAGAGCGTCTTGCCAACGACCCCGAACTTGCGGTCGGCTTCGATGAGGCGATGGAACGACACCGGCAGTTGCGTCCTCAATTCGGCCTTGGCATCGGCGGCGTGCGGTCGGAGCGGGGCGTCAAGTGCCTCCATGCTCACGTGGCGTTCGCCTTGGCGGCGCCACCGTACGCGATTGGTGAGGTGCTGCTGGCCGAGGCTGGTGGCCTGCCGACCCGTTGCTGCATGGAGCAGCCGCAGTGAATCCGAATCCCAAGACCGAGGTGGCGATTCAGGCCTGGGGCGAGGCTCCGGGTACGGCTCGGCGGGTGCGTGCGGGCCTCGACGTGCGGGGACTCGGAGCCTTTGAGCGGGCCTACTCGGCCGTCTACAGCGAACTCGTTCGCCGAGTGGGGCAGTCGTACTCTCTTGATCAACTTGCCGACGCGTGGCGCGAGGCAGACCGCTGGGCACCAGACGTCGCCCTCGATGCAGCAAGTCCCACGCCGCCGCCACGCTCGACACCATTGCTGGTCGATCTCGCCTGCGCCCGCCTGCAGCGCAGTGCACGCGACGCCCGCAAGTAGTACACCTCTGCGTTGCGCAAGCTGGGGCCACTCGCTTGGCACCGAGGACATGACAAGTGCGCACTTGTCGTGTCCTCCTTGGAGCGCGGCCGCATGGCTGATTGCGCTGTCGAGGCGCGAATGGCGACCGATTAGGCGGTTGCTGGCTCCGACTCGTCGGCGGCCACAGGTTGATCGTCGTCCGTGGGCTCATCGTCGGTCTCAGGCGGTACGGCGGCAAGCGTGATGCCGTCGGCAGTCACGGTGATAACGCCGTTCGTCAACTCGAGCCAGTGCTCGCGAAAGACGTTGAGTTCGAGCACAGCCGCATCGATGTGGATCGTCACGCCCTGATCATCGCGTGCAAGCGTGGCGGCGATTGTGTCGACCCTAGAACGGCCGCGGCCACGTCCACCGCGACGGCCACGACGGCGGCGCTTGGCGGGGGCTTCGCCGTCATCAGAGGAGGCGTCGGCGCTTGGCTCATCCTCGCCGGACTCAACGGGTGCGGATTCGTCAACAACAGCCTTCGGGGTTCGCGTGCGGGGCGTTGTGGCAGTACTGGCGCGCGCGCGACGCGGCTTCGGTGCTGCAGGTGCAGCGGCGGCCTCATCCGGACGCAACAGTCCCTGCTGGCGACGGAAGGCCGAAACCTCGGCTGGTGTCGTGTCCAACTGGTGCGCAATCCAGATATCGGTCACACCCTCAGCGACCCACGTGCGGATCTGATTGAGCTGCGGTTTGAGCGACGAGTTACGACGAGCCATCCCGGCAGGGTATACCGCCCGCCGGTTTGACTCGTCAGGCCCCGAACGCGGAGCGCAACGTCTGCAGCGATAAATAGGCGAAGGCCGCAGCGATGCCGAGCAGAACGACGACGATCAAAAAGAAGCGGAAACGGGCGTGGCGGCGCTCCGAGTCGCGCACCGCAGTGGCCTCACGCTCGGCTTTGGCGAGTGCGAGCTCTGTCTGGAGTTGGACTTCCAGCTCGCGGTCAGCGGCATCAGGACTGAGTGGAGGTTGCGACACATGCATACGGTAGCGATCAGGCTCACAACCGGCAGTGGTGAAGGAAAACGTGGGATAGAGTTGAAACCGTTGATTTGTATGCACTGGCGCCAATTTTTCTCATTCATCACTGTGCTCGCTCTGCTCGCTCTTGGCGCGACCGTTGCCTCCGCTCAAGACACGACGACGACAGCACCTGTGCCGACACCCGGTATTGCCGTCCCAGGCTCGTTTGTGGCTGGGGTCGATATTTCTGGCATGGATGCAGCGACTGCGCTGACGACCGTTAACACGGCGTTCGCACAGCCAGTTGTGATTAGGATTGATACGAGGGTGTTTAAGGTGACGATTGGTCAGGTCGGCGCGGTGTATGGCACTCAGGCTGCCGTGACCGACGCTGTTGCTCGCACCGCTGGTGGCAATACGCCTGTGACGACCACGTACAGCGAGACGAAGCTGAAGGACCAAGTCAAGCGTATTTTGCGCCTCGCGAGCGACAAGGGTAGTACCTCAGCGTGGGTGGTTCGCGCCAAGCCGATAATCAAGCTCGGCAAAGCCGGTTCGGCCCCTGACGGCAAGCTGGTTGAGAGCCAGATCCGCATGGCGATCAACCAACCACAGTTGCGTGCCCAGCAGGCAGTGATTCCACTGGTGAAGGTCAACACGTTGGCCACGCTGGAACAGCTTGGCTACGTCATCACGGTCTCAAAGCGGGATCGCGTCTTGCGGTTGTACGCCCCTGTCAACGCCAAGTCCACGATCGTGCAGACGTTCAAGGTCGCGGTCGGCGCACCCGAATCCCCGACACCATCGGGCAAATTTACGATCGTCACCATGCAGAAGGATCCGTGGTGGTATCCGCCGGCCGGCTGGTCGAAGGACTCGAAGCCGATTCCACCTGGCCCAAGCAACCCGCTGGGCACGCGTTGGATGGGTCTCGACCGTGACGACATTGGTCTTCATGGCACACCCGATGCGGGCTCGATTGGGGGCTATGCCTCGCACGGTTGTGTGCGTATGCTGATCGCGTCGGCGGAGAAGCTCTACAGCTTTGTTGATGTGGGCACACCCGTCGTCATCTTCTAGCGCGCCGGGTCGCGCGTAGACTGCATCGCTGTGAAGCGTGTTGTTGCACTGGTCGTCGCAGTCGTGTTGCTTGGCCTTGGCGTTGTGCTGGCCCGTGCCGTGATGCACACGTCGGGTGCACGGGCATTCCCGTCCGAGGTTGCCTCGGGCACCAAACCAGCTGCGCCCGACTTTACCCTTCCGCTGCTCACAGGTGGCGAACTCGCACTCGCCTCGTTGCGTGGCAAGGTTGTCGTCGTCAATTTCTGGGCCTCGTGGTGTAACCCCTGCAAGGATGAGGCGCCGATTCTGCAAGATCTCTGGGTCACCGACGGACAGCCGCAAGGCATCGCCTTCGTCGGTGTCGATACGCAGGACCTCAGTGATGACGCCCGTGCGTTTGCAAAGACCTACGGCCTCACCTACCCGCTGGTGCACGATGACGGTGGCGATGTCGCTCGAGATTGGGGCGTCAGCGCGTTTCCCGAGACGTTTGTCCTTGATGCGCAGGGGCGGGCTGTCGCCTGGTTCCCGGGTGAGGTCACCGCTGCTGGCCTGCGCGAGGCGATTGCCAAAGCACAGGCTTCAACATGATCCGTCGTCTCCTCATCCTGCTCGCCGTCCTGCTGGTGCTCGTACCGATCGCCTCGGCAGCGCAGCCACAGTTTTCGATGTCCGACATCGAGAGCGAGCTGATGTGCCCAACGTGTCAGAGCCGGCTCGATCTCTCGCATAGTCCTGCAGCCGATCGCATCCGCGCCTTCGTCGAGAAGAAGCGCATGGAGGGGTGGACAAAGCAGCAAGTTGAGGACGCACTCGTGGCGGATTTCGGCCCCTCGGTGCTGGCCGCGCCGCCAGCATCTGGCATCGGGCTCGTTGCCTGGGTCGCTCCGATTGCGCTCGTCGCCGGTGGTCTCGTAGTAGCCGTAGCACTCGTGTTCGTCTGGCGCCGCCGACGGAGCACCCGTCGCACGCAGACGCCGGCCGACACCGCGCTTGATGCGCGGGTCGACACGGCGTTGCGCGAGTTTGACGACGGTAGCTAGTTTTGCGAGGGGTATACCCCCATAATCGCGACGAGGTACGGCAACGCGAGGAAGGGAGGGAGGGTTGAGAACGGAAGTCCGTTGCCTGTTGGTGCTGTCGTCGCATTCGTCGTGCCTGTGCTGCCACTGGCCGCGGGATTGGAACCCGGTCCTGCCGTACCTCCGAGAGATACCTCGTGCGCGTGGGGTGGCAGGTTGAGAATCGTCAAGGTCTCCGACTCCTGGCCTCCCGTCTGACCCCAAACACGATTCGTCAATCCATTTCCCTGGCCCATACCCATCGGCATGCGGCTGCGCAAATCGGGAAGCCCGAAGCTCTGACCATAACTTCCGCCGAAGGTCGAGTGAAGAATTGATCCCAGCGCCGTGTTCTGCGACCACGGAATGAGTGACCCGTCGGCTACGGCAAAGCCCACGTTGGCGTAACTGTATCCAGCAAGGTCAACGGATCCCAGGTACGGCTCAGAGCTAGGCATGTGCACTCCTATGGTAGGCGCGGTGGATGATTGCTTCGAAGCGGCGGTGGCCGCCAGTGCTCATGACGGGCACGACAAAGAGGTCGAATGACTTGTTGCCGATGCTCACCTTGTGCGTTCCCTGCGGAATGTCAGTGCCCTTCGGGCCCTTGAGGTTGACACGGAAGGCGTCGCGCCACAGTGGCGATCCAGCCTTGGCTTCAGCAGCAACGCCAAGCGGTTCAATGTTGTCGATGTCAAGCGTGACGGGACCGTCAGCGAGACGGATCGTCATCCGTCCGCCCGGCGCATTTTCGAAGCGGTTGCGGTTGTGGTGCGGATGCGCCGGCAAGGGTGTGTGCACCGGCGGATGGATCGACGGCACGGTCGTGCTTGGCGACTGTGCGGCTGCCGCGGTTCCTGCGGCACCGAGCACGCCCGCACCGATGGCGACGCCAGCCGCACCAGTGAGGAATCCCCGACGCGATTGTGCGTCGGGCTGGTCTGGTTTAGACACGAATTTCTCCAATCAGATTCGAAAATGACTGTGCGCAGCGTACACCGGCAGCCGGAGCAGTGGTGTGACGCACCGCACGGATCACGGATCACTCTGAGGTATGCTGCCAACGCGCAAATCGACGCGGAGGATCTTGTGACGTACGTCATCGCCGAGCCATGTATTGACACGAAAGACCGGTCCTGTGTGGACGTCTGCCCTGTTGATTGCATCCACGAAACTGATCGCATGTTGGTGATCGATCCCGAGGAGTGCATCGACTGCGGTGCCTGTGAGCCCGAGTGCCCGGTCGAGGCCATCTTCCCCGAGGACGCGGTCCCGGTGAAGTGGGAGCCATTCGTCAAGATCAATTACGCCTACTCCGATGGCATGGATAGCGTCAACAAGTTGGTGGCAGAGCGCATCGAGGCGTCGCCGCCCGAGCAGACCTCGTAAGGGTTTGCCCTTCGGGCGCGACGAATCGCCGTGGCCCTTGAACTGATCATCGGTCCGGCCCACGCCGGCAAGATCGCGGCGCTCTACGAGCGCTACCTCGCCGAACTCGCTGCTGGGCGCACGGCCGCTCTCGTCGTGCCGGACCAGACCGCCAAGGCGGTGACAGAACGAGAACTCCTGTCGCGGGAGACCGGTGTGGTGGGGGCGGATGTCGTGACGTTCGACACGCTGTTCGAGCGAATCGCTCGAGCGACGGGCGATCGGCGGCCAGTGCTCCATGGCGCTGCGCGGCAGGTACTGCTGCGGCGAGCGTTGCCCGAGGCAACCGCAGCGCTTGCGGCGCGCTTCGATCGACTCGGTTCGGCCTTGCTAGGGCCCGACGACGTACGCGCGGCGGGGGATGCTGCGCTGGCAGAGAGTTACGCAACGTGGTGGGCCGCGCTCGACGCGGCGCAGCGTGTGGATCGCGCGCGGCTGCGGATCGAGGTAATCGCCGCAGTGCGGCGCGATGTATCCGCCTGGCCCGCCGGCGAAGCGCTGTTTGCTCAGGGCTTCGACGACCTCAGTCTGGCGCAAGAGACGTTGTTGACGTTGATCTCCCAGCGGTCACGGGCCGTCGTCAGTCTGCCGTACGAGGCGGGTCGTAGTCCGTTCGTCGTGTTGAAGCCCGTCGTGGGTCGGTTGGCCGATTTGGCGGGCAGCGACGGCATCGTCGAGTTGGCTCCAGGCTCGTTTGATCGCGATTCGGGTCTCGCGGCGCTGGAACGACGGCTTGGTGAGGCAGAGCCCGACCGCAGCGCTGCAGCGCCCGACCTGACTGGCATTGCGACGGCTGAGGTCGAGGGCGAGCGTGGCGAGGCCGAGGTCGTAGTCGGTTGTGTCGCAGAGGCCTTGCGTGAGGGTGTCTCGGGGCAACGCATTGCGATCATTGGCCCGCGGGGCGCAGCCGATCGCACGCGGCTGGTGCGCCAACTGCGCGAGGCAGGCATTGAGGCCGTTGGTAAGGAACAGCTCGCGCTCGTCAAGACACCGTTTGGGAGGGCACTTGTAGCACTGCTCGGCCTGGCCTGGGCGCCAGAGCCAACCGATACCGACCGGCTGACGTGGCTGCGTTCGCCGTGGAGTGGAGCGCCAGCGCATCTTGTTGAGCGCAGCGAGCGGCCGATGCGGCGCTCACTAGACACGCTGGAGAACGCGATCGAGAAGGCGGGCGAACCGCTCCTGCGCGCCCTCGCACTGCCACCGGGTTCGCGTGGGGGAGAGTCGGCGGCAGGTGAGGTTGCCGCCGCGGTGCGGGGCATGGTGCAGCGCGCCCACGGCGATCGCGCCCCCGTTGCTACGACGACGGTGCGCGAAGACGTGGCCGTGGCCGCCGGCGTGTTGTCGTACCTGCAGACGTCGGAACTGATTGAGCCCGCGCCGTCTCGCTCTGAGGTGCGAGACCTCCTCGCCGAGTTGACCGTCTCGATGCGGCAGACCCGCGCCGACGCGATCTGCATTCTTGACCCTCGCGATGCGCGCACGATCGACGTCGATGTGGCGATCGTGCTGGGCCTCGAAGAACCCATGTTTGGTGTTGGGACGTCAGCTGCACAGGATCCGCTGGTCGAGGCTCCCGACCAGAGCGATGTCGCACGCCACCTCGTGTACAGCGCTGTCACGCGTCCGCGGCGGAGGCTTGTTTTAGTTCGTCGCGTCTCCGATGACGAAGGCAGCCCGTTGGCAGCGACAGCAATTTGGGAAGACCTGATGACCGCCGCAGGCGACCCGCCGCCGACCTACCGTCGCCGTTTCTCCGACGCCGTCTTGCCGCTTACGGAGGCGCCAACCGTGCGCGAACGCGCCCGCAGCATCGCCCATCTCGCGGCCACCGATCGCCCCGAGGCTCTGCGCCTGGCGGGCGTGGCGGGTGTCAGTGGTGCGATCCGCCGCGCTGTCGCCGCGCCGCGTCGCAACACGCGCCTCGTCGATCCACGCGTCGTCGATGTGCTGCGTGCGCGGGAGATGTTTGGTGTGACCGAGATCGACCGCTTTGGTGATTGCTCGCAGATCTGGTTTATCGAGCGTCGTCTCAGGCCAAGCGTGATCGATCAGCC
This sequence comes from Thermoleophilia bacterium, assembly GCA_037133215.1. Lineage (GTDB taxonomy): Bacteria > Actinomycetota > Thermoleophilia > Gaiellales > F1-60-MAGs149 > F1-60-MAGs149. Next base: position 8,550 of record JBAXOM010000034.1, on the reverse strand, counting down.
GATCGACAATCGCCTGCGCGTGGGCACGCTCGCGCATACGGTGCTCGGCCGCTTCTACAAAGAGGTACCGGCGCTCCTGCAGACGACGGTGATTGGCCCCGACGATGCCGACCGCGCGATGGTCGAAATGGTGCGGATCGTCGATGAGGAAATGGTCAAACTCCAGCCGGTTGTGGCGGGGGATCCGCTCACGCTCGAGCTGCTCGGCTGGGGTCTCCGCCGTGATCTTGCACGGTTGATCCAGCAGGCGGCACGCAACGCAGCACCGCTGGTGCCAACAGAGTTTGAGGTTGCCTTCGGTGGGCGTGGTGCGCAGCCTGGCCGCAAAGAGGGGCTCAACGTCGGCCCCGCGCACGTGTCGGGCAAGATCGATCGGATCGATGCAGACCCCGCGTTCACCGCCCGGGCGATGGTCGTCGACTACAAGACCAGCACGATCAGCACCGGCGCCGAGATCATCCGCGACGGAAAACTGCAGATTCCGCTCTATCTCCTTGCGCTGCGCGAGGTACTCGGCCGCGAGCCGGTCGGTGGTCTGCTGGTCTCGATTCGCAAGGGCCACGTGCGCGGCATTGTCGATGTCGACGAGCTCGACGTCTTGCCAGCCAACACTGCTCGGGCGGATCGCCTCAGTCACGACGACTTTGAGTCTGCGCTCGAGGCTGCCCGCAGCGAGGCCGCAGCGCGGGTACTGCGGATTCGTGATGGCGACGTACGCCACGATCCGCAGAAGAGCGAGCTCTGTACGCGGTTCTGCGACTACCGTGGCATCTGTCGGGTGGCACTATGACCGCGCGCCGCGCTCGTCACGAGCTTTCGCCGGCGCAACTCGCTGCCGTTGAGGCGCCGGGTGGTGTCTTCGTCGATGCGGGAGCCGGGTCGGGCAAGACCACAGTGCTTGTCGAGCGCTACGTGCGTTCGGTGACGGAGCGCAACCACTTGCCCGCGCAGGTGCTCGCCGTCACCTTCACGACACGGGCCGCGGGTGAGATGCGCGAACGCATTCGTGGCCGCCTCCGCTTTGAGGGGCGTGACGATCTGATCCCACTCGTCGAGAGTGGATGGATCGGCACAATCCATGGCACCTGTCGCCGGATCCTGGCTGAGTTTTCGGAGCAGGCTGGGCTGACGAGTGGTTTGCGCGTCGCCGATCAGGTCGAGACCGTGTTGCTTCGCGATGCGGCCTTCGAGCGTGCGCTGGCGTCGATGCTTCACGAGCTGGGCGACCCTGGCCTGCAACTTGTCGCGTTGTACGGTCGTGAGGATCTCCGCGAGATCGCCGTCGCATTGCTCGACGGCGCACGGACGCGTGGTCGTGCAGTCACAGCCCCCAGCGCGACATCGACGGCTGACGACCTCGAGGCTGCGATCGCCGAGCTCATCCCGGCGACCACCGAGGTCTCGACGGCTGGCACGGATTCGGATCAGGCTGTCAAACGTCGCCAAGCGGCGCTCGATCTGCTCGATGTGCTCTCGCGGAGTCCCGAGCCGATCGAATTGGCAGATCTCAAGACCTATACGCTCGGCGACGCCGCCTATAAAGCGCTGATCGCAGAGGTCGAGTTGCAGGCACGCGATGTGCTGGTCAGCGAGTTTCAGGCTCCGCTCCAGGTCTTGCTCGACCTGTTTGCGGACGCCTACACCGAGGCAAAAACCGAAGTCGGTGCCGTCGACAACGATGACCTTCAGCTCTACGTCCGCCAGTTGCTCGAGACCCATGCTGATGTGCGCGCCACGCTGCAGGAACGCTTTCGCGAGATCATGGTCGACGAATTTCAGGACACCGACAGTCTGCAGAATGCGATTATCAGCTTGCTCCGGGCACCGGGCACGCCACTGCTCGCGGTCGGCGACGAGCAGCAGGCGATCTACGGCTTTCGTGGTGCCGAGGTTGAGGTCTTCCGGGCCGAACGGGCGACGGCGACAGAGGATCAGTCGATCGAAGTGGTCTCGCTCCACGAGAATCGACGCTCGACACCACCGGTGATCGCGGCCATCAACGCCATTTTTTCGCGCGAGGATCGTTTTACTCACCGTCCGTTGACACCGATCCGGACGGTCGAAGGTACCCCGTTAGGTCTGCCGGTCGAAGTGCTGATTGGCGTTGGTGACGATGTCAACGGCGGCCGTGCGATTGAGGCGACACTCGTGGCTCGCCGTCTGCGCGAATTGGTCGATGCGGGCGTCTGCCAGCCAGGCGAGATTGCCGTGGTCTTCCGTGCCGGCTCGCGCGCGCCTATGTACGAGGCTGCCTTGCGGGCCGAGGGACTGCCGACCGTATCGTCGACTGGGCGCGGCTTCTTGCAACGGCAGCCCGTTGGTGATGTCTTGGCCATGCTGCGCGTGCTGTGGAACCGCTACGACGACCTCGCACTTCTGACCTGCCTCGCCTCGCCGATGGCGGGCGTCTCCAACGATGGGCTTGCCCTGATGCGAGACGCGGTGGAGTGGGAGTTTGCCGACGCGCTCGACAACCTCGCGGCGATTGGTCTGAAAGACGACGACCTCGCGCGTGCCGTCACGCTCCGCGATGCGATTGCGCGATTGCGGAGTGAGGTCGGACGGCTCAGCCTTGGCGATCTTGTCGCGGCGATTATCTCCGAAACGCGGTACGACCTCGCGATGCTGGCGATGAAAGACGGCGCTGAACGCATGGCCAATCTCGAGAAGTTGCGACGCGTCGCCCGTGCCTACGACGATGCGCGTGGCAGTGACATCCCCGGCTTCGTGCGGGCGGTTGAGTCGAAGCGCCTCGATGGCGAACTAAAGACAGAGGGCGTGATTGCCTCCGAGGACGACGAGGCGATTCGGCTGCTCAGCGTGCACCAGGCGAAGGGATTGGAATTTCCCGTCGTGGTCTTTGCCGACACCGCGTCGGGTGCGCCGCGAGAGGATCGCTTGGCCTTGGTATCGCCGGCGGGAACCGCAGCGGCGAAGGTTCCGGCCTCGACGAATGGGCGATGCGTCACGCGTGGTTTGGCAACGGCATTTGAGGAAGACCGCGCGGCGAGTGAGCGCGAGTCGCATCGCATTGCGTACGTTGCCTGTACCCGAGCTCGTGATCACCTGATTATCTCCGGTGCCCGCGGACCAACGCTGTCGAACGGCACAACGCTCTCTTGGCTGTTGGGCCTGATCGATGATGACGCGGCTCTTGGTGCGCGGGTGCTCGAGCTCGATGAGGCCCAAGTGGGCATTCTGGTCAGCGACGTTTCGGTCGCCCCTGATCTTCCGCCGGTAATCCGCGACGACACGGTCGAGTACGTGCTCGATGACGGTGGGGCACAGTTGGCCTTCGACGTCGATGCCGTGGGCACGATGAATGGCGAGACGGGGAGTGAGTTACCGTCGCTGCGTGCGCTTGGTCAGGCAGATGCATGGGTCGTGCCGTCGCTCTCCTACTCGTCGCTCGATCTGTTCGAACGCTGTGGCTACCGCTTCCACGCTCAGAGGATGCTGGGGCTGCCAACCGTGCAGGCGGGTGGTACTGCACCAATTGGGAAGGCGGTCCACGAGGCGATCGAGCTGGGGGTAGACAGCGATGCGGGCACGCTCCTGCTCGAAATCGAACCTGCGGCCACGACCACGGAGCAGGCCGAGGCGCGGGCAGCCGTTGAGCGCTGGCACCGCTCGCCCCTGCAGGCCCGCTTTGCTGCGCTCGCGGACGTCCGCCATGAGCAGCCGTTCTTGCTTCAACTTGGCGACGCCACCGTCACAGGCGCCTTCGACCTGACTGCGCGCGACGGCGATTGCCTGGTCATCGGCGACATCAAGGTGGGTGGGCTTAAGGGCGAGACTCCCGCCGACCGTCGCGATCATGGGTACACGATTCAAGAAGAGTTGTATGCGCTGGCCGGGCTCGAAGCGGGCTACACCACGGTCGAGGTCGCTTACCAGTGGATTGGCGACGACGAGGCGGCCTCTCAATTGGCCACGCGCATCTTTGAGGCGACCCAGCGAGACCAGTTACGCGCGGGGCTCGAGGCTCGTGTGCAGGCGGCTCTGACAGGCCCCTGGCGTCCGACGCCGTCGAAATTGCTGTGCGAGAGCTGCCCGGCGTTGGGCCTGCTCTGTGCCGGCACCGATTTGCCGGGGCAGCATGCCTAGAGTCACCCGCACCAGCGAACCCTCCGCGCGGGCGCGAGCAATCGTGCGGCGCCTACGAGCGGAGTATCCCGACGCCAAGTGCTCGCTGACGTTCCGCACGCCGTGGGAATTACTCGTCGCGACGATTCTCTCCGCGCAATGCACGGACGATCGCGTCAATCTCGTCACGCCGCCGCTGTTCGAGCGTTTTCCGACGCCCGAGACCTTCGCGGGCGCGGATCAGAGCGATGTGGAAGACGCGATCCACTCGACGGGTTTCTTCCGTAACAAGGCCAAGTCGTTGATTGGTGCTGCACGCTGCATCCTCCATGAACACGGGGGTGAGGTGCCGCGAACGATGCGCGAACTCAAGCAGGTACCTGGTGCGGGCCGCAAGACCGCCAACGTCGTCCTCGGAAATGCCTACGGCCTGGCCGAGGGTATCGCGGTCGACACCCACGCCTCGCGCCTATCGCTCCGACTGGGGCTGACCGATACCGTCGAGCCCGTCAAGGCCGAGCGCGAGTTGATGCAGATTGTGCCGCGCAAGGAGTGGACCGACTGGACGCACCTGTTGATCGCCCATGGCCGGGCGGTCTGTACCTCGCGCAAGGCGTACTGTGATCGGTGCGTCTTGTTCGATCTCTGTCCCACAGGGATGCAGGAGCTGCGGCAAACCGCGCGCCCCTCGCGCGCCCGCGTCGGCTGAGGCCGTGGCAGGATCGGGGCATGGACCGCCTCGACATCGAGCTCTACGCCGAACGCCTTGCCCGCCACGTCGAACGCACCGCTGACGAGTTGGCGGACGCCCGTCTGCGTGAGGCCTGGTGGGAACTCGAGGCGGCTGCCCGCCAGTCGCTTTCGGTGCGCGATGCCGAGCGTCTCGAGGCGCTCGGTCTCCTACTGACGCCAACGACCGCCAGCACGATCATGCGCAGCGTGGGTGAGCGCGTTGACGATCTCGCAGCGATCCACCGCCTGCAGGCGATCGTCGAGCGGCAGCGGGTGGAGGCGCGTCAGCTTCAGACGGGCGTGACTGCGACGAGTAGTCCACCGTCGGCGTCATAAGCCGGGAATAGGTCGCAGATCACCGGCTTGTCGATGCCTGCACCATGGTGCAGCGTCGCGTGCTTATCGAGCTGTCGCACGCCCCACTCGAGGGCTGTGCCCACGGGGTCGTCGCCGTCGGCGAACGTCAGCGCCAGTGCCGTGCGTACGTCTTCGCCGATGAGGGTCGGCTCCAACCGGCCGGTCACCTCAAAGAGTCCCTTGCCGGTCGCGATCACGCGCGCATCGCTGTCACAGACAGCAAAGCCAGCACCGGGGCGGGGGAAGTAGTCCTCAAGCAGTTGGAACACAAAGCCGAAGCCACACTCGTGGCAGCCGCGCGCCTGATGCGACAGGCCTTCGCGTCCGTCCTCGTCGAAGGAGCGGTTTTGGCAATTGGGGCAGATGAAATACGGCACGGCGCGCGGGTCGGGCTAGGCCTGTTCGGCGAGCCAGCGCTCGGCGTCGAGTGCAGCCATGCAGCCATTACCGGCCGCTGTGACTGCCTGTCGGTAGACGTGGTCGGCGACGTCGCCAGCGGCGAAGACCCCGGGCACGCGCGTGGCGGTCGAGCCAGGCTGCTGGACGAGGTAGCCGTTGCTATCCATGTCGAGCATGCCCTGGAAGAGTGTGGTGGTCGGGTCGTGACCAATCGCAACGAACAGCCCGGTGCAGGAAATCTCTTTGGTCGCAGTGCCGTCGGTCTCGCGGAGCAAGAGGCCACTGACGGCGTTTTCGCCAAGCACCTCTTCGACGACATAGCCGAGCTCCCAGTCGATCTTCTCGTTGGCACGAGCGCGCTCCTGCATGACCTTCGAGGCGCGCAACTCCTCGCGGCGGTGCACGATCGTCACCTTGGAGGCGAACTTCGTCAGAAAGGTTGCCTCCTCCATCGCGGAGTCGCCACCCCCGACAATCACGACGTGTTGCTCGCGGAAGAACGCGCCATCGCAGACGGCGCAGTACGAGACGCCGCGGCCTTGGAGACGCACCTCGGAGTCGAGTCCGATCTGGCGTGCGGTTGCTCCGGTCGCGACGACGACAGTGCGTGTGCGCACAACGTCGGAGCCAATCTGCAGCTCGTGGGGCTTCGACATCGGATCATCCGAGAAACGCACCTCGGTGACATCCTCGGTGCGCATCACGGCACCGAAACGCTCGGCCTGCGCGCGCATCTGCTGCATCAACTCAGGGCCCATGATGCCCTCTTGGAAGCCAGGGAAGTTATCGACCTCGGAGGTGATCATCAGCTGGCCGCCAGCGGCGTAGCCCTCGATCACGACGGGCGAGAGATCGCCACGCGCGGCGTATAGGGCAGCCGTGTAGCCAGCCGGTCCGCCGCCGATGATTGCGAGCTCATGAATTCCGTCGTCTGCCATGCCGAGTCCTCTGCTTGAACGTGTGGTCGTACCAGATCAAACGCCGCTGAGTGCGGCGTCATTCCTATTGTTCCGCATCGGGCGGCGTGGACGCTGCGCCGACTGGCTCGACCCAAACGGGGCGAGAACGGAGGTACTCCGTGGTCGCAGCGCCTACGACGCTGTGACGTAGGGGATCGAGACGGGTTCGCCGTTCGTAAAGAGCGAGGCGACGTAGATGACGACCTCGGTCGCGCCCATCACCTGCACCTGATGCGCGGTGCCGGCAGGCTCAATCACCGAGTAGCCAGCCTTGACGTCGTAGGTCTGGCCCGGCTTGATCGTCCGGATAAACTCGGGCTTGGTGCCGAGCGCATTGGGCTTGAGGACCTTGACGGGCTTGCCCTTGATCACGGTGTAGCGCAGGACGCCGGTCGTGATCGCAGCGATCTGCGTGCCCGCGTGCGTGTGGGCCGCAAGTGGCGTGTTGCCCGGGATCGTCACGCGCTGGAGATAGAGCGTGCGGCCATCACCACCCTGTGGGTTGGTGCTCTGTGCGAGCACTTCGCGGACGGGGGTGCCGGAGCGCATGATCGCGGCGGTCGCACTCGCGCCACCGACGATGCCGACGAGCAGCACCGCGAGGAGTGCGAGCGTGCGGCGGGTGATTAGGTGATGCATGGAGTCCTCTCCGGTGGCTACTGCGGCGATAGGTTATCGGATTGCCGTGGGCTGCTCGTCCCAGCTGAGAATGACTAGGTCGTCGCCGACGACCTGGATCCGAGCGATCAGCAGGTGGGGATCATCGGCTACGGCAAGCGTTGCGAGCCGTTGATCCGGCGCCAGCGCGGGGGCAGGAGGCTCGAGGCTGCGTCGTGTTGCCGTCACCCCATCGGCGGCAACCGGCTCGCCACCGGGGTCGGCAAAGAGGGCAACGTGGACGATCACGTCGTACAGGTGGGCGCCGTCGGCCGTCTCGAAGCGCTCCGTTAGGACAGCAAGAGGTACGCCTCCCGTCACGACGAGCTCCGTCTCCTCGAGGACCTCGCGGCGCGCGGCCTCAAGGGGATCTTCGCCCGGCTCGATACGTCCACCGGGTAGGGCCCAGAAGCCGAGCGAGGGCTGCGTCCCGCGCTTGATCCAGACGACGCTACCGGTACCACGAATCACGGCGAGAGCGATCTCTAACGGCGGCATGGCACGGACGGTAGCGGCTGGGTGGCCGGCCGTACCACCGAAGGCGTCCGGTCGGGTCGCCGACTGCGCTGGTAGGTTGAGTTGTCCGGCATGCCTCGCTATCAGAAAGAACTCGGTCGGTCCTCGCCGCTTAAAGCCGTGCTACCCGGGTTTCGCTCGCGCGACGGGCAGTTGCGCCTAGCCGAGCAGGTTGGCGGCACGATCGAGCGGGGTGGTGTGCTGGTGGCCGAGGCGGCAACCGGCATTGGCAAAAGCCTTGCGTACCTCGTACCGGCCGCCATGAGTGGGCAGCGTGTCGTCATTTCGACAGCTACGAAGGCCCTGCAGGGCCAGCTGTTGACCGAGGATTTGCCGCTTGCCCGCACCGCGACGGGAATGCAGATCACGGCAGCGGTCGTGAAGGGCCGCAGCAATTATGTCTGTCGCGTCCAGCGTGCCTTCGCGCACCAGCGCGTGCCCGAGGAGTACAGCGGTCAGCTTGGGCGTCTTGAGGATTGGCTCGTGCGTACACGTGAGGGCGATCGCGACGAGCTTCCGTTCGTGCCAAGCGAGGTTGTCTGGCGCGAGCTCTCCGTTGGTCCCGATCGCTGCCGCGGCGCGCGCTGCGCCGAGCGCGATGGCTGCTACGCCGAACTCGCCCGCGAGCGTGCGACCGGGTGCGAGATCGTGCTCGTCAACCACTCGCTGTACCTCGCCGACCTGGCGCTGCGTTCGGCCCGCGGTGGCGAGCCCGTGATCCTGCCCGAGCACGACGTGTTGATCATTGATGAGGCCCATACCTTCGAGCAGATCGCGGCCGAATCGCTCGGCGCCCGTGTCTCTGCACCTGCGCTGTCGCGTTTTGCGCGTGATATCGACACGG
>JBAXOM010000033.1:0-18802 GCA_037133215.1 Thermoleophilia bacterium | reverse complement strand
TGGTCGTACCTGATGTCACATAAGGGTCTGACCCCTTCGTGACATGACACCTTCGTGACATCTAGCTGCGCGCGACCATGTCGACCACGACCGGGCATCCCTCAAGACCGGCTGCCTCGCGCAGTCGGTTCTCGAGAAAGTACGCGTAGTCCCGCGTGATCAGCTTGCGGTCGTTGACCGTGATACGAAACCGCGGCGGTCGCGTCTGGACCTGTGCTCCGTAGATCAGCTTGAGTCGTCGTCCGTGAACCAGTGGTGGCTGACGCGCCGCAACAGCATCCTGCAGGACGCGATTGACGGCCGGCGTGGGCATTCGGCTCGTATAGGCGGCATAGAGCTCCTCGATGCGATCGAGCAGGCGATCAAGACCGCGCCCAGTGATGGCAGAGGTCGTCACGATCTGTGGTCGCTGGCGGAGTTTGCGCTCGATCCGTAGGCGTAGGTCGTCGAGGTCGATCTCGGTCGCATCCCATTTCGAGACGACGACGAGCGTGGCACAACCAGCCTTACGGGCGGCGTCCGCCACATCAAGATCGTGGTCGACGAAGCCCTCTTCGCCGTCGATCAACACGAGTGCGATGTCGGCATGCTCGGCGGCAGTCAGCGCGCGCTTCTCGCTCCAGTACTCAACGTCCTGACGTAGGTGACGCTTGCGTCGCATACCGGCCGTATCGACAAGTCGAAAGGCGGTTTCGCCACGCACGAGGCGCGTATCGATCGCGTCGCGTGTGGTGCCTGGAATATCCGAGACGATCACGCGCGGCTGGCCGATCAGGGCGTTGAACAGCGACGACTTGCCGACGTTCGGGCGACCGAGCACAGCCACGCCGATCTCGTCGGCGACGCGCTCCATCCGTGCAGCGTCCGGCAACTCGCCGAGTCCCTCCACGATCAGATCCAAGAGATCACCACTGCCAGAGCCATGGATCGCCGAGACCGGGACTGGGTCGCCGAGTCCAAGCTGGTGAAACTGCAGCGCGTTCGTATCGCCCTGGCCACCCTCGGCCTTGTTGGCGACGAGAATCACGGGGTTGCGTTGACGCCGCAAGATTTCGGCGACCTCGAGATCGCCGGGCATCACACCCGCCTTGGCGTCGACCACGAAGAGCGCCATATCGGCCTCTGCCAGCGCAGTCCGTGCCTGGTCAGCGACCTCTTCGGCCATCAACGTCTGGCCACCAAAGTCGATACCGCCCGTATCGACAAGACGAAACCGTTTGCCGTTCCATTCGACGTCGACGTCTTTGCGATCGCGCGTCACACCGGGCTCGGAATGCACGACGGCATCGCGGCGTCCTGCGAGGCGATTGCAGAGCGTCGACTTGCCGACGTTCGGATAGCCGACAACGGCAACGACGCCGATCAGCGGCAGCTCAGAGGGGACCTCCCCCTCCTCATTGGCCTCATCGTCAAATTCGTGCCCTCGTTGTTTACGCGACCGTGGTGGCTCTCGTCCGCTCACTGTCCACCATCCGTCTCTGCCGGGCTCTCCGGCGGAATTGCGTACTTCGGTCGCCCGGCGCGTTCTGCGCTCTCGGCAAATGCCTGGAGGCGCCGCAACTCTGCGCCAATCTGTTCTGCTCCCGCACGGTACGCCTTGCTGCCCCGGCCGGAGATCATGATCGGCCGGCCGAAGGTAACGCTGACGGGCGTGCGAGGAGCATCGACAACCTTGTCGGTGCCGTGGATGTAGACCGGCACAACCGGCGCGCCAGCCTGAGCGGCGATCATTGCGGCGCCTGCCCGAACCTCGCCAACGGCGTCCGTGTGATGACGAGTGCCATCGATAAAGATGCCGAGCACATCACCGCGCGCCAGCACCTCTTTCGAGGATTCGAGGGCGCCACGGTCGACCTCGCCACGCCGGACAGGAAACGCGCCGGTGTGCGTGATGATCCGGTCAACGACGGGGTTCTCGAACAACTCGGCCTTCGCCATGTAGAAGATTGGGCGACGCATCGCGGAGCCGAGCACGAAGATGTCGTAGAACGATTGGTGGTTCGACGCGAGCACGACCGGACCGGTCAACGGCACCCGCTCACGGCCCCAGACGCGCATCTTTGAGAAGAACGTCAATGGTCGACGAACGAGGAACCAGCAGACGTTCCACGAGCGCTCAGGTGTCATCACCTTGTAGCCGTCCCACCGCATCTCGTGCTCGCTCATGCCTGCTCCTCGACGAGGGACACGATGCGCTCGATCACGTCAGTGATCGTGAGACCGTCGGTCTCGACCAGCACGCTGTCGTCTGGCACCAGCATCTGCGCAGCATCTTGCCGATCGCGCTCGAGTGCAACCACACCAGCCTCTGCTCCACGCTCGGCTGCTCGACGACGTTGGCGCTCCTCGGGCGAGGCGTCGAGCCAGACCTTCAGCTCGGCCTGCGGCCACACCACGGAGCCAATATCGCGCCCCTCGGCAACCGCATTGCCTTGGGCAAGAAAGGTTCGCTGCTCGCCCCGCAGTGCCTCGCGCACCTCAGGCAGGCGCGAAACACTCGAAACCGCAGCGTCAACCGCATCGGAGCGCAGTTCGGGATCGTTGAGGCGCGACGTCCACTCCTCGTGCTGCGCCACGAAGATCGGGTCTGCGCCGGTTTCGAGCGCGACGAGCGTGACCGCCCGGTACATCGCACCGGTGTCGAGGTAGCGGTAGTCCAGGCGGGTTGCCAACGCCTTCGAGACGGTCGATTTGCCTGCCCCTGCGGGGCCATCAATCGTGATGATCATGGTCGTCGCACCGCCATCGCAGCCTCGATCAAGGGACGGAAGCCCGGAAACGAGACGTTGATGGCTTCGGGATCGAGAATCGTGACGCCCTGTTCCGAATAGAGACCGGCAATCGCGCCCAACATCGCAATGCGGTGGTCGCCGTGCGACTCGACGGTCCCGCCCCGCAAGCGCACGGGCACACCGCGAATAAACCAACCGTCGTCCTTGACCTCGATGTGTCCACCGACGCTCCAGAGTGCATCGCGCACGCTCTGCAGGCGGTCGGATTCCTTGACGCGCAGCTCGCCGGCACCCCGGACGCGGGTACGGCCATGCGCAACACACCCGGCAAGCGCGAGGATCGGCAGCTCATCGACCAGACTGGGAATCTCTTCGGGGCGAATACTCGTTGCGGAGAGCTCTGCGTGAGCGACCTCGAGGTCTGCCACGGGCTCGCCGGCATCCGTCGTGCGGCGATTGAAGAGCGCGACGCGAGCACCCATGCGCTCGAGTACCTCCAACACGCCCGTGCGCCCAGCGCCGATACCAATGCTGCGGAGAAAGATTCGCGACTCGGGGATGATTGTGGCCGCAACGATCAGGAACGCAGCCGACGAGATATCGCCCGGCACTTCGATCTTGTCGAGCTGAAGCCGCTCAACGGGGTTGATCACCACGCGACCCCCCGTCGTGTGGACGGTCGCGCCAGCCGCGCGCAACATGCGCTCGGTGTGGTCGCGCGTCGCCGTCTCTTCGATGACCGTGGTCGGGCCATCCGCTCGGAGACCCGCCAAAAGCAAGGCCGACTTGACCTGCGCGGAGGAGACCTCCATCACGTGTTCCATTCCGACGAGCTTTTGGCCACCCTGCACCACGACGGGCGGGCACCCAGCTGTCGTCTCGATGCTGGCACCCATCGCACGCAGCGGTGTGGCAACGCGCTCCATCGGTCGTGTGCGAATTGAGGCATCACCGTCGAGGGTGAAGACCCCGCGTGGCTGCATCGCCAGAATGCCGCTGAGGAGGCGCATCAGCGTGCCGGCGTTCTGCACGTCGATCGCTCCGACCGGCGCCTTCAGGCCCGTCAGACCAACGCCATGCACGGTCAGCCGACCGGCGCCATGGTCATCGACCGTGACACCCAGCGCGCGTACTGCCTCGAGCGTCGCGCGCGTATCGGCCGAATCACCCCAACCCTCGACCTCCACAGGACCATCGCAGAGTGCGCCAATCAACAGCGCACGATGGCTGACCGATTTGTCGCCGTTGACGACAAACTCGCCAACGAGCGGACCTGTGCCCGCGACCTTCCACGGAGTGCTCACTCAGCACCTCCGACGGAGCCACTGATCGCATCGCGCGTGGCCATGCAGCCCGTCTCGGTGAGGAGTGCGACAGCACGCTCGGCAGCAGCCTCACCGGCGATCACGATGCGCAGTTCGCCACCGCGCTCGGGCGAGATGTGGCTGAGCGCGAATTCTTCGATGTTGATGCCACCGGCCGAGAGTGTCTGCACGATCTCAGAGATCGAGCCAGGACGATCGGGGACCGACACCATCAGCTCGTGGAGATCATCGGGCGCGGCACGATGGGCCTGTGCCAGCGCTGCACGCCGAGCCTCGCCCGCCGTGCCAATCCACTCCTCCAGAAAGGCGGTGTCGGACGAGCGCAAGGCCTCCGCCACGACACCGAGGCGGGCCTGTGCGTCTTCGACGGCAGCCAAGACAGCCTCACGGTTATCAAGAAAGATGTCGACCCAGATTGCCGGGTTGGCACCCGCTACGCGAGTCATGTCGCGAAAGGAACCACCGGCCGAGTGCAGCGGGCTGTGTCCATCCACATCGGCATCGGCAACCTGGACGGCGAGGACGTTCGCGAGCACATGCGGAAAGTGGCTGGTCAGCGCCACGATGCGATCGTGGGCAGCCGCGTCGATCACGACGGGGCGAGCACCGATCGAGGTCACCAAAGCGTGCAACGAGGCAAGCCGCTCGGGATCCGATTCGACCGACGGCGTCAAGAAGTACGTCGCACCCGTAAACAATTCGGCCCGCGCGTGTGCTGCGCCGTGCGCCTCAGAGCCACAGATCGGGTGGCCGCCAATAAAGCGCACCCGCCCAGCGGCAGGTACGGAGGCAACGACCTGCCCCTTGGTCGAGCCGATATCGGTGATCGTGACGGTCTCGTCCGTGATCGCAATCACGGCCTCAACGACACCTGCGATCGCCGAAACGGGCGTCGCGACGACCACGAGCTCGGCACCGACACAGGCCTCCTCCAACGAGTCGGCAATGCGGTCGACACAGCCACGCTCAAGCGCCACAGCTGCCTCAGCAGGATCCGAATCGAACCCGATAACGTGGGCGCCGGCATGCTCGCGCAGGGCGAGACCAAGGCTGCCACCCATCAGACCGAGGCCGGCGATCGCGACCTGCATGGCCGACCTACCGACTGGGCGTCCGGCCGGTGACAGCGAGCAGGCGCTCGATGTCGGCTACGAACGCGCCGAACTCCGCCGAGGGAATCTGCTGGGCCGCATCGGACAGGGCGTGCTCCGGCGTCGGGTGCGTCTCCACGATCAGGCCATCAGCGCCGGCCGCAACAGCAGCCATCGCGAGGGGCATCACGAGCGAACGCTTGCCAGCGGCATGCGACGGATCAACGATGATCGGCAGGTGCGTCTCGGCCTTGAGCACGGGAATCGCACCGACGTCGAGCGTAAAGCGGGTCGAGCGCTCGAACGTTCGGATACCGCGCTCGCAGAGAATGATGTTGTCGTTGCCTTCTTTGGCAACGTACTCGGCGGCCATCAAGAGCTCTTCAACCGTGGCGGACATGCCGCGCTTGAGCATCACCGGGCGCGGCGCGCGGCCGACCTCGCTGAGCAGGTTGAAGTTCTGCATGTTGCGGGCGCCGATCCAAATCATGTCGACGTGCTCAACCACGTCGGCCAAGTCGCGGGCATCCATCAACTCGGTGGTGACGGGCAGGCCAACCTCGTCGCCGACGGCGCGCAGGATGCGGAGACCTTCAAGGCCAAGGCCCTGGAAGGCGTAGGGCGAGGTGCGCGGCTTGTAGGCGCCACCGCGCAGCACCACGCCACCGGCGGCCTTGACGGCCTGGGCCGAGGCGAGCGTCTGCTCGTAGGACTCGATCGAGCACGGACCAGCCAACATCGCGAAGTTCCCGCCACCAATCGGGCTGCCACCAACGGTCACAATCGTGTCGCGCGAACGGAACTCGCGCGAGACGCGCTTGTACTCCTTGCGCAGCGGCACGACCTTCTCGACACCGTCAACAGCCTCGAGCGGCAGACCCGCCACGATCGCACGATCGCCGATCGCGCCAATCACCGTAAAGTCGCCACCAGCATCAACGTGGACGCCAGCGCCGGCCTCTTCAATCAAAGCGACGACGTGCGCCACCTCTTCAGGCGTCGCGGACGCGCGCATGACAACGATCAGTTCAGGCGCACCAGTTGCGGGGGCGTTAGCACTCACGGTCGCGAAGTATACGATGCTTCGCGATCTCAGCCCCCAGCAACAGCCTCGCGCAGCGCCTCAACCTCATCGGGACGCAGTGCGCGACACGATCCAACCTGCAGACGACTGAGTCGCAGCGGTCCGTAGGCGATGCGTTCGAGTTCGTGCACGGGATAGCCAACCTCAGCACACATGCGGCGAACCTGACGATTTCGCCCCTCTTTGATCGTGATCTCGAGCTCGGCTCCACCCGACCGCGTGCCGATCACCTTGACGACGGCTGGTTGGGTCTTGCCATCATCGAGTTCGACGCCACGCTCGAGACGCCGCACGGCCGTCGGGCCCGGAAGCCCGCGCACCACCACGCGGTACGTCTTCGGTACACCGTGCGTTGGATGAGCCAGCCCGTTGGCCAGCGCACCGTCATTCATCAAGAGCAGGAGGCCACTCGTGGCAGCATCGAGACGCCCCACGGGCACGACGCGTTCCGTGACATCGACGAGATCCATCACGGTCGGACGGCCCTTCTCGTCGCTCAGCGTCGTCACAAAGCCCTCAGGCTTGTTCATCATCAGATAGACGTGGCGCTCTTCTTCGACCGCCACACCATTGACCGTCACGACGGCGTTCGGACCGACCTGGGTGCCCGGCTTGGCGACCACACCGTCCACGCGCACGCGGCCTTCGGCGATCAAGGTGTCGGCACCGCGGCGCGAGGCAATGCCACTCTGCGCGAGGAATCGGTTGAGTCGTACGGTGGGTGTCGTGTCGTCGCTCACAGCGACACCGTACTCAGGCTGGGTGGTCGGCGGCGGCGGGCTCGTCGATCGTGATGCCCTGCGTGGCCGCCATCGCCTGCAGTCGATCGCGCACCTGAGCGGCATCTGGCAGGTCGTCACCGAGCTCGTCGAGCAGCGGCAGCGAGTGGCGCCCCTCCTCGAGACCGAAGACGCGATCGAAGCGCGTGGTGGTGCGATAGAGCAGCGGATTGCCAGGCCGATCGGAGCGTCCAGCCTCTTCGATCAGGCCGCGTTCGAGCAGGCTCTGGACCGGGTTATCTGCCGCGACACCACGAATGCGGGCAATCTCGGGTCGACTGACGGGCCCGGCATAGGCCACGACGGCGAGCGTCTCGAGTGCGGCCCGCGAGAGTGGGCGCTGCGAGAGCTGGTCGAGCAGGCGGGCACACGCCATCGCGGTGTCATCGGCTGCTCGTAGTGCCCAACCACCAGCGACTCGCTCGAGCACGACACCTGAGTTGCCCTGCGCATGCCGCTGACCAACGTGGGTCAGCGCCTCTTCAATATCGGGCTCCGACAGACCGGCCGCCTGAGCCAACGCACGCTCGTCGAGCGGCTCGGACGAGACGAAGAGCAGAGCCTCAACGATGCGCGCGTTCGCGCTCACGCAGCGACGCCGATCGACACGGTCTGGCGCCCTGTCGCACGCATCCGAATGGGTGCGAACGGCGCATCCTGCTCGGCCGTCACCTCGCCCCCGCGAATCAGATCGAGCACGGCCCAGAACGCTGCGGCCTGCTCCGTGCGATTGAGACCCTTGACGGCGTCTTCGAAGGTGCAGCTGCCCGTCTCGCGGACTGCCCGTCGCACGTGGTCGAGCAGGCGACTGAGCGGAATGCGCCGACGCAAGACATGGATCGGCTCGGAGACCTCATCCGTGCGAGTCATCACGAGTCGGAGTGCAGCGGCGAGCGCGGTGGGATCGCCCGTGCCGGCATCGTCGAGCTGTGGACGCGGCGGGCGCAGCGCCGGTGGACCCGAGCGGAACACCCGCAACCCAACCTCGCCGAGGCGTTCGGCCAGCCAGGCAGCGGCCGCCTGTGCCCGAGCGTATTCTGCGAGTCTCGCCGCGAGTTCCTCGGCGGCCTCTTGGGCATCCGGCATGTCGTCGACTTCGTCGGGCGTCAACAAGAGGCGGATCTTCAGTTCGAGCAGCGCGGCAACCAACACGAGGAATTCGCTGGCGCTCTCGAGATCAAGCTCGCCCTCCTCTTCAATCTTGGCCAAATAGCGCAGGCAGACGTCGGCAACCGGTACCTCACCAAGGTCGACCACGTCGCGCAGCACGAGCGCGAGCAACAGATCAAACGGGCCCGCGAAGGGCTCCAGATCCAGTTCCAGCGCGAGTGCAGACGAGGTTGCCACGTCCCTCACGGTAGTCGCGAGGGCGGACGTACCCACGTCTCGAGGGAGTCCTATGCGATCGTGACAGTGCCAACCGAAGCGCTGATCTCGGCGAACAACGCCTGATCTGGTCGCACGCGGAAGCCCGGGCCGAGCCGGAGGCGTCGATTGCCCGAGGAGGTCTGCAAATCGACGACCACGGGGTGGTCGCCGTGGTACTCCTCGCAGATGCGACGCAGGCGCTCGATCGCGTCGGCGGGCGCATTGCGCGCATCGACCTCGATGCGCACGATGCCGATAATCGCGACGGCATCGAACTCCATCACCTCGAACGCGACCAGTTTCGTCTCGCCCCCACCACGCTGATCGACACGGCCCTTGACGATCACGATGCGATCCTGCTCGAGTAGAGGCCGGGCGGCCGTAAACGCCTTCGAAAAAACGACAACCTCGACCACACCCGTGGTGTCCTCGAGCTGGACGAAGGCCATCGGATCGCCCTTCTTCGTCATCGTCTGACGCACGGAGGAAACCAGACCGCCGATCGTGACGGTCTCCCCCTCCTTGCGATTCTCGAGTTCGCGGATCGGCACATCGACCTTGCGGCGCAACTGATCGGCAATGTCGGACAGTGGATGACTCGAGACGAACAGACCGAGTGTTTCGCGCTCGCCGGCCAAGAGTTCCTTCTTCTCGAACTCGCCGGCCGGCACCGGTGGGTGCGAGCCGCCACCGCCACCACCCACGGAGGCGTCCGTCAGACCCTCAAAGAGGTTCGTCTGGCCCGCGTGTCGATCGGCCTGCGCCTTGCGCCCCGACTGGACGGCCTGATCGAGCACGAGCAGCATGCCGCGGCGTGGATCGCCCGTCGAATCGAGCGCGCCGGCACGAATCAGGCTCTCCAAGACACGACTCGACACGTGCTGGGCATCGACACGCTCCGCGACGTCCCAAATCGAGATGAAGCGCCCGTCCGTCTCGCGCGCCTCGATGATCGCGCGTACCGCGTTCTCGCCCACGTTCTTGACGGCACTCAACCCGAAGCGAATCTTGCCCTCGACGACCGCGAAATCGCGTTGCGACGAGTTGACATCGGGCGGCAGTACCTCAAGACCCATCGAATCGCATTCGGCGACGTAGAACGGCACCTTGTCCTTGGTGTCCATGACCGATGAGATCAGCGCCGCCATGTACTCAGCGGGATAGTTGGCCTTGAGGTAGGCCGTGCGGTACGAGATCAGGGCGTAGCAGGCAGCGTGAGCCTTGTTAAAGGAGTACTCAGCGCTGCGCTCGTTCTCGACCCAGAGGTCCTCGGCGACCTTGCGATCGACGCCGTTCGCCTCGCAGCCGAGCATGAACGGCTCCTTCAGCTTGCCCATCAACTCGGCGTCCTTCTTGCCGATCGCCTTGCGCAGATCGTCCGCGTCGGCTGGGGTAAAGCCGGCCAACTCCTTCGCAATCAGCATCGATTGCTCTTGGTAGATGTAGACGCCCTTAGTCGAGGCGAGGATCGGTTCGAGCCGGGGATCGGTGTAGGTGATCGCCTCCTGCCCGTTGTTGCGCCGCGCATACGTCGGAATATTCGCCATCGGACCCGGGCGGTAGAGCGCCACCAGTGCGATCAGATCCTCGAAGACCGTTGGCTTGACTTGACGCAAGGCGTCGCGCATGCCGGTGCTCTCGAACTGGAAGACACCCGTCGCGTCGCCCTTGCGGAGCATCGCGTACGTCGGCTCGTCGTCGAGCGGGAGATTGGCGATATCGATCTTCGTCCCACTCGACTGCTCGATCACGCGCACGGCCTCATCGATTACGTCGAGGTTACGCAGACCAAGGAAGTCCATCTTGAGGAGTCCGAGCGCCTCGACGTCACCCATCGCGTACTGCGTGACAACTTCGGAATCGACGCCCTTGCGCTGCAACGGCAGGTACTCCATCAGCGGGCGATCGCCAATCACGACCGCGGCCGCATGGATCGAGTCTTGTCGCACCAGTCCTTCGAGCGGGCGCGCCATGTCGATCAACTGCTTGGCGGTGATCTCGCGCCCATCATCGGAGCGCCCAATCGGCGTCGGATCGTCGTACATCGCGCGCAATTCCTGGCCCGGAGCAAGACTCTCGTCGAAGCCGACCTTGACGCCGTCGGGGATACCCTTGGCGATGCGGTCGACGACGCCGTAGGGCAGACCCAGTACGCGCCCGGTGTCGCGCGTCGCCTGCTTGGCGGCGAGCTTGCCGAACGTGATGATCTGTGCCACACGGTCGCGCCCGTACTTCTCGACGACGTACTGCATCACTCGCTCACGACCATGGACGGAGAAATCGATATCGATGTCTGGCATCGACTTGCGGCCTGGGTTGAGGAAGCGTTCGAACAGCAGGTCGTAGCGGATCGGATCGACGTCGGTAATCTCGAGGCAGTAGGCGACCAGTGAACCGGCGGCCGAACCACGACCCGGCCCGACCCCAATGCCTTCGCGCTTGGCAAAGCTGACGAAGTCCCACGTGACAAGGAAGTAATCGGCGAAGCCCATCTCGCGGATCGTCTGGAGTTCGAAGTTCAGGCGCTGGCGCAGGCTGTCATCGGCGGCTGGGTAGCGCTCGATCAGCCCGGCCTCGCAGAGGCGTGTCAGGTAGACGAAGGCGTCCTCGTCGTTCGGCACGTCGTACTTCGGCAGCCGAATTGCACCGAGCTCGAGCTCGAGGTTGCAGCGCTCGGCAATCTCGAGCGTCGGCGATAGGAGGTCGCGACCATACGGCTCGAAGACGCGCTTCATCTCGTCGGGCGTCTTGAGGAAGAACTCCTTGTTGGGAAACTTGAAGCGCTTGTCGTTGGCGAGCACATCACCCGTCTGGACACACAGCAGTACCTCGTGCGGATCGGCGTCTTCGGCACGCAGGTAGTGCACGTCGCCCGTGCCCACGGTTGGCAGTCCCATTTCGTCTGCCAACTTGAGCAAGACGGGATTGACCTTGTGATGCTCCTCGAGACCCGCGTCTTGGATCTCAACGTAGACGTGGTCCTTGTCGAAGATCTGCACCATCAGGTCCAGTTCCGCCCGCGCAGCGACCTCATCGTCGCGCATGATCGCCTGGTTGACGCGGCTCGCCAGGCAGCCGCTGAGCGCAATCAGGCCCTTCGAATGCTGGGCCAGCAGGTCGAGGTCGACGCGCGGTTTGTAGTGGTATCCCTCGAGATAGCCGAGCGTCACGAGCTTGACGAGGTTGTGGTACCCCTCGAGGTCCTCGGCCAAGAGCGTGAGGTGCGCCCAGTCACGGCGACCCGGCGGCTCCTTTGCGCGGCGATCCTCGACGAGGTAGATCTCACAGCCAACAATCGCCTTGATCCCGGATTTCTTGGCGGTCCGATAGAGATCCACAGCCCCGGCCATCGAGCCGTGGTCGGTTACCGTCACGGCGGGCATCTCCAGCTCTACCGCCCGATTGACAAGGTCCTTGATGCGGCAGGCACCATCGAGAATCGAGTACTCGGAGTGACAGTGGAGGTGGACAAACTCAGCGGACACGGAGAACGATCCTACCGCCCGGGGCGGCGGCGCGTGTTGCGTGTCCGCGAATGGGTTCAGATGTCACAAAGGGGTCAGACCCTTATGTGACATGACCGCACACGCATGTTTATCTAGGCAGCCGCTCTCTCGGCAATGTCACATAAGGGTCTGACCCCTTGGTGACATCTGACCCTCGGCCGCAGCCGCGTCGGTATCCTCCACCTATGCCCGGAGCGATCGAAGTCCGCCGCGCCACCACGCGCGATGTTCGTGGTATCCGCGCGCTCGTCGACCAGTACGCGGGTCGCGTGCTGCTCGAAAAAGAGACCGTCACGCTCTATGAGGGCGTGCAGGAATTTTGGGTTGCCGTCGAGGGCGAGGCAATCGTTGGCTGCGGCGCACTGCACATTCTCTGGGAGGACCTCGGCGAGATCCGAACGGTTGCCGTTGACCAATCGCAGAAGCGCAATGGCATCGGTGGACTCGTGGTCGCCCGCCTGATCGAACACGCACGCGAGATGGGCATCGAGCGCATCTTCGTGCTCACCTTTGAGACCTCGTTCTTCGCTCGCTACGGCTTTCGCGAAATCGAGGGCACTCCCGTCACGCCCGAGGTCTACGAGGAGATGCGCCGCTCGTACGACCGCGGTATCGCCGAGTTCCTCGACCTCGAATACGTCAAGCCGAACACGCTCGGCAATGCGCGGATGCTGCTCGAGCTCTAGGCTAGGACGATGGAACCGGGCATCACCATCACCCGCACGTTCACTGCCCCGCCAGCTGCCGTCTTCGCCGCCTGGACGGACGCCACACAACTCGTGCGCTGATTCGCACCGCCCGGGTTTACGGGCACCGCGACGATCGATCCCACGGTCGGTGGTATCTGGACGAGCGAGACGTCGAACCCTGACGTGCCTCATCTTCATATTCACTTCCATGGGGTCTACCAGGAAGTGGTCGAGCCAACCCGACTCGTCTCGACGTTGCGGACTGCTGACGAACCCGGCGAAGAGATCGTTACGGTCGACCTCGCGCCGACTGACGAAGGCACGACGATGACGTTTACCCAGGGCGGTGGCAACCTCGCGCGCGACGAATATGTGCGCGCTGCCTCGGGCTGGGAGATGTTCTTCGGTCGGCTCGAGAAGTTGCTGGCCGCTTCAGCCAGGTAGGACGCGGGAATCGAACGTCAGTGCGTCGTGTCGCGCACGAAGGCATCGATACCAAGCGGCGCACCCGTAGCCTGCTCGACCAGCTGATCCCACCGCACCGATGCGCCTGGCGCCAGCACGTGCTCGGCGATCAGCGGCCCGACCACGGCTGCCGCGGCCGCCGGCGAGGACGCACCCGCGACGCGCTGCGTCCATTCCTGCAGCTGTGAGGCGAGGATCTCTCCGAGCAAATAGTTGTGGTAGTAGACGGGTGCAACGGCGAGGTGAATCTTCGAGGCCCACGCACCGGGGACCGGCTCGGCTGGACGCGGGATGCCCTGGTACTGCTCGACGAGGTCCCACCAGACACGATCGAGGTCGCCGTCGGGGTCGGCGTAGAGCGCGCGCTCAAAGCGCGTCATCACCTGCACCCAGGCGGCCAAGATCAGCAGGCCTCTGCGTAGTGTCGCAGCGTTCGCTGGATGTCGCGCGATCACTGGATCGACGCCCGCGTAGCACTCGAGAAACTCGGGGTCACGACCACGACGGCCGTGCAGCATCGCGATCGCCTCGGTCGTCAAGATATGCGCCGGCGAGCGCAGGAGCCAGGGCAGATCGGCCGCGAGCTCGAGCTCGTAGATCGCGTGGCCGAGCTCGTGCAACGTCGTCTCGAGCCACCGCACCGTCGGTGCGAGGTTCATCAGGACGCGCACATCGCCGGCTCGATCGACGTGCATCATGAAGGCGTGCTGATCTTTGCCGGGCCGCGGCAAGACATCCGAGCGGGCGATTACGCCGTCGACATCGGCACCAAGGTCGGCGAAGTAGCGCGCGGCACTCCCCAACGCGTCGACCTCACCGATCACTGCCTCGAGTGGGTCCTCCCCCACGCTCGGCGGATCCTGACCGAAGACATCAACGAGGTGCCACGGCATCAGGAGTGCGTCTGGAGACAACCCGAGCGCCGCACGGCGCTCCGTCGCAATCAACTCGCGCTCAGCCGTCCAGGCGGGCTCGAGCGCGAGATGCAACGCATCAAACAGCCCGTAGAGCCGCTGCTCATCGAGTTCGTCGTTGGCCAGCGTCATCGCGTAGTGGTCGCGGTGCCCCAACGCGCGAGCGCCCTCATTACGCAGACGGACCAGCTCGCGCAGCGATGTGTCGACGGCGGCGCCGACGCCACGAGCACTGCGCCAGACCTGTTCGCGCTCGGCGAGGTCGGTGCTCTCCATCAGGACGCGATCGACGGCGGCCGCATCGAGCTCGCTCCCGTCGTGGGTGGCGCGATAGGTGGAATGCATGCCCATCAGCTCGGTCTCGAGGGCGACGACGCGATCGATGAGGTCGGCGGGGCGCTGACGCCCAGCGGTCATCAGACGCAAGACCTCAGCGCGGCGTTGCTCGAGTGCGGTCTCTGCCACGGGCACAGCCGCAGCCGCGACCTCCGGGTCGGCCAGCATATGCTCCATCGCCGCGCTGGCCGCCTCGGCGGCTGCCGACGTTGCCTCGGACGAATCGCAGGCCATCTCCCACCAGGCGAGACTCGCCGTCGTCTCGAGCCCGGCAAGGCGCGCCTCGACCTCAGGGAGCGTCAGCATCTAGCTCAGCGTGCGCGCGGAGGATCGACGTCGCTCCACGGATTGTGGGTGCGCTCGCGAAACTTGTAGACCGCGAAGGCCGCAACACCAGCCACGGCGAGGAGACGCACAGTCTTCGAGCCAACAAACAGCGCGGTTCCACCCGCAGCAGCGGCAGCCATGATCAACGTCTTCTGATCGATTTCTGGCATTACGTCGTTCCTCCCACGACAGGCAGGCTCAACTTGCGACGCCCTCGCTCGGGACGCGGCATGCCGGCTGCGATCCAACGATCAACCTCTGCGAACATCTCGTCGACCAGCTGGTCCTGCGGCACGCGCTTAAGGACCTCGCCGTGGGCGTAGATATGCCCGGCATCGCGACCACCGGCGATACCGAAGTCAGCGTCGCCCGCCTCGCCCGGACCATTGACGGCGCAGCCCATCACCGCCACTTCGAAGTGTTCCTTGTAGCCGCGCAAGCGCGTCTCGACGATCTCGGCGAGCTCGTGGACCTCGACATTGGTGCGGCCACACGACGGGCACGAGATCATCTCGGGACCCATGTGGCGCAGGCCGAGCGCGCGCAGGATGTCGTAGGCGACCCGCACTTCTTCGACCGGATCGACCGACAGCGAGACGCGGATCGTGTCACCGATACCTTCTTCGAGCAGCGTGCCGATACCAATCGACGACTTGACGGCACCCGTCACGAGCGTGCCGGCCTCCGTCACACCGAGGTGCAGCGGATAGGGCACCCGTTGCGAGAGCGCGCGATAGGCGCCGATCATGACTGGCACCGAGGTCGACTTGACGGAAATCTTGAAATCGTGGAATTCGAGCTCTTCGAGCAGCTCGACCTCCTCCATCGCCGCCTGGACCAGCGCGCCGATCGGATCGGCGGTCGCCGTCCACTTGAGGTGCTCGGGCAGCGAGCCAGAGTTGGCACCAATCCGCAGCGGCGTCGACGTCTCTTGCGCCTTAGCAACCACTTCGCGCACCTTGTCGGCACCGCCAATGTTGCCGGGGTTGATCCGCACCGCAGCGACACCAGCGTCCATTGCCCGCAGCGCCAACGAGGCGTTGAAGTGAATGTCGGCAATGATCGGCACCGCGCTCTCGGCGATGATGCGCGGCAGGGCATCGACGTCGGGCAGGCCCGGCACAGCGACGCGGACGATATCGACACCGGCATCCGTCAGGCGCGCGATCTGTGCGAGCGTCGCGTCAGCATCAAACGTCTTCGTCGTTGTCATCGACTGCACGGCAACCTGGGCGCCACCGCCAATCAGGACGCCACCTACGTTGATCTGTCGTTCGCTTGCCATCTCGGAAAGTCTACTCCTGCCCTACGGACCGGTGAACCGGCTGATGTCGTTGTTGAGGCCAATCACGAACAGCATCAAGACGAGAGCGATGCCAACGATGCTGACCCGCTCGATCACGACGCGCGAGAGTGGCTTACCTCGACGCAGCTTCTCGGCGAGTGCCACGACGACGTGCCCGCCGTCGAGCGGCAGAAACGGCAGCAGGTTAAAGATCGCGAGCGCCAGCGAGACAACGCCGAGCGTCCAGAGGAAACTGCCCTGCTTGACGCTCTGTTGCGAGGCCGCCGTGATCCCGACGATGCTCGAGACCTGATTGTGTCCGTCCTCTGTCGTGAAGATCTTGGTCAACCCCACGAGTGACTCGCGGGTGACAATCCATGACCAACGAAACGCACTACCGACCGCGGACAGCAACGGCTCGCGCTGGACTCCGTCCGAAACCTGTTGGAACGTAAAGCCCAAGAGCCAGCGACCGTCGACCGACTCGGGACGGACGGGCGTGAGCGTCTTCGTGGTGTCACCACGACGCACAGTCAACGTGATCGGGCCACCCTTCGTGCCCTGCACCTGCTCGGAGACCTTCTGCCAATCACCGCTGACGTTCGTGCCGTTGACCGAGAGAATCCGATCGCCCGACTGCAGGCCGGCGGCGGCGGCAGGCTTGCCGGAGACGTTAGCGACGTTCGTCGTTGGCTTCTCGAGTGGAATGCCGTGCCAGAAGAAGACGGTGAAAATCGCAATCGCGGCGATCACGTTGGCCCCGGGGCCGGCCAGGATGATCGCGATGCGTCGCCAGACGGCGAGGCGCCAATACGCACGCTGATCGAGATCGTCGCGGAGACGCGTCAGGTTCTTCTTGGTCTCCTTGTACGTCTTCGGGTGCAAGAGATCCTGATCGGCATCGAGCGCACGCAGCGCGCGATCGGCCGTGGCCGGGCCGTCCGAGTCGAGCACGATCGCGCCCTTCAACTGTGCGACCGCCGGGCCAAAGATGTCGCGTTGACCCTCGGGGCGCCGCAACTGGATCTCCTCAAGCGCGTCCTGGCAGACGATCACGTCCTCGGACTGTGGGCGATTCATGCCGACAATCCGTACGTAGCCACCGAGCGGAATCGCACCGAGACCATATTCGGTCTCGCCGCGCGTAAAGGAGATCGCGACGGGCGGAAAGCCAACGAGGAAGCGCGTCGCCTTAGCACCAACGAGGCGTGCCACCACGAAATGACCGAGCTCGTGGATCAGGATCAGAAAGAGCAGGCCGAGGATGACGTAGGCCCAACTCATCCGCGAGCCTCCGCAAGCCGGCTTGCGACCGCCGCGCGTGCAGCAGCATCGGCGGCCACTACGGTCTCGAACGAATCGAGCGACACGGGCGCAACAACATCGAGCGCATGCGCCACGAGAGCTTCAATCTCGAGGAATCCGATCTCGCCTGTCAGAAAAGCTGCCACTGCACTCTCATTCGCAGCGTTGAGTACTGCTGGCGCTGTGCCACCAGCCTCCCCTGCCTCAATTGCCAAGCGCAGACAGCCGAAGGTCTCGAGATCGGGCGGCTCAAAGTCGAGTGAGAAGGCCTCCTGCCAGTCGAGCGGACGT
Source organism: Thermoleophilia bacterium (assembly GCA_037133215.1). Lineage (GTDB taxonomy): Bacteria > Actinomycetota > Thermoleophilia > Gaiellales > F1-60-MAGs149 > F1-60-MAGs149. The sequence continues at coordinate 1,305 of JBAXOM010000033.1, read as the reverse complement.
GCCGGAACCACTTCGCGACGCGGGTAGGTGAGGGCGTACGAGATCGGCACGCGCATGTCGGGGTGACCAAGATGTGCAATCAGCGCACCGTCGCGCAGGCGAGCCATGCCGTGAACGATCGACTGTGGATGCACAACGACCTCGATCGCCGAGTACGGCAGGTCGAACAGCATGTGGGCCTCGATTACCTCGAGGCCCTTGTTCATCAACGTGGCCGAATCGATCGTGATCTTCGCGCCCATCGTCCAGGTCGGGTGAGCGAGCGCCTGCTCGACGGTGATATCCGCCAGCTCGGCACGGGTCCGTCCACGAAACGGGCCACCAGAGGCGGTGATTACGAGCGACAAAACCTGCTCGCGTGGCAGATCGCCAAGGCACTGCTGCAGTGCGGAATGCTCGGAGTCGACCGGCAGGATCAGTCCGCCGCCTCGACGGGCCGCTGCGAGCACGAGTTCGCCGCCCGCCACGAGACTCTCCTTGTTCGCGAGCGCGAGATCAAGACCCGCATTGAGCGTGGTCAGGCTCGCCTCGAGTCCCGCGGCACCCACAACGGCATTGAGAACGACGTCGGCACCACTCTCCGTGACGAGCGCGGCAAGTGCGCCTGGTCCACTCTGGACGGGTCGACCTAGCTCGGCCGCAGCTTTCGCCGCGGCGTCAGGATCGGCGAGCGCCACGTGTTCGGCACCCGTCGCCCGCGCCGCCGCCACGAGACCCGCGACGTCAGACCCGGCAGCCAACGCGACGACCAGCAGGTCCTCATGGGCTGCTGCAACCTCAAGAGCCTGCATGCCAATCGAACCGGTTGCTCCAAGGATGGCGAGACGTTTCATCTCGTCACATGGTGCCAGTCGTTTAGGCAGACGGGTCACACAAACGCGTGAGCGGTGTCACTCCGGGGCGATCCAGGGCCAAGCGCATCGCCGCTAAAGGTACGTAATCGCCCACAGCGCACACAGCGCCACGGGAGCGGTGATCAACATCGCGTCGATCCGGTCGAGCACACCGCCGTGGCCTGCCAGGAGGGTTCCTGAGTCCTTGACGCCGAGATCGCGCTTGACGAACGACTCCAACAGGTCTCCAAACGGTCCGACGACCGCGACGACAAAACCGAGGATCAAGGCGTCGACCGTGCCAACGATGTCCTGACCGTAAAGCACCCACCACACAATCGCCGTGCCCACGATGATCCCCGCGACGAAGCCTTCGACAGACTTGCCCGGCGAGATAGCTGGCGCCAGCTTACGACGACCGATCATGCGGCCAATCGCATAGGCACCGATATCCGAGCCCCACGTGCCGAGC
>JBAXOM010000032.1:0-19034 GCA_037133215.1 Thermoleophilia bacterium | reverse complement strand
TTCAGGACTCCGTCGGCGAGGCAATCATCGACACGAATGCCGTTCGCTGCATGAACTACTCGCTTGCAGTCGCGATGGACGAGGTTACCGACCACGGTCAGCGCCGCCTCGAGCAGTCTGAGTACGCCCGCGGCAACTACCTGCATTGGCTCTGGCAGCTCAAGTTCGCCGCCGCCAAGAACTGTGGCCTCGTCGTTGACGAGATGATGCACTCCACGGGTGGCACGTCCTACAAAAAGCAGCCGCTCGAGCTGGAGCGCTACGTGCGCGACGGCAAGGCTGGCTGGGTGATGGGCCCGACCAACGAAGTGCTGCGGCAGTTCGTCGGCAAGACGGCCCTGCTCGGCATGGAGTCGCTCGACTACTGGAACCAGGTCGTCAACGAGCGCGCCATCAAGAACGAGACCAAGAAGATGACGGCAGAGCAGAAGAAGGAACTCGCCGAGTCCTTGCTGGCCGAGGTCGCACAGGCCTAGATCGAAATAGAAAGGCCCCCTCTGGTACCGGCTTTAGCCGGTACCAGAGGGGGCCTTTTTCTTTGGTCCTAATGCCTAAGCGATTTCGACGGGGTAGGACTTAGACAACCGGGGGGGGTGTGGTGTCCCCTTGATCACGAGCAGCCCTTGATCCCTAGGACACCACAGCCCGGCGGTTGGAAAGTCCCACCCCACAAGGTCAGTGGTATTGGGTCTGAGTGGATCCACACAGATAGAAAGCCCCCTCCCTCGCTCCAGGGGGGATACCACATCCGCGCGGTTGTCATGTCCTCCCTGGTTCAAGGACCACCGCTGATTACGGGGAGGACATGACAACCGCGCGGATGTGGTATCCCCCCAACAAAAAAGCCCCCGTGTCCCAACCACCTGGTTGGGACACGGGGGCATCAATTCCGCAGACTTAGAACAGTCCGAGCACCGTGCCGTCAGGCGCCAGGTCGATCTGGTTGGCGGCCGGCTCGGCACCGAAGCCCGGCATCTGCAGCATGTCGCCGCAGAGTGGCACCAGCATGCCCGCACCCGTATACGAGCGGATGTCGCGGATCGGCACCGTGAAGCCCGTCGGGCGGTTACGCAGCGTCGGGTCGTGCGACAAGGACAGGTGCGACTTCGCCATGCAGATCGGAAGGTGCGCGATGCCCTCCTTCTCGAAGCGAGCAATCGCTGCAATTGCAGCGGGGGCAAGGTCGATGCCGTCAGCGCCGTAAATGGTCTTGGCGATGCGCTCGATCTTCGTAGCGACGGGCTCCGAGTCTTCGTAGAGCAGCTTGAAGTCCGAAGGGGCCTCGGCTGCAGCGACGACGATTTCGGCGAGCTCGGTCGTGCCCTCGCCACCGGCACCAAAGCCGTTGTGGATTGCGGCACCGTAGGCGCCGGCCTCGAGCGAGAGCGTCTTGATCAGCTCGAGCAACTCCTGCTCGTCATCGGGCCGCGTGTTGATCGTGACGACAGGCTGAATGCCGAAGGCACGCACGTTCTCGATGTGCTTGGCCAGGTTGGCCATACCGATCTCGACCTCAGAGCGCATCTGCGCCATGTCGGCCGTCGTCTTCCAATCGCCGCCGCCGTGATGCCGCAGCGCACGTACGGTCGCCACGATCACAACGACATGCGGCTTGAGTCCTCCGACGCGGCAGACCACGTCCATGAACTTCTCCATCCCCAGGTCGGCAGCAAAGCCGGCCTCGGTGATCAGGTACTCGCCGAGCTTGAGGCCAATGCGATCGGCAATGATCGAGTTGTTGCCGTGGGCGATATTCGCGAACGGACCGCAATGCATCAGGCAGAGCTGACCTTCGAGCGTCTGCACGATGTTCGGCTTGATCGCGTCGCGCAGGAGGACGGCCATCGAGCCAGCAGCCTTGATGTCCTCAGCGGTGACAGGGTCGCCAGCCTTGGTGTAGCCAACGGTGATCGCACCAAGCTTGCGGCGGAGGTCCGGCACATCGGTGGCGAGCGCCATGATGGCCATTACTTCGCTGGCTGCCGTGATATCGAAACCGGACTCGGCTGGGATACCGTTCTTGGCGCCGCCGAGGCCCGTCACGATGTTGCGCAGCGAGCGGTCCGTCACGTCGATCGCGCGACGCCAAGTGACGTTGGCGATCTGCGGGCTGTGACCGTGGAAAATATGAGCGTCAACGAGTGCGGAGAGCAGGTTGTTCGCGGCCGTGATGGCGTGAACGTCACCGGTGAAATGCAGGTTGAGGTCCTCCATCGGCACGACCTGGGCGTATCCACCACCCGCTGCACCACCCTTAACTCCGAAGACGGGGCCGAGCGACGGCTCGCGCAGCGCCAACATTGCACGGCGACCAATCTTGCCCATGCCCTGCGTCAGCGAGACGGACGTGGTGGTCTTACCCTCGCCAGCCGGCGTCGGCGTAATTGCCGTAACGTTGATGATCTTGCCATCAGGGCGGTCCTTCAGACGATCGAGGATCGAAAGTTCGACCTTCGCCTTGTAACGACCAAACAATTCGAGCTCTTCTGGCTCGATGCCGTACTCAGCAGCAATGTCTGCGATCGGGCGGAGCACGTGCTCCTGGGCAATTTCAAGGCTCGACTTCATCGGTTCGACATACTCCTCGGGGGCGTTACGACTTGGAAACTACAGGGAAACTAGCGTGATACGCGCACGAGATGCGCCATCCGCGCACCCCCTGCGATATCACTCCATAGGAGGCTACAGCGCCCATGAACGCCCGTCAGGGGGACGTAGGTACAGCAAACACCCGCCTTAGTGTGTATACCTTCCACAATGCACACCACAAACGCGCCCTCTACCCTTATCCAACTGTGAGCCACTTCCATATAAAAACCCCATTCGGCTACCGACCCGTCAGCGAGTTCTCGTACGGCGGAGAAGTACGCCCCCCACTCGCCCCCGACGCACCTGACGAGGAGGCGATTGACCACCTCTGGCTTCGCGCCAACGTCAATGGTGTCCAGAGGGAGCGGTGGTTCCACACCAGCGGCACACGTCGTTGGTACACCATCGTCCGCGACACGCGCACGAATCTCGTCCTGGCCCAGCCAGGCGAGGAGTACCAGGAGGGTTCGGCGTGAGTATTGAGTTCGAAGGGCGCGAAGTCGCCATCCAGCCGGGCGACTCGCTTGCCGCGGCACTCTACCGAGATGGCGTCCGCGTCTTCTCCCGCTCGTTCAAGTATCACCGTCCTCGCGGCCTCTACTGCCTGTCGGGTGACTGCCCGAACTGCCTGGTCACCGTTGACGGCGAAGTCAACGTCCGTGCCTGCCAGTGTGCAGCCAAGGATGGTCAGGTCGTCTCGCGTCAGAACGCGTGGCCATCGGTCGACCGCGACGCACTCAACGTGATCGACAAGATGCATCCGCTGATGCCCGTCGGTTTCTACTACAAGACGATGGCCAAGCCGAAGTTCGCCTGGCCCCTCGCAGAGGGTGTCATTCGCCGCGTCGCCGGTCTTGGCTTCTCCGACAAGTCCGATGCGCCAGTTGACATCGATCGCGTCAACCGTCATCCCGACGTGCTCGTGATCGGTGCCGGCGTGGCCGGTCTCTCCGCAGCCATTGCGGCAGCTGAGGGTGGCAAGCGCGTGATGGTCATCGACGAGCAGTGGACACCAGGTGCCCGCGTTGCCGCCGGTCCGACCAAAGAGGCAATTGATCGCCTCGCCGCCACGGCTGCTAGCAATCCTGGCATCGAGGTCTCGAGCGGCACGGCCGCCATCGGCATCTACGAGGGCCCGATGGTTCTCGCACTCGCTGCCGACCACGTCGCGCACATCCATCCGCAGGCAATCGTGGTTGCTGCCGGTGGTATGGAAGTTCACCGGATCTTCCCGAACAATGATCTTCCTGGCATCTTCATGGGCCGCGGCGCAGCACGTCTCGCCGGTGCCCACGGCGTCAAGCCGGGTGAGCGGGCCGTCGTCTGGGCCGAACAGCCAGAAGCCGTCGAGCACGCTCGCACGCTTGCCGCTGCCGGTGTCGTGGTCGAGGCCGTTGTCACTGCCCCTGGCGTTGACGCCAGCGGTGTAGGCAATCGCCAAATCGAAGGCTCGATCGTCGAGGCCAAGGGCCGCAAGAAGCTCTCGGGCGTCGTCGTCAAGACAACGGGTGGTTCGACCGAAGAGATCAGCTGCGACATCCTGGCCATCGGCTCGGAAATCCAGCAGAACATGCATCTCCCGCGGCTCGTATACGACCTTCCCTGCATCCTGGCGGGCGATTCTGCCCATCCGGGTTCCTCGCTGAGCGAGGCAGAGAGCAACGGTCGCGAGGCCGGTGCTGCTGCAGCAGCCGGTCTGCCCCTGTACGTCAATCCTCCCGCCTCCAAGCCGCGCACGTGCGGCACGGCCGGCTACGTCTGTCTCTGCGAGGACGTCTCGGTCAAGGAAGTCGAGCAGGCAATCGACGAGGGCTTCGAGTCGGCTGAACTGCTCAAGCGCTACACGACCGTCACGATGGGACCGTGCCAGGGGCGCCTCTGCGCCGACCAGCTGCGTGCCATCGCAGAGCGCAAGACGCCGTCTGAGGCTGCTCGCGTCTCCGCTCCGACGACGCTTCGTCCCCCGGTTCGTCCGATCCAGATCCAGCAGGCTGCTGCGGGTGCTCGTCACCACATCGAGCGGCACACACCGCTCCATCAGCGGCACTTGGAGATGGGCGCGACGACCCTGTGGGCCGGCCCGTGGAAGCGCATCTTCTCCTACGGCGACATGCAGGCTGAGTACGAAGCCGTGCGTCATCGCGTCGGTGTTATCGACGTCGGCACACTCGGCAAGTTCCTGCTTGCAGGCCCGGACGTGGTCGAGTTCCTTGAGCGCATCTACCCGATGCGCATTGCGGACCTCGAGCCCGGTCGCCTGCGCTACGGCCTGATGCTTGAAGAGGGTGGCGTCATCATCGACGACGGCACCGTCTGCGCCCTGGAAGGCGGTGCGTTCTACTGCACCGTCACCACCTCGGGTGCTGAGCGTCTCGAGTCGTGGATGCTGGACTGGCGTGACGCCTGGGGCCTCGACGTGTTCGTGGTCAATCAGACCGCCTCGTTGGCTGCTGTCAACGTTGCTGGTCCACACGCCCGCGACCTGCTCCAGAAGCTGTCGGACGATCCGCTGGACAAGGAGACGTTCCCGTACCTGCGTCATCGACGCATTACGGTCAACGGTGTCTCCTGCCTGGCGATTCGCCTCGGCTTCGTCGGCGAACTCGCCTACGAGCTTCACTTCCCGGCTGCAGCTGCAGTCGACATGTGGGATGCCATTCTCGAGGCCGGCAAGGAGTGGGATATCCGCCCCTTCGGCCTCGACGCTCAGCGTCTGCTGCGCCTGGAGAAGGGTCACATCATCATCTCCCAGGACACAGACTTCGAGACCAACCCGTGGAAGGTCTCGATGGAGTGGGCTGTCAAGCTCGACAAGCCCGACTTCGTCGGCAAGGCTGCGCTCGTTCGAGCACAGCGGCGCACCCCCCGTGAGACGCTCGTGCCGTGGCAAATGGAGCCCGGTATGGCGACACCCCCAGAAGGTATGACCGTCACCATTGGCGGCAACCTTGCGGGTCGAGTGACATCGTCCAAGATGTCGTACGTCCTCGGCCATCCCGTTGGCCTTGCGTGGGTCGTGACTGAACACGCCAAGGAAGGCGGGACCATCACCATTGGAGGTGCTCCGGCGACCATTGCCGGCCACGCCTTCTACGATCCCGAGGGAGTCAAGCTCCGTGCCTGATCTATTTGAAGTCAAAGGCGCAGCGAAGGTTCGCTGCTTCGGCCAGAAGTCGGCGCTCGACGGGCTCTCGCAGCCTGCCGGCACGCTGATCGGTCGTATCACTGACGATGAAGTCATCTTCGTCGGGCAGCCCGGCACGGCCGCGGCACTCGTCGAGGATCTTCAGGGTCAGCTCTCCGGCGAGGGCAATGCTGCTCTCGTCATCGATCACACCGATGGCTGGTCGTTCTTCTCCATCGTCGGTGAGGGTTGTGAAGAGGTCTTCGCTCGCGAAGCCAACTGGAAGCTCCCCGTCTCTGACGGTGCCCCAGTCTTCACGGTCGGACGCGTCTGCCACGTGGCAGGCAAGCTCTTCGTTCGCCCCAACCGGATCGACATCATGACGGGCGCTGAGGTTCATCTGCACGTCCGCGAGGCACTGAACCACGCGGGACACAAAGTCAACATGCATGAGATCGAGGCTCCGGCCGTCGATCCCATTGGTATCGGCACGGAAGGGGTGACGGTCTCGTGAGCGGTCTTCTACGAGGACGCACGTTCTTCAAGAAGTACGACATGAAGAAGTCGTACGACGTCGTCATTATTGGCGGCGGCGCACACGGCCTCGGCACGGCGTACTACCTGGTCAAGAACCATGGCGTCAAGGCCGAGAACATCGCGGTCTTGGAGATGAACTACATCGGTGCCGGCGGTTCGGGTCGTAACACGACCATCGTCCGCTCGAACTACCGCACGCCTGAAGGCATTCGGTTCTACGAGCGCTCGATGGAGCTGTGGCGCGGTCTGTCTGCCGACCTCGACTTCAACATGATGATGTCGAATCTCGGCCACTTCACGCTTGCACACACCGATTCGTCGGTTCGTGTTCAGCGCGAGCGCGCAGAGACCAACAAGCTGCTCGGCGTTGACTCCCGGCTGATCTTCCGCGACGAGATCGCAGAACTCTGCCCCGAGCTCAACATGTCGATGGACATCCCGTACCCGATCGAGGCGGCGCTCTACCATCCGCCTGGCTCGGTGCTGCGTCATGACGCTGTCGTCTGGGGCTACGGCTCGCAGTTCAGCATGCGTGGTGGCCACATCCATCAGGGCATCAAGGTCACGGGCATCCGCAAGGATGGCTCGGGCAAGTGCATCGGCGTTGATACCAATCAGGGCCCGATCGACGCTGGTGTTGTGATGAGCGCCGTCGCTGGTTGGACGACGCAGGTCACGGACATGGCTGGGATCCGCACGCCAATCACGAACCATCCGCTGCAGGCCTTCGTGACCGAGCCGGTCAAGCCGCTCTTGCACAAGATCATCGTGTCGGCGAACTTGCACACGTACATCTCGCAGACGGACCGTGGAGAGATCCTGATCGGCTCGGAAATCGAGCCGTACACGACCTACAGCATGCGTTCGACCAACACGTTCCTCGAGCATTCCACTGCGAATGCCCTGGACGTGGTGCCACTGTTGGCGCGCCTCAAGATCCAGCGCCAGTGGACTGGGTACTGCGATATGACCCCGGACTTCTCGCCGATCATGGGCAAGACCGAGGTTGATAACTTCCTGATCGACGCCGGCTGGGGCACGTGGGGCTTCAAGGCCTCCGCTGTCTGCGGCGAGACGATGGCCGAGCTGATTGGCACGGGCCGCACGCCCGACCTGATCGAGCCCTTCCGTCTCTCCCGCTTCGCCGAGGAGATGCTGGTGCCCGAGAAGGCAGCAGCCTCCGTCTCCCACTAGAGACGCGAGACAATCCAGTACTTCCCTGAGGGGCGGCTTCGGCCGCCCCTCAGTCGTTGTCAGGGGGAGGACACCACATCCGCGCGGTTGTGATGTCCTCCCCCTACAACGAACCAAACGTAATCATCCAATGGAGGACATCACAACCGCGCGGATGTGGTGTCCTCCCCTACGCGACGGATGCGATCAGCACAAGGAGCGTGCCGAGGATGCTCCAGAGCGGTACCGTCCCCCGCGCTGAGCGCCAAGCGCCCACGATCGCCACGATCAACGCCGTAAAGACCATCACGTCGACACGCACCGGGATCTGCACCTCGATCACGACGAGGGCAAAGATGACGAGAAAACCGAGGAGTTCGTGCCGTGTCGTGCGGTGCGCACCGCGAGCGTTAAGGATCACGAGCAGTGCCAGCAGCGCGAAGGCGTAGGCAGCCATGTGCCAGTCGACGATGGTTGAGGCGAGGATGTACCCGACCGGTAGAGCGAGGATCAGGCCTGGCAACAGGCGTCGTGCACGCCCTTCGAGGGCCACCGATGGGTGCTCAGGGCTCGGCCAGACGCGATCGAGCAGCAGCACATAGAGACCGCCACCGATCAACGAAGCGACGAGCAACTCAACGGCAGAGCGAAGGCCGTCATTCGACCCCGAGCCAATCAACAGCCCAACGATTGGCACGAGCGCGATCGTGGCCAGCGAACGATCGACCTTGCGTGCCACTGCGAAGAAGCCACCGACCAGCAGCAGTACCAGGACCAGCACAACCTCGTGGTTCTGCACGAGCGCACCGATCGCGGCCGCAACACCAACCAGGATGGCTACGCCAATCACCTGTGCGCGGCGTGCGATGCCGTAGCCAGGCGTTCCCAGCAGCACAATCATGAGTGCACTGGCCGCCGCAATCGCACCGAGCGGGTGTGCGCCAGCCGAGGTGCCTGCGGCGAACGGCGCCCCCACCACCACACCGAAACGGAGTGCGAGCTGCCAGCGCGCAGGAAAGTGCGCACGCAGCGCCGCAAAGCCCGACTGTTTCTCCACCGCTGCCATCGGCAACAGCATACGAGACCGGGTACCATTGCCGACATGGCAACGCCCGGACGTCCCGTCGCCGCCGTCGAGCGCGCCCTGACTGTGCTCGAAATCCTTGCGGATGCCAATGAACCCCTTGGTGTCAACGAGATTGCCCGCCGCCTTGACGTATCGGCGTCGTCGGCCTCGCGACTCTTGGGGACGCTAGCCGCCCATGGACTCGTTGAAAAGGTCCCTGCCACAGGCCGCTTTCGGCTTGGTGTCCGCCTGCTGCAACTCGGTACCCATGTGCTGCAACGCCTCGATGTGCGCGCACTCGCCCGACCACTCCTCGAGCAGGTCGAACGTGCGACCGGCGAAACAGCCACGCTATCGCTCCCTGCGGCCGGCGAGGGCGTCACGGTGGATCATGTCCCCAGTCGCCGTAGCGTGCGCTCAGCGGCGCTCGTAGGCCGTCCCAGCGTCGCGCACGCCACAGCCGTCGGCAAGGTCGTCCTCGCGTTCGGTCAGGGCTCAGAGACAGAGCTGCCCACCATCCTGACCGCCTTCACGTCTCGCACGATCACCGACGCATCAACACTTGCCGCCGCCGTTACCGAAGTCGCGCAGCGCGGCTGGGGCGAGGCCGATCGTGAGCGCGAAGAGGATCTCGCTGCCATCGCCGTTCCTGTCTTTGATCATCTCGGCAACCTCGTCGCCGTGCTCGGCATTCAGGGCCCTGCCGATCGCTTTGATGCAGAGGCTCGGCGTGCCGCTCTACCGGCGGCCGAACAGGCTGCACTCGACGTCGGCCGCCTGTTGGGCGCAGCCTAAGACCGTCGCAAAGGACGAACGTCGGTGAGGGGCTCGCTCATGCGACCCACTGAAACCCGTGTGGGCACACGCCAGCTACCGCGCTGATGGTGTCAGACGGATAATCGGGATCTCACGGTCCGTCTTCGCACCGTACTTTACGAAGCGGGGCTGGCTGGCGCAGATCTGCTGCCACACCTGAGCGCGCTCCGCACCGCTGATCTGCTCGGCAGTTACGCTCAGCTCCTCGCCGGCGACCACGGCGCGGACGGCATCGGGGTGTGCGGCAATGTTGTGGTACCAGGAGGGGTTCTTGCGGGCACCGTTGGCCGAGGCGACGACGTACCAACCGCCGTCCGGCGCCTCAAAGCGCCCGAGCGGTGTCTCTCGCGTCTGCCCCGTTTTGGAGCCCACCGTGATCAGCAGAATCGTGTCGAGGCCCATCGTGTGGCCACTGCCCTTGCGGATCCGTTTCGCCAGGAACCTGTTGAATGCGCGCGGTACGAATCCGCCCGGCTGCCGCGCTCCTCGTGTGCCCGCCTTGGATGCGAATGCCATGACATCTCCCGTCGTTCCTTCAAGCCTAACAGCCCGTACCTGGGCGCCACATGAGCCGGAAAACGCCTCGTCGGGCGGATGCGACTAAGGGGTCAGACCCTTTCGTCGTATGGCCGCCAGAAGCGCTTCTCAAACACCATCGCATCTGCGGTCATGCGACGAAGGGGTCTGACCCCTTAGTCGCATCCGCACCCCCACAAACGCCTCGGGGCGGGTCCGAAGACCCGCCCCGAGGGACACACACCATTCTGGATCCGAAGGGCCTAGTGGCCTTCGGGCGACTCCCAGCCCGGCAGCACCGACGGTACCCAGTTGGTACCGACCGTCGCCGAGTTCTTGACCCAGGGGCCAAGCTCTGGCTGCGGAAACTTGCAGTGATCCCGCTTCAGCTGGATCCCGTACGAGTTACCGGACTGCAGGTGCTTCATCAGCACCTTACGAGCGACTTCGTCCTCATGACCAGCAGGAATGTCGAAGTAGATCTTGATGAACGAGTTGGAGTACCGATCGAAAACGGCAGGAACGCCGTCCTCTGCGAGGAGCGCAATGTCCTCGAGCCAGTTGATGTCCTGGCCCGGCGTCGACTCCAGCAGGTCAACGTCTGCACTTGCAGCGATGTCCTCCTGATAATCGAAACGCTTACCGGCTAGGTACTCCGCCGAGATGCCAATGGTCAGCTCGGGATTGTGACGCTCTGTTGCTACGTGATGATCTTCAGACATGCTGACTCCTAGTCGCCCTGCTGCGTCGACATCGGCGCGCTCTGCGGCAGATAATCGACAGGGTTGACGAGATGGCGCTCAAGCAGCGTCTTGATCTCGTTGAGGGTCTTCTCTTCGGTGACACCCGGGATGTACTGGGTTCCGGCCAACGGCACCTTCGCCATTGCAGACGCCTCGACCGTAAGGGCCGCAAGGTCCTCTGGCTCCAGCGAATGAATGTTGGTCTTGCCGCACGCGCGGGCCAGCATCTGGACCTCGAGCGTCATCGTGTGCAGGAAGTTGTAGACGCGCTCGGCGGCCTCGTCGACGACGAGACGCTTGCGCAGCTCCAGATCCTGTGTGGCAATGCCGACCGGGCAGCGGCCCGTGTGGCAGTGATAACACGAACCAGCAGGAACACCGACCGTACCTTCGTAGTCAGTGATGCCCGGCAGTTCCTTGTTGCAGTTCAACGCCATCAAGGACGAGTGGCCAATCGCGACGGCCTTGGCGCCGAGTGCAATGCACTTCGCGACGTCAGCACCGTTACGAATACCACCAGCAACCACGAGGTCGATCTCGTCGGCTAGGCCGACATCCTCGAGGGCACGACGTGCCTCAGGGATCGCCGCCATCAGCGGGATACCCGTCTCTTCCGTGGCGATGTGAGGACCGGCACCCGTGCCGCCCTCTGCACCGTCGAGATAGATGACGTCAGGGCCACACTTGGCGGCCATGCGCACATCGTCATAGACACGGCTGGCGCCGAGCTTGAGCTGGATTGGAATCTGGTAATCGGTCGCCTCGCGAACCTCTTGGATCTTGAGGGACAGATCGTCCGGGCCCATCCAGTCAGGATGGCGGGCAGGCGAGCGCTGGTCGATGCCGGCTGGCAGGGAGCGCATCTCTGCGACCTGCTCCGTCACTTTCTGGCCCATCAGGTGACCGCCCAGTCCAACCTTGCAGCCCTGGCCGATGAAGAACTCGACCGCGTCTGCGCACATCAGGTGATGCGGGTTGAATCCGTAACGGCTCTGAATGCACTGGTAGTACCACTTCGTCGACAGGTCGCGCTCCGGCGGAATCATGCCGCCCTCGCCCGAACAGGTCGCCGTACCTGCCATCGAAGCGCCCTTGGCCAGAGCCATCTTTGCCTCGAGGGACAGAGCACCGAAGCTCATACCCGTGATGTAGATCGGAATGTCGAGCTCGAGCGGCTTCTTTGCGAAGCGCGCGCCGATCACAGTCTTGGTGACGCACTTCTCGCGGTAGCCCTCGATCACGAAACGGGTGAGGGTGCCCGGCATGAACATCAGCTGATCCCAATGCGGGATCGGCTTGAACATCGAGAAGCCACGCATGCGGTAGCGACCGAGCTCGGCCTTCATGTGGATGTCGTTCATCACCTCAGGGGTGAAGATCGGGCTCCGGCCGAGAATCGCGCGCTTGCGCTCGATTTCTTTTGCGTTATCGCTCATCAGATTCCCCAGTCTCCCTAGAGGACGAGCTTGCGCTCGCTCGCTTCCAGGTTGTCGTAGTTGTACAGCTTTTTGCCACAGACGAACTTCTGGAACGTGGGGGGCGTTCCGAGGTCATAGATCCGGAATTTGCGATCGATGAACTCCGTGTCGGCATCCGTCCACTCGCCGGGGACGCAGTCGATCCCGAGGGATCGCACCTTGCCGCCGACGTAGATGATGCCGTCGTACATCGAGTCGCCCAGACCATGACCGGCGTCGCCGACGATGACCTGTCGACCGCGCTGCATCATGAAGCCCGTGTTGGCTCCGACGGAACCCATCGTGAGGATGGTGCCGCCCTTCTGGTCGATGCCGGAACGCGCACCGAGGCGACCCTTGACGATCAGGTCGCCGCCGCGCATTGCCGCACCCGTCAGGGAGCCAGCGTTGCCCTCAACGACAACCGTGCCGCTCATCATGTTCTCGCAGGCAGACCAGCCGACGCGACCCTTGATGTGCACTTCGGGACCGTCGATGATGCCGCAGCCGAAGTAGCCGAGGCTGCCTTCGAACGTGATCTTGCAGCGGGTCAGGAGGCCAACACCCAGCGAGTGCTTGGCACCCGGGTTCTGGACGGTGACATCGGTGATGCCCTCTTCGTTGATCAGCCAGCGGAGCTCGAGGTTGATCTGACGCGTGGTCAGATCGAGCGCGTCGAACGTCGCCTTTTCGCCGTCGATCTTCGAGATCTTCGGCACGTCGCAGTCGGGCTCGACGAGTCCGCGTGCGTCATAGACGATCTGGTTTTCACCGGTTAGCGCGTCCATACCATTACCTCACCCTCATACGGGTCGTATGTGTCAATTTCGTGGTCGATAATTGCTCGAATTGCCATCTCTTCGGAGGCCATCACAATCATGTTCTCGCCTTCGAACAAGACCAGCGGCTTCGCCGCCATTTCATCCTTCGCCATGCCGAGCGCATCGGCCGTCACGCAGAGATACGTGAAGACACCGTCGAGCTCGTCGAGGCTGAGGCGCATGGCATCTTCGAGGCTCATGCCTTCGCTCATCTTCTCGGCGAGGTACACGGCGATGATCTCCGAGTCGCACTCCGAGTTGAAGCGATGGCCGGAGCGCTCGAGGCGGCGGCGCCACTGGAAGTAGTTCGTCAACTGGCCGTTATGTACCACGGCGATGTCGGAGAACGGGTAGGCCCAGTACGGGTGAGCACCAGAGATGTCCACGTCGGACTCGGTTGCCATGCGGACGTGGCCGATGGCGTGCGTGCCGCTGAACTTGTCCAGGTGGTACTGCTCGCAGACGGTCTCGGCGTCGCCGAGGTCCTTGATGATCTCGAGGGAGTGACCCAGCGAGAGCACTTCGCAGTCCGGAACGTCCTCGATCTGATCGGCGATCTTCTTGAGGTCACCCGAGTAGTCGAGCGTGACACGGAAGGCGTAATCCGTCTCCTGCTCGTTGCTGATGATCTTGGCATCGAGTCGGGCGAGACGCGACTCGACCTCGGCACGATTGCGCTTCAACCGGCTCTGGAACTCGTAGTCGCGCGGCGTCGTCGTGTTAGCGACGGTGTAGCGCATGACGACATGCTCAGTCGGCTTGGCGTAGAGCGCGTACCCGGTCGAATCCGGGCCGCGATGCTTCATGGACTGCAACATCCGGGTCATGTCCTGACCGATGTTGTGCTCCCCATCCTTGTAAATGATTCCTGCGATTCCGCACACGGTGATCTCTGCCCTCGATTGCTGGTGGTTGTGCTCGATAGCCTCCCCTTACGGGAGGATGTCGAGGTACTCCTGAACGTCCCACTCGGTGACGGTGGCGCAGTAGCGCTCCCACTCGTCCCGCTTGTAATGACTAAATACGCGATACATGTCGCCGGGCAACGCGCCCTTGATGACATCGTCCTTATCGAGGGCCTCGAGCGCCTCGCCGAGCGTCATCGGAATCTTCTTGACTTCCTTGCCCGCGTTCATTGCGTCGTAAATGTTGCGCTCTTCTGGCGGGCCCGGATCGATCTTGTTGTCGATGCCGTCACGCATTGCTGCGATCAGACAGGTCAGGGACAGATACGGGTTGACGGCCGAGTCGACCGAGCGGTACTCGAAACGACCTGGTGCCGAAACGCGCAGCGCCGTCGTGCGGTTCTGGAAGCCCCAGTCCGCGAAGACCGGTGCCCAGAAGCCCGTATCCCAGAGGCGGCGATACGAGTTGACGGTCGGGGACGAAATTGCCGTCAGGGCGCCGAGGTGCTTGAGGATGCCACCGATTGCCCAGAGGCCAATATCACCAGGCATCATCGGGTTCGACGGGTCGGGCGCGTCGAACATGTTCTCGTTGCCCTTCCAGATCGAGATGTTGTGGTGACACCCGTTGGCGGAGACGCCCATGAACGGCTTCGGCATGAAGCACGGGAAGGCGTCCATTTCGCGGCCGACCTGCTTGCAGATCTGGCGGTACGTCGTGAGGTTGTCCGCCGTCACCTCTGCGCGGTCTAAGTTGAAGTTCAACTCGAGCTGGCCCGGCGCGTCCTCGTGGTCGCCCTGGATCATGTCGAGGCCGAGCTTCTCGGCGTAGTCCATGACCTTGTGGATCAGCGGCTGGAACTCGGAGAACTGATCGATGTGGTAGCAGTACGGCTTCGAGAGACCCTCGACCGACGGCGTTCCGTCCGGGTTGTTCTTCAGCCACATCATCTCGGGCTCAGTGCCGGCGCGCAGGTGCATACCGGTCTCGGCCTCGAAGGCGGCTTGGGTTCGCTTGAGCAGTCCACGACAGTCGGCGGTCAGGAAGGCGCCGGGATCGACGTCTTCCTCGCGACCACGGAACAACGTGCAGAACACACGTGCCACCTTGGGATCCCACGGCAACTGCGAGAACGTCTCGGCGTCGGGCAAGCCAACGAGCTCGCGCGACTCCGGGCCGTAGCCGATGTACTCACCGTGGCGATCGACGAACAGGTTGGCCGTGGCGCCGTAGACGAGCTGGAACCCCTTTTGGGCCATGCTCTCCCAGTGCTTCGCCGGCGCACCCTTACCCATGATTCGCCCCGTTACCGATGCGAACTGAAAGTAGATGTACTCGATGCCCTGAGCATCGATCATTTTCCGGACCTCTTTGACCTGGTCGCTACGACCTGGTGTCTCGAGGAAGTTCTCTAGATCCGTCATGCTTCGTTCTCCTCTCTCCCATCCGGGCGTCCCCGAATGCAGTAAAACGTAGGGGCAGAGGTGCCCTAGGGGCAATGTCTGCGGTACGCACTGCACAGCACCGGAATTGGCCGATTTGCACATAGTCGGGGCCAAATCTGGCTGTTTTTCGTCCAGATTATGGGACGCCATGGTGAACTCACCCTGCACCACACGCAGCAAGTGCCTTGGCAGAGACAATTACTCGCTGGTAGTGTGTTCACTCTGAACACCACGACCCCCCCGCTCCCTGTGCCACCCGCCGCGGCTGCCGATGAGCGCCGCGTGCTCTACGAGATCATTCGCACGGTCTCGTCGAGCGTCGATCTCGAACAGGTGTTGAGTGCAATCGTCGAACTCGTCACCGAGCAGACCCGTGCGCACGCCACGCTGATCTTCATTGCCGAGGGCCCGAACGACGCGTTGGTCCTGCGGTCGGTCTCGGACGAGCGCTACCGCGATCAGATCGGGACCGTATCGATGAGTCGTGGTGAGGGCTTGGCTGGCTGGGTCGCCAAGCACCGCGAGCCCGTCTTTATCGCCGAGAACGCTCTGCAGGATCCACGCGTCAAGTATTTCCCCGAGTTCGAGGAAGAGAAGTACCAGTCGATCGTGTCCGTTCCGCTGATCGCTCCCGACGACGAGATGATTGGCGTGATCGCCCTCCACGCAGAGGCGCCACGCGTCTTTACGGAGGAGGACGCCGCCTTCGTGATCCACTCGGCCTCGCTGGTTGCTTCGGCGATTGTCAACGCGCGCCTCTACGAGGCGGCGCGACGCCGAGTGCGCGAACTGGAAGGCCTCTCCGTTCTCTCGACGGCTGTCTCGTCTGCCACGACGCTCGATGACCTTTTGCCTACGGCTGCCGAACAAGCACTGCCACTCCTGAATGCCGATTCCGCGCACATCTACCTGCTCGACCGTGGCGACCGCCTCCAACGCCACGCCTCGGCTCCCGAGGTTGGCGACGCGCCCTCCGCTGTGACCGTGAGCGAGTTGGCCGAGGCGCGCCGAGTCGGTAACACCAGTTCGGTCCAGGCCACGCTTGGCGCTGCGTTGTGGGGCGGCTCGCCCGAGCCCGGGTCGCTGTTGATGCCGATGCTCGCCGACGGTGAGCTGCTTGGTGCGCTGGTTGCTCACGCCATCGACGATCGTCCCTTCAGCGACGCCGATCGCGACCTGGCGGCTTCGATCGCCTCGCAGGTGGCCGTTGGTATCAAAAAGATTCGTCTGATTGAGGGGCTTGAAGAGCGCAATCTGATCAAGGATTTCTTCGCCGATCTTGCCGCTGGGCGCTTCGCCGATGGTCTGTCCAGTCGTGCCCGTCGACTCGGTTGTGATTTCAATCAGCCCAAGCTTGCGGTCGTCGTAATTGGTTGGCGCGATGCCGACGATGAGGGTCGTGTCGACGCCTTGGAGCGGTTCCGCACCGGCATGATGCGTGCACTCCCCGGCGTGCTAATCGATCAGCGTGACGAAGAGGCCGTCGCACTTGTACCCGCACTCGGCACCGACGAATCCGAGACGCTCAAGCGCCTTGAGAAGGCGTTGGGCGAGGGAGCAAACCGCCTACCGCTGGTGGTGGGTGTATCCAGTCCCTGTCTCGGTGCCGCTGCGCTTGCGATCGGTCTGCAGGAGGCCCGCCAGGCCGCACTCGCAGCGCCCGTGATCGTTGATGCGCCCGCGATCGTGCCGTACGACGGGCTCGGGCCGTACAAATACCTGCTGCGTGTGCCGCTCGACGGTGATGTCCGCGACCGGCAACGCGATGCGTTGAAGAAGCTCGGTGAGTACGACCGCCAGCGCCAGGCCCAGTTGACACGCACGCTCGAGGAGTTCCTTCGCCAGCGTGGCAACATCTCGGCCACCGCCCAGGCGCTCTACGTGCACCCGAATACCTTGCGCCAACGACTGCGTCGGATCGAGGAGTTGACGGGCATCAACATCAAGCAGGATGACTGGTTGATGATCGAGATCGCGCTCAAGCTGATCCGGCTCGAAGCCGCACTCGGTACGTCGGCATAGCTCGACCGCCGCATTCGCCTGGCGCGGCGCTCCACCAGATCTTCACTACCGCCTTACGGGACGCTTCCCCGCGGCCTAGGAAAAGGCTTCTATCGTGTCGCCTATGACGCGCCCTGTTCGAATTGGCATCAATGGCTTTGGCCGCATGGGACGGCTCGCGCTGCGCGCAGCCTGGGAATGGCCCGAGCTCGAATTCGTGCACATCAATGAGGCGCATGGCGACGCTGCATCGTGCGCGCACCTACTCGAGTTTGACTCCGTTCATGGTCGCTGGAATCGCGAGATCACTGCTACGGCCGACACCGTCACGATTGGCAGCCACGTGCTCAGTCACTCGTCGTTTGCCAGCCCGGAAGAGATCGACTGGGAGGCGCTCGGCGTCGAGCTCGTGCTCGAAGCAACCGGGTGCTTCAAGACCCTCGCCACGTTACAGCCCCACTTCGATCGTGGTGCCCGCAAGGTGGTCGTGGCCGCACCGGTACATGACCCCTCCGCTATCAACATCGTGATGGGCGTCAACGACGACCAGTACGACTCAACCGTGCACGACATCGCGACAGCCGCCTCCTGCACCACGAACTGCCTCGCACCGATCGTGCAGACGATCCATCAGGCGCTCGGCATTCGCCACGGCCTGATCACGACGCTCCACGACATGACGAATACGCAGACGATCGTCGACCTGCACCACAAAGACCTCCGACGAGCGCGCTCGGCAAGCCAGTCGCTGATTCCCACCACGACGGGTTCGGCACGTGCGATCGGATTGATCTTCCCCGAGCTTGAGGGCAAGCTGAATGGTCTCGCGGTACGCGTACCGCTCCTCAACGCCTCGCTGACTGACTGCGTCTTTGAAGTCGCCCGCGCGACGAGCGTCGAAGAAGTCAACAGCCTGCTCGAGGCCGCCACGCACGGACGCCTCGCCGGCATCCTTGGCTACGAGCCACGCCCGCTCGTCAGCATCGATTACCGCACCGACCATCGCTCGTCGATCGTCGACGCGCTCTCGACGATGGTGGTCGACGGCACACAGGTCAAGATTCTTGCCTGGTACGACAACGAGTGGGGCTATGCGAACCGCTACGCCGAGCTCGCCCGACTCGTCGGCCAACGGCTGTCCGAGTAGCATCGAGGACATGAACGCGGCCGCTCGAGCTGGAGACCTGCGCAACTACGCGCTGGTCACGGCCGCCTACTGGGCCGACACGATCACCGACGGCGCGATCCGCGTCCTCGTCCTCTTCTATTTCTACCAGCTGGGCTATAGCCCGCTCGAAGTCGCCTCGCTGTTCCTCTTCTACGAGGCCTTTGGGATCCTGACCAACCTCTTTGGGGGTTGGATCGCTGCCCGCTTTGGGCTCAAATCGACGCTGCTGGCCGGACTCTCGCTCCAGATTGGGGCGCTGCTGATGCTCGCTCTGGCCCCCTCGCCGTGGCTGGTCGTGCCGTACGTGATGGCATCGCAGGCGGTCAGCGGTATTGCCAAGGATTTGACCAAGATGAGCTCGAAGAGCGCCGTCAAGCTTGTGGTGCCCGACGATGCGCCCGACGCTCTCTTCCGCTGGGTGGCAATCCTGACGGGCTCGAAGAATGCCTTGAAGGGAGTTGGCTTCTTCCTCGGCGGGCTGCTCCTCACCGTGGTGGGCTTCCAGCCGGCGCTCGGCATTCTCGCCGTGCTCGTTGGCGCTGCGCTCGTGCTGGTGCTGGTCGCCGTCCATGGGGAGCTTGGGCGCCCCGACGCTAAGGCGCGCTTCAGCCACATGTTCTCGAACAATCGTGCTGTCAATCTGCTCGCCGCAGCGCGCGTGTTTCTGTTCGC
>JBAXOM010000031.1:0-19069 GCA_037133215.1 Thermoleophilia bacterium | reverse complement strand
GTGGATCACGCTCAATCGTCCCGGCAAGCTCAACGCGATGACGTACGCACTCGTCGATCAGTTCGAGGCAGCGCTCGATCGTGCCGAGGCCGATGGTGAGGTACGCGTCGTCGTCGTGCGTGGCGCGGGCCGTGCGTTCTGCGCGGGCTACGACCTTGAGCAAGAGGCGAACGAGGGCGAGCCGACGATCACCGAATGGCACGAGGTGCTCTCGCGCGACGTGGCGGTGACGATGAAGCTGTGGGGCCTGTCGAAGCCGACGATTGCCGCCGTGCATGGCTGGTGCCTGGCGGGCGGCATGGAGGTCGCGATGGCGTGTGACCTCTTGATCTGCACCGACGATGCGCGCTTCGGTGAGCCCGAGGTGCGTTACGGATCCGGCCCCGTCACGTTGCTAATGCCCTTCGTGCTGAGCGAGCGCCGTACACGTGAGCTGCTCTTGACGGGCGACACGATCGATGCCGCGACTGCGCTCGACTGGGGTCTCGCAAACCGTGTCGTGCCGGCCGAGGGGCTCGATGCCGAAGTGCAGGAGTGGGTAGCGCGAATCGCGCCGACGCCGCTGCGGGTCTTGCAGCTGACGAAGCAGGCGCTCAACCGCGCGCAGCGAGCAATGGGTCTGCTGGAAGCGGTCGAGGCAAACCTCGATCTGTCTGCGATGCTCAACGGTGCCCAGACGCCCGAGCAGAATGCGTTCGACGAACTCGTCCGCACGGAGGGTCTAAAGGCCGCCCTCGCCTGGCGCGACAAGCGCTACGGCGAGATCCTCGGAGAGCTCGGCGACGCGTAAGCGCGTAGAACATGAGCGCCGAGGAGAAGCGCACGGTGCCCCCACGAGCGTGCCGTTGAGCTCACCCCGGAGATCGTAGAGCATGATGAGGTGTGTACCGAAGACGGGCAAAGATGCAACTCAGCCGGGTGGTAGACGCAGGTGCCCCAGTACCTCATCGATGTGTCATTCACTGAAGGAGAAGCAATCGTGAGTATCGGGACGAAGAATGATCCATGGAAGCTGACCACTCCGCCGGGCAGTTCTGAGTACGAGATGTATCGAGATCAAGAGGCTGATCCACACCAGCTGGTGTGTCAGGTGGGATCAACGAAGCTTGTGTACCTGTGGCGAGCAGTCGACGACCTGCATGCGTGGCTCATGGCGCAGGGGGGCTGGGTTCCGCTCGGCGCGACGGACGAGAGCAAGGAACCGGAGCGGGGCACCGTCGAAGCATTTGGACGAGCAACAGACAATCCGGTTGGTGGCTGGTATGGGCTCCGAAAGGGGTATCGAGGGAGATTCGGAATGTACCTTCCTCCCTTGCTGGAGGCCCTAGGTCGAGCCGACCTTACGCACGAGGCACGCAACAACCGAATGTGCGGATTGGCATGATCGAAACCCGCATAATCCGCTATCGGACAACGCCTGAGTGCGCCGACGAGAACGCTCGGCTGATCGAGGCAGTCTTTGCCGAGCTCGGCGAGCGTGACATGCCGGACATTCGCTATGAGGCCTACCGACTTGACGACCGTGTCAGCTTCGTTCACGTCTTCACCCTCGACAGTGACAAGAATCCCCTGCAGAATTCGCCCGCCTTCGCGGCATTCCAGGCAGGCTTGGGCGCACGCCTCGACGGGGAATTGGAGCCAGCGGTCGCGACGTTGGTGGGTTCACACGGGGTCGACTGATCCGGCCCCACTCTCGGTCGAAACAGGGTGGTGATTTCGGACCAGCCCTACCTTCCGTGACGGACATCGCAGGACGGCGAGGACGGCCCTGTGATCTCGACCATGGTGTCGTCCGAATCTCGAGGTGGGCGGTATCGGACTCGAACCGATGACCCCCTGCGTGTAAAGCAGGTGCTCTAACCAGCTGAGCTAACCGCCCGCCGGGCAGGGTAGGCGACTTCGGTGCTCGATTCGCCGGAACCCCGGTCGGTAGGCTTGGCCAATGAGTACGTCCTCGGTCCGAACGTTTGTCAAGAGTCTGATTCCGCGGCAACTCCTAACGATCTCACCGATTGAGATCTTGGGCAGTGCGTTGGCGATCGGGATCTTGCTGTTTCTCAGCAAACTCTCGGTCGCGGCATTCGGCGACCCACTGTTCGTCGCACCGTTGGCAGCATCGATCGCGATCATTTTTGTCGACGCAAAAATGACCGTCTCGCGAACCTGGAATGTGGTGGCTGGGCAGTTTCTCTCGGCCGCCGTTGCGCTCGGCGTCGTGGTGCTGATCGGCGGGTACGTCGAAGTGGCAGCGATGATTGCAATGGCACTCGCGCTGCTGGTTATGCACGCGGCTCGCTGCCTCCATCCACCAGCGTGTGCGACGGCACTGCTGATCGTCGTCTCACCGGAAATACAACACCCGGTCTTTTTGTTCTTACCCGTGCTCATCGGGGCCTTCGTGGTCGTCACCATCGCGTGGCTTGTCCACTTCTTGGAGGCACGCTTTCCGAGTCGTTGGGGCCGCTTCCAAATGCGGCAGCGGCACACCGGCGGCTAGCGTTTAGCGAGCAGCTCGTCCCACGAGCAGAGCTTGATGCGCGGGCGGCCATGCGGATCGCCGAGGGAGCGCTCGTGGGCATCGATCGATTCCCAGTGGCCATACTCAATCGCCTCGGGGCGATGATCGGCAACGAGCGCCTCAATCGCCCCGATCGTGGGAGACGGCGCGTCCTGCAGGCGGCCGGCGGCGAGATCTTCGAGGAGTGCGCCAGCAGTCTCGACGGCATCCTTCTTGTTCGTGCCGATCACACCGCTCGGGCCACGCTTGATCCAGCCGGTGCAGTAAACGCCAGGTACGGGCTTGCCCGTAGTATCGAGCGCTCGTCCCTCAGCATGGGGGATGACACATCGCTTCTCGTCGAACGGGACACCCTCGACGGGTAGACCGCGATAGCCGACGCTGCGCAGCACGAGACCGCAGGGGATGGTCTCCGTCTGATCGGTGGCCACGGCTCGGATCGATCCATCATCCGAACGCTCGAGTCGATTCCGCACCATCACGATCTCCTCGACGCGACCATCGCCACGAATCTCCAGCGGCGAGAGCAGATAGCGCAAGGTGACGGTGCGCGGCTTAGTGGTGCGAGAGCGCTGGGCGTATTCGAGCACGGTCTCGACGTTGCGCTGATCGGGCTGGCTCGCTTCAGGAAAATCGACCTGACTGAGCGCGTCGAGCGCAGCTTCGGCCGGGTCGATGATGACATCCGCGATCTGTAATTCGCCGAGTTCAAGCAGCTCAGGATTTGTATAAGCCGCCTGCAGAGGACCGCGCCGTCCGGCGATCAGAACGTCGCTGATCGTGGACTTCGCGAACTGCTCAATCGCATGATCACCCGTGTCGGTCGGGGCCAACTCCTCGGGTGCCAGCACGAGCATGCGCGCCACGTCGACGGCGACGTTGCCGTTCCCGATCACGACGGCACGATCAACCTGGAGATTTGGGTCGAGGTTGTAAAAATCGGGGGGCCCGTTGTACCAGGCAACGAATGCGGTGGCCGGAATCGAGCCAACCAGATCCTCGCCCGGAATGCCCATGCGGCGATCGGCCTGTGCTCCATAGGAGTAGATGACGGCGTCGTAGTGCTCCATCAACTGCGCGTGCGAGATGTCGCGGCCAATCTCAACATTGCCGAACATCCGGAAGCCTGGCTTGGCGGCGATTTTCTCAAACACCTTCGAAACGGCCTTGATCTTCGGATGGTCGGGAGCGACGCCGGCACGCACCAGTCCCCACGGCGTCGGCAGACGATCAAACAGGTCAACCTCGATCGCGGCCTCGGCGTCGAGCAGGTGTCCGGTGGCGTAGAAGCCAGCCGGACCAGCGCCGACAACGGCAATGCGGGCAGGACGATTTAGCATACCGGCAACGTAGCGCGCACGTCGTCAGGCGGGGGCTAGCCACGGCAGTTCCCTCGCACCCCGCCCTCGTCTCTCGCACCTCGCGGGAGGCAACACGCGGCGTCTACTACGATCGTTCTGTGCATCGAGGCCGCGTCGCAACTCACATTCTTCGTACTGCGGAAAGTGTCGATTGGGCGGGCGTCCTTTGGGTCGGCCCAATCCGCGCGGGCTGTGTCACGGCCATCACGTTTGCCGTGGCGATGGGGTATCCCGATGCCGTATTGCCTGTCACGATCGGGTCGTTGCTCGTGGGGCTCGTCGACACGTCCGGAACGTTCGGCATCCGTTTCCGGGCGATGGCACTCACGGCGCTGATTATCTCTGGCGTTACAGCCGTTGCCTTGCTTGTCTCTGACTCGTTGCCGTGGCACCTTGCTGTGGCTGCGCTCGTTGCCTTCGTACTTGGCTACATCGGCATCTCTGGTCCTCGAGCTGGCGTAGCGGGCATGGTGGGGCTTGTTATGTTCGCCGTCTTTAGCGGTACCCCCGAGTCATTCGGCGAGGTTGTGCCAACCACGATTTACGTTGTGATTGGCGCCTCAATTCAGGTCGTCGTGATGTGCCTGCCTACGCTTTTTCGGCGGTTAGAGGAGATCCGCTCCGAGGTCTTTCTCGCCTACCGTGCGCTCGGCTATTCGCTCAAGCGAGATGCACGAGGGATCCCGGCGCTGACGGCAGCGACGCGGATTAACGTGGCGCGCGAGCGGATTCCCTTGAGCGGTGCAGAGGGTGCAAGTCGAGCGTGGCTCGAGGAACTCGTCGAGGCGTGCGATCACGCGCGCGTTGGTTTCTTTGCGCTGACGGTTGAAGAGAAACTCCACGACAGTGAAGAAAATGTCGTGATGAGTGAGCTCGTGGGCGCGGCAGCCACGCTCTGCCTGCGTATCGCGGCTGCCGCCCATGTGTCATTCCTCCGTCGGCGAGTCGCACCGGCGTTGGCCGACTTTCAGCGCGTTGCCGCCTCGACGGCAGCGAACCTTCCAGAGCAGTGGCGCCCGATTGTGCTCTCGATTCGCTGCGACCTCGAGCAGGGAGCAGCGCTCGTCCAAGGACCCTGGCCGATTGGACGCAAGGCCGAGTGCGGCCCGATGCTGCGTATTCCTCACGATGCGCTGGTCGGGCCGCGACGACTCGCCACGTTTGGGCGCTCCTACGTCATTCATGGGGCGCGACTCGCGGTTGCGTTTACCGCGGCCACGCTGATCGCCGAGACGATCTTTCCGCTCCCACACGCCTACTGGCTGCCGATGACGGTGGCCTGGCTGACGAAGCCAGGACTCAACGATTCTGCCGTTCGGCTCGTGCAACGTTTCTTTGGCACGGCGGTGGGGGTGACGATCGTCTCGATTGTCTTATCGCTCGTCTGGAGTGATCCGTTCGCGATCATCGTCATTGGCGTTGCGATGGTAGTGATCGTTGCCTTTGCGGTCCCGAATTATCTGATCGCGACCGAGGGTGTGACGGTCTTCGTTCTGACGCTCTTCTACTTCGACGGCAGTCCGCTGGTCGAGACAGTTCCTGCCCGAGTGGTCGCGACGGGCGTTGCGGCTGTACTGGTGTGGCTCGTGATGGTGCTGTGGCGGCCAACGGTCGCCGATCGTGTCCTGCTCGACCTCGTTGAGCAGGCCCGCACGCTCCGTCTCTATGCCCTGGCCTGCCGTGGAGGTGACCTCAAGGCCATTGAGACTGCCCGGATTGATGTTGTCCAAGCACGCATCGCGGCCGGTACGGCGATCAAGGTGTCAGAAAATGAATGGGTGGAGCATCGGGTCGATGAGGAGTGTGCCGAAGCAGTTCATCGCGATCTGATTCGGGCCAGCACCATTCCGGTGATCGTCGAGATTGCGGGAGATCCTGAGATGCGGGCGAGTCTGACCGACGCGGCACTAGAAAACCTCGACGAACTCACCGAGCGCCTCGTCGCCATGCACGATGCGGGTGGCACGGTGCCGGCCCGGGGCGAGGTTGGAAGTGGGAGTGGAGGCCTGTTCGCCGAACACATTGAGGACGCCCACGCACGACTTGATGCTCTGGTGCCTGGGCTTTAAGCAGCGACGCGCAGCGGCTGCACGGCGAAGGCAGGGTCGTACGCGTGGAGCTCTGAGCCGTGTGCTCGCAGCCATGCGTGAGCCTCTCGCCAATCGGGACGAAGTTCTTCGACAGCGGCCCAGAACTTCGATCCATGATCGAGGTGTCGCAGGTGGCACAGCTCGTGGACGACCACGTAGTCAAGGACGTGAAACGGCGCGAGCATCAATCGCCACGAGAGCGAGACGGTGCCGGTGCGGCTACAGGAGCCCCAGCGAGAAGTGCCGTC
The DNA here is from genome assembly GCA_037133215.1 of Thermoleophilia bacterium. GTDB lineage: Bacteria > Actinomycetota > Thermoleophilia > Gaiellales > F1-60-MAGs149 > F1-60-MAGs149. Next base: position 12,852 of record JBAXOM010000031.1, on the reverse strand, counting down.
AGCAATCCGAAGCGTCGTCGGGTGCGGCTCGGGCAGGTCGGCGACGAGCGCCGTGGCAACGCGGCGAGTCTGCTCGCGGTACCACCGCTCAACCATGCGGGCTGCGTCTTCGAGGTCGGGCGCAGCAATCAGGACAGAATCGTCGGTGCTTATCACGCGCGAGCGACTGGCCTGGCGCAGCGTCAAGGGCAGCGCAGTGCCATGGCGCCAGACAACGTCGGAGCGCTCAAGACCGAGGTGGCGCTGCTCGAGTCGAGCCGCCTGGCGGGCAATCCACTCGCGGTGCGTCGCGACCAATTCGCGGCCTGTGCTCTCGCCCCCGCGGGCGGGCAAGACCAGTTCGACACCCGTTCCAGCCTTGGCGACCAAACGAACTCGGCGAGCGCGTGTAGATCGGCGCACGGGCACGCGCACTCCATCAACGTCGAGAACCTCCACGGACACAGGATCGCGACAGCGCCGGACGGAGCCTTCGAATGGCCGGTTCCACCCGGCGGATGGTTTGAGCCACTCACGACTGCTCGCAGGCGGGCCAACGCTGGCATAGTGCACACATGACCGACTGGAATACCTGCGATCTTTGCGATGACAATCCCGACGTGATCCGCGTCCCGACACCCGGGTTGCGGCACTTCGGTGGCACGACGCGCTTCACTGGCCCGGTGATGACGGTGCGTTGCGACGCGGACAACACGCGCGTCAAAGAGCTCGTCAACACGCCGGGCGAAGGCCGAGTGTTGGTCGTCGATGGTGGCGGTGGCTTGGCCACGGCGCTGGTCGGTGACGTCGTTGGTGGCGAAGCCGTTGCCAACGGCTGGGCCGGCATCATCATTGATGGGTGTGTACGCGACTCTGCCGGTCTTGCCGCGCTACCACTCGGCGTGATGGCGATTACGACCTGTCCGCAGCGCCCCGCGCGCGTGGGGCAGGGGACAGCCGGCGACGAGCTCGTCTTCCGCGGCGTGCCGTGCCGCGTGGGCGATATCGCCTATGCGGACGAGGACGGCGTCGTCCTCATGCCCGCGTCTGAATAAACGCCCTCAGCCGGCTACGACGTCGCGGAGACCGCGCGGGCAATCAAGACGGTCAGCATCAGGATCGCCAGCAGCACCTGCAACACCATCACGCCCTTTGCGATGCGCGAAACCACCGCCTCGGAGGTCGGACCGTACGTGGAGTTGACGTTAAACGAGATAAAGAGGTAGTCGACGATGTGTGGCATCGGTGGGTCCTCGTCGGGCCGGTTCGGCCAGACGAACGCGCCGCCAGGCGTGCGGATGTCGATCATGATGTAGACGAGCGCGAAGACCAGCACGCTCGTGCCATAGACGGCGCCGACGTCCCACAGCGAGCCGAGGTTATGGCCATGTCGTCCAGCCGCACTCCCCACCATCGAGATGACGTTGGCAACGACCTGTGCCACCGAGAAGGTCAGGTAAATGGTCGCAACCCGGAACAACCACTTTGGGTAGGGCTTGTAGATCACGAGAATGAGGCCCACCGTGACCAGCACGAAGATGACGGTTCCGATCCATTCGAGTGGGCGCTCGACGGATGCCGACGAACCCGTTAGGACTTCGTTTCGTACGAGGTAGCGACCGAGCGTGGTGTTCAAGATCCAGACGACCGTCGTGGCGACGATGATCAAGAACCGTCCGTGGCCCTGATTTAGGTGCGCGTAAAGCTGCTCTGCCGGGGCCAGCTTGGTTGTTGCGTTCTGTTGCACACCTATCTCCACGTTCGGGGGGATGAGTGTACCTCAGTGCCGTCTACTTCGAACGCCGCGGCGACACCTAATCTCGCCGGCGGGCACAGTCCAGTGTTCACGACCTATGCTGCCGTCATGCCACTTCCCGTCGGCGACTCGCCCAGCGTTGCCAACACACTGCTGCCACGCAGCACACCATCCGTGAGTGGCTGGCTCGTAGGCGCGGCGTTCATGGCGGCGACGGTGCTCGCGACCTGGGCCTCGTCAACGGTTGCACTCCCGGTCACCAACATCTCGCCCGTGTTCCTGCCGCTGGCCGTCGGCGTCGCCGTGCTCGCCCGGCGCGGGCGCGCGCTGTGGCCGGCGTTCGTGGTCGGCGACATCGTCGGCCAGCTCGTGGCCGGCGAGCGGCTGCCGACGTGGATTGCGCTGTCCGTCGCCTGCCACCTTGCCACGGTGCTGATCGGCGCGACCCTGATCCAGCGGCACCGCGCGTGGGTCGACGACCTCGGGAGCACGGCGCGCTACCTGGTGATCGCCGCCGCTCTCGCCGTCGCAGCAGCGGTCGCCGGCATCATGGGCCTTGCGCTGCACGGCTTCCTCGCCGGGCCCGCGGATGCGCTCGGCACCTTCGCCTTCTGGGTGCTCGGCGACTTCGGAGGCTACGTCGTGCTCGGCGCGGCCATCCTCGTCTGGTCGAGGCCCGGCATCGGCAATGAGCTGCGACGCCCGACGGGCTACGTCGCCGTGGGTGTCGTCGCCCTCGCGGCGAGCGCGATGGTGGCATCCGGCGAACCATGGTGGGGCGTGTTCTCGCTGGTCACGGCGGGGGCCGTGTCCGCCCGACTCGGCATGCCGTGGGGCACTGCGGCGATGGTGGTGGCACTGGCCGGCGTCGTGGTCGCCTCCGTCGAGGGGCAGGCGCCATTCAGCGGCGCCACGCCCCCGTATCAGGCGTTCAACGCGATGCTGGCGGTGGCGATTTTAAGTGGCGCCTCGCTGCTCGTCGCCGGGTACCGCGTCGGCGCCGGCGGGGCAGCGCGCAGCACGGCGCTCATCGTCGGCGTCCTGTGCGCTGCTGTCGCGATCACGGGCTTGGCGGACTTCGCGCTCCTCGCGATGTCCCTCGAGGCGAGCCATCCGCTCGCCATCAGCACCTTCCTCTTCGCGGGCGCGACGTTCGGCGTTCTGCTCGTGCGCATGGCTCGACCCCCAGTGCACTCACCCGTGCTGCGCGCCCGCTGGCTGGCGGCATCGTCGGGGCTGCTCAACGGCCTCAGCTTCGCAGCCTTCTACGCGTCGGTCTCCGACGTCGGCGCCGTCGCGGCGAGTGGACTGCTGATGACGTACCCGGCAGGTGTTGTGCTGCTCATCGCGCTGCGACGCCGGTGCTTGCCGTCCGTGGCGAACGTGCTGATCGCCGCGTTGGTCGTCGGCGGTGCGCTGGTGATCGTCGCGGGAGTCGGCGCGGCGCCGACAGGCGTGCTGCTCGCCGTCGCGAGTGCGTTGCTCTTTTCCGCCGCGCTGCTGGTCGCCGACGCAGCGGTGGAGTCGAGCAACCCCGTCGAGGTGAGCCTCGTGTCGCTCAGCGTCGCCGGAGTCACGTGCGCCTTGCTTGCGCTGGGCTTCGAGGGAGTAGCGGGCTTCGCCCTGTCCCCTCAGTACGTGGGGCTGATCGCGCTGGCCGCGATCGGTGGCACGCTCGTCCCCCAGCTCTCCCGGCTCTGGGCGCTCCCGAAGCTCGGCCCCGTCACGGTTGGTGCCATCGCCTCACTTGGGCTCGTCATCACCGCGGCGCTCGGCATCGGGGTGCTGGACGACACCGCGGGGCGGTTCGGTGCGCTCGGCCTCGTGCCGATCGCTGTCGGCGGGGTGCTGGCGGCGGTCGTGGCCGGGCGGAGTGCCACCAGCGGCCCGTAATACCTGTGGCGAGCGGTCTGCATGGCTCGGGTTCACCGGCCGCAAACCGAGTGGAGAGGCTCTAGCCGGGCTGCGCCGTAGCCTTGTCGCAGATGGACCGCTCCGAATGGCTCACCGGCAATGCCGACACCGAGTTCGAGCGCTGTTGGGCATGTCCGTCTAAGCTGATGCCGTTGGTGCAGTGGCGCCGACTCGGCGAGGATCGGTGGGAGATCGATCTGCGATGCCCCGACTGCGGTGGATCAGTGACCGGCAGTTGATTGACGGGGCGTAGCGGCCGTAAATACGGCTACTACCACTGTTCCCATAAAGACTGCGGTTACAGCATCAGCCGGGAACGGGCGAGCGATCAATTCGGTGACTTTCTCGAAAAGGAGTCTGTCTCAAGTCGCCGCGGGTGAGCAACTGCTTCGTGATCTACCGACCCTCTGGGATCGTCTCGACGCTCGTCAACGGGAGGCTTTCTTGCAGGTCAAATATCCCGGGGGCACGACTTCAACCGCGGGCACAATTGCAACCGCAGTCAGGCCTTGGGATCACTTGGATTTTGGTGACTCTCCTGAAACGGACAGTCGTGAAGTACCCCCAACGGGATTCGAACCCGTGTAGCCGCCGTGAAAGGGCGGTGGCCTAGGCCGCTAGCCGATGGGGGCCCGCGGCGCAGAATACCGACCTTGGGCCGATCTGGCGCGCACACCGGGTCTGTCCGGGCAGCGACGTAGCCTTCCGACAGATGGATCGCTCCGAACGACTCACCGGAAATGCCGACACGTCGCTCGAGACCTGTCGCAAATGTCCGTCGAAGTTGGTGCAGCCGGTCCAGTGGCGCCGCCTCGGTGACGACCTCTGGGAAATCGACCTGCGCTGCCCCGACTGTGGTCGCTCGAGTCGCGAGTGTGTGCCGACCGAGGCCGTCGCAAAGTACGACCAAGTCATGCGTCGAGCCCGCGTATCACTCGAACGACACCTCGAGGCAATCGAGCGCGTCGACTCTGCGGATGCCCGCACGCCCTACGGCGACCCGGCACCCGACCTGCGGATCCTGCCCGAGGATCACGGCCTTCCGCCGGCCGCGTAGGAGCCCGCGATGACGGATCTCGGCGGCCGCTACCGCCTCGAGGCGTCGCTGGGGCGTGGCGGCACGGGTGAGGTGTTTCGGGCGCGCGACCTTCGGCTCGACCGCGTCGTGGCGATCAAGATGCTGCATCCGTGGGTCGCCACCGATCAGGGCGCACACGAGCGCTTTCGCCGCGAAGCCACGACGCTCGCTCAACTGAGGCACCCGAACATCGTGCAGGTGCTCGACTTCGACGACACGCCCCCGGCACCGTTTCTCGTGCAGGAGCATTGCGGTGGTGGAACGCTCGTCCGTCGCACGGCCGACGCGCCGCTGCCGTGGCCCGAGGTGGCCGAGGTCGGATTGGCTATCGCGCGCGGGTTGGCGCACGCACACGCCAGTGGCGTGACGCATCGCGATCTCAAACCCGGCAACGTGCTCTATGGCGACGATGGGCAGCTGCGCGTCGCCGACTTTGGTCTGGCCGACGTCTTGCGACGCAGCTCGGGGGAGGCCGACCTGACCGATGATGGTTCGCGGGTCGGTAGCCCCGAGTACTGGTCGCCCGAGCAGGCAGCCGGGCTGGCCGTGACGGAACGGGCGGACATGTACGCGCTCGGCTGCATCCTCTACGAATTGGCGACGGGCGCGTTGCCGTTTGAGGGGTCCGATCGGATCGAGGTCGGTACGCGCCGGATGCACGAGGATCCCCCGCTGCCCACGCAGTTTGTCCCCGACCTCCCACCCGAGGCCGAGGCGTTGATCATGTCGCTCCTGACGCGTGCGCCTGAGCGGCGCCCACGCGCCGAGGACGTGGCGCGCATGCTGGCTGGCGACGTGCCGATCTTGCCCGAGCACGATGCGGCCGAGACGACGCGGATCCCCGCCTACGAGATCCCCGACACGCTGATTGCTCCGCCCGACGCGACACCACGCCCTGGAGTGCGCGGCGGCGGCATTCGGGTGGGTGTCGTGCTGCTGGCGATTGGCGTCTTCCTGATGGGGATTGGGATCGCTGCGGGTGTCGGCCTTACGCGTGAAGGGATCGTGCCCGAGCATCCACTCGGTCGGATGGCTGCGGCTGCGGGCCTGAGTGTTGCCGTGGGAGCTGCCGTGATCTGTCTCGCCTTGGCCGTGACCGCGTTGTGGGCCACGCGTAACCGCGACCGCGCCGACATGCGCACTGCCCGACTGGCGCTCGGCACATTCGCGGTGATCACTGCGGCGCTGTGTTCTGGCACGATCGTCTGGACTGCAAACGCGTGGATCACCGTTGGGGTGTCGGCGTTGTGGAGGGGAGTCCAATGAGCATCACCATCGACCACGAGCTCTACCGTCGCCTGTTTGCCGGTGTCAATGAGCAGGGTTACTCGCCGGACGGCTGGACGCGCGCACCCTGGACACCCGAGTTGCGTGCGGCCGAGCAGCTCGTGATCGACGCGGCAGTGGCCGGCGGGATGGTCTGCGAACACGACCCTGCTGGCAACCTCTGGATCACCGATCCGAACGCTCCCGCAGATGGTCTGGTTGCGGTGGGTTCGCACCTCGACACGGTGCCGAAGGGTGGCGCCTTCGATGGCGTACTCGGCGTGGTCGGCGGGTTGGTGGCCGTGCTTGCACTCCGCGCAGCGGGCGTGCCGAATGTGGACCGTCTCGCCGTGATCTCTTTCGCGGATGAGGAGGGCTCGCGCTTTAACACCCCATGCTTTGGCTCGCGCACCATGGTTGGCACGTTTGGCGACGAAGTCGCGGACATGCAGGACAAGGACGGCATCAGCATTCGCGACGTTGGGCCGAAGCGACCTGCCGACGCGGCGGGTCTGCAGCGCCGCATCGCCGCCTATTTTGAGATCCACGTGGAGCAGGGTCTCGCGCTCGATCCGGCGGAGATATCCCTTGGCATTGCGACGAGCCTGTCGGCGCGTGGGCGTTGGGAGTGGCAGGTCGTGGGAGAGGCCAACCATGCTGGCACGACCCCGATGGCGGGTCGTCGCGATGCGCTCGTGCGCGCGGCCGAGTTCGTGCTCGCCGTCCAGCGCACCGCGATCGCGCATGATGGCGCTGTCGCAACGGTCGGCCGCATCACGCCGTGGCCTGGCGGAACCAACGTCATCCCGGGTCGCTGCTCGGGCACGCTCGATGTGCGCGCACTCAACAATGCGACGCGCGATGCGGTGGTCCAGGCCTTGGTCGAGGAGTTCCCGGACATTACGATCGAGCACAAATCGACTGACGACGCCGCAATTTTCGATCCCACACTGATTGCCGATCTGCATGCCGCAGCGACCGCGCTCGGCGTCTCCTCGATGGACCTGCCTTCGTACGCCGGCCACGACGCGGGCACGCTGGCCTTGGCGGGCGTCCCGAGCGTGATGCTCTTCACCCGCAGTCCGAATGGCATCAGCCATAACCCGGTCGAGCACTCCGACGAATCGGTCTGCCTCGAGTCGATTGCGGTGCTCGCGGCGGCACTCGCTAAACGCAGCTAGCGACATTTTGGGCCCGGGCCCAAAATGTCGCTTTGCTAGATATATTGAGTCCATTCGTACGCGTTTCCGATTTTTCGCCACGCTGCTGGTCCTCGCCGCCATTGCGATCACTGGGTCTGCCTGTGGCTCGGGGCATGCTGCGATGGGGCACGACGAGATGACCGCGACGCACTCTGCCGACCAGATGGGAACAGGGCAGAAAGCCGACGTGATGTTTGTACAGGAGATGCTTCCGCACCATCAGCAGGCTGTGGAGATGGCCGATCTGGCGCTTGACCCGGCGCATCAGGCGAGCCCTGCTGTCATGGACCTCGCGACGCGCATCAAGACTGCGCAGTCCGCCGAGATCATCAGCATGAACGCCTGGCTCGTTGAGTGGGGTGCCGACCCGATTGACGGCCAGATGGATCACGGCAACATGGATCACAACGGCATGGGAATGATGTCCTCCGCCGACATGACTGCCCTGGCCGCTGCCACGGGTGCCGCGTTCGACCGCCTCTGGGTCGAGGGGATGATTAGTCATCACGAAGGTGCGCTGATGATGGCCTCGCATATCGCCCACCGCGGCGCCGATGCGCGCGTGCACGACCTCTCTGGTGCGATCACAAAATCGCAGACGGCCGAGATCGCAGAGATGCGGGCGCTGCTCAACCAGTAGCGTTCCGGCGGTGTAGCGACATTTTGGGCCCGGGCCCAAAATGTCGCCTCTCCCGCTACCCTGCCGCCATGCCACGCGTCGCCAATACACCGGCTATTCCCTCCGAGGGCTGGGGAGTGCTGCACCTCGTGTTCGAGATCGCCGGCAGCCGCAACGAGCCCGTCGCACTGGCGGAGGCGCAGGCGCTCGTCGATGCGTTTCTCGAGGAGCAAGACGCGCAGCTGATCGCCTTTAGCGCCGTTGGCGCTGGCGCCGACTTTGGCCTGATCCTCGTGCACCCCGACCTCACCCGCCTGCACGCGTTACATCGCGACCTCATGCGCACGCCGTTGGGCGAAGTTCTCGTCGAGGTGCCGGACCGCAGCATCCTCTCGATCACCGAGGCCAGCGAGTACATGAACCCCGACAATCCCAACGTCGAGGAACTCCGCGAAGGCCGCCTGCACCCGCACAACCTGCCCGGCACGCGCCTTGTCTGCATCTACCCGATGAGCAAAAGCCGCGACGTTGGGGCGAACTGGTACGCGCAAGATTTCGAAGAGCGCCGTCGCCTGATGGGTGGCCATGGTCGCCTCGGTGGCACGTTCCGTGGCCGCGTCTCGCAGATGATCACCGCTGCGACCGGACTATCGGACTGGGAGTGGCAGGTCACCCTCTTTGCCGACGATCCAAAGGCGATCAAAGACATCGTCTACGAAATGCGCTACGACGAGGCTTCTGCGATCTACGGCATCTTCGGGCCGTTCACCATCGGCCTCACAGCTCCCTTCGCGGATGCCCTGCGTGAGGCCGGACTCACCATCTCCTAACCAGGCGCTTCCCGTAGTCGTGGTCGTTCGGGATAGACTGCATCGCACACGTGTTTCACACGTGCAGATTGGTCTGGGGAGATCGTGAGCAGGATGAGCACAGAGTGCTAGGACGAGTACTTCACGGTCTCGGGCAGGTCTGCGTTCGCTACCGCTGGCTCGTAATCATCCTCTGGGTTGCCGCGATCATCGGCGGCTCGCTGGTGATCGGCAAGGTCGGCGCGATTACGAATAACGACCTCTCGCTGCCCGGCACGGGAAGCCAATCGGCCACCGATCTGCTGACGAAGTACTTTCCGCCGCAACAGAACGGCAGCAGTCCCGTCGTCTTCTACTCCAAGGGCAAGGTCCAGGACGGCGGCAAGAACCAGAAGGCGATTACCGACACCTATAACTCGCTCAAGAAGGTCAAGCACGTCTACTCGGTGATGAACCCCTTCGCGAACGCTGCGGCGGGGCTCGTCAGCAAGGACGGCCACTACGCGTTCATTCCCGTCGTGCTCGACGTCAGCAGCGGCACTCTCAGTCTCGCGACCGCACAACGCGTCTACGACGTGGGGGTCAAGGACGGGCGTGCAGCCGGGATGAAGGTCGATGTTGGTGGGGTCGTCGGCTCGACGCTTGGCACGCAGAGCACCGAATCGAGCGAGATCATCGGAATGATCGCGGCGATGATTATTCTTGCCTTCACGTTTACGACGATGGTCGCCATGGGGTTGCCGATTCTGTCGGCGGTCTTTGGTCTGCTCGTCGGTTCGACGCTGATCGGGCTGATGGGTCACTTCGCGAGCATTCCGTCAATTGGACCCACGCTCGCCACCATGATCGGGCTTGGCGTCGGGATCGACTACGCGCTGTTCTTGGTCACCAAGCATCGAATTCTCATGCGCGAGCACGGGTTGCACGCGCGAAAGTCGATCCCCGAAATGCTCGCGACCAGTGGCGGTGCGGTGCTGTTTGCAGGCAGCACGGTGATCGTCGCCTTGCTCGCGCTTGCAGTCGCGCAGATCCCATTCATCACGTCGCTCGGCTATGCCTGTGCCGTCGGCGTCTTCACCGCCATGTTCGCTGGCCTTACGCTCCTGCCCGCCATCCTCGCCGTGCTCGGCGACAGCATCAATCGTGGCCGTATCCCGCTGATCAGCCGACCCAAGAAGGATCCCACCAAGCTCGGCATGTGGGATCACTGGGCCAACTCGGTCATCGACCATCCGATCCGCGCGTGCGTGATCTCGCTGGCGGTGCTCGCGGTCATGATCATCCCCGTTTTCACACTCGTGCTCGGTCAAGAAGACATTGGTACGACCTCGCCAAAGACGACCGAGCGTCAAGCATTCGACATGATCTCGGACGGATTTGGTCCGGGCTATAACGGACCCCTCGTCGTCGCGTTTACGCTCGATCCCGTCGCCAAGCCAAGCGCGGAGTACACGGCGCAGTACAACCAGGCGCAGGCGATGCAGACCAGCCTCGAGCAGCAGCAGAAAACGCTGACGGCACAGGCCAATGCCTTGGAGGCCCAGCAGACGAAGCTCAAGCAGCAGGCCAACGTGCTGAAGTCGCAGGCGGCAACGCTCGAGGCGCAGTCGAAGAAGCTCGCCGGGCAAGCCATCAGCTTGCGTAAGACCGAAGCCGGGTTGCGATTCCAAGAGGGGCAATTGACGCGCGAGGCGCGTCGTCTCGCCGAGCGCAGCAAAGTGCTGACCAAGCAGGCTGCCAACCTGACGGCGCATTCGGCGACGCTCGAGGCGAAGCACGTTGCGCTCCTGGCCGATCTCGCTGCGATTGCAGATGCGCTCGCCAACACGCCGGGCATCAGCCCATCGGTGCAGAACGCGCTCTTGAAGGCGCAGGCGCGGTTGACCGAGTCTGAGGCCGCCTTGGAGAAGGCAATCGCCGCGGGGACGGCACAGGGCGCGAATATTCAGAAGCGTTTGGCGGTTCTCACGAAGCAAGAGCAAAACTACGCCAAGCGGGCTGCTGCAATTGGCAAAAAGGCTGATTTTGTGGCGGCGGAGGCTGCGTCGATTGAGAAGCAGTCGGCCGCGTTGCATGCGCAGGCCACAAGTCTGCAGAAGCAGGCCGAGGTGCTCAAGAAGCAAGCCGATTCGCTCGAGAAGCAAGCTAATTCGCTCAAGCAGCAGCAGGCGGCCGCCGAAGCCGAACAGCAGCAGGCGCTCGCCCTCAAGAATCAGTTGACGGCCGAGATGACGAAGGCGGGTGGCGACGACCGCGGTACCGACCCACGCATCGTCAAACTGCAGGACGCGCTCGCAAAGCCGGCCGACGTCCAGCGTGTGGTCCAGCCGATGATTAATAAAAAGGGCAACGCGGTCATCCTCAGCGTGATTTCCAAGAGTCGGCCAGCGGCCCGAGCGACGGCAAACTTGGTCCACCAGCTGCGCGAGAAGACAATTCCGAAGGCCACCTCGCCCGGCATGGTTGTCTACGTTGGTGGCTCGACAGCAGGCAACGTCGACCTTGCAGCGTTGATCACTGCGAAGTTGCCGGAGGTCATTCTGGTCGTCCTCGCGCTCAGCTTCCTCCTGCTCCTGCTCGCCTTCCGCTCGCTGCTGATCCCCTTGCAGGCATCGATCACAAACCTTCTCTCAGCCACGGCGTCCTTCGGCATCCTGACGGCCTGCTTCCAGTGGGGCTGGGGGCTCAACCTCATCAACCTCGACTCGCCGTATGGCACGGTGCCGATCGCGAGCTATGTGCCGCTGATGATGTTTGCCGCGCTGTTCGGCCTGTCGATGGACTACGAGGTGTTCTTCATCAGCACCGTGCAGGGCTTCCACGCCAAGGGCATGAGCCACGAAGACGCCATGCGCGCCGGGCTCGCAACCAGTGCTCGCGTCGTCTTCGCTGCGGCGCTGATCATGATGAGCGTCTTCGGCAGCTTCATCCTGATCGACGATCCGATCATCAAGCAGTTCGGCGTCGGCCTGACTGTCGCCGTCGCACTCGCTGCCTTCCTCGTGTTGTTCCTCGCGCCCGCGATGCTGATGCTGTTCGGTAAGCGCACGTGGTCGCTGCCCGGCTTCCTCGACAAGATCATTCCGGACCTCGATCTCGAGGGAAACAGCCGCGTGATTCCCGACGGCGACGTGGAGCCTGCAGCGAAGGTATGAGCGTGCGTAGGTGTTTCGTGCTGCTTGGGTGCATGCTGCTGTTCGCAGTGGGTGGGTCATCCGCTGCTGCGGCGCCGGTCTACGATAGCGGCGGCGCGTTTTCTACCTGTGCCGATTCGTCGTGCAACGCGTACTTCTCGGCTGACGTACAGGGCGGTGGCCCCGATCATGCGGCGGGCTTCAGTTGGTACTCGCAGGCCTGGCCGCTGCTCGAGCACCCGATTGACGGCCTACAAATCGGGCTCAGTTCGACGTGGGTCAGTCCCGACAACGTGGATCAGCCCGCCGCCATTCAGAAGGCGTTCTGCTCGAAGTCGAAAATTGAGGATTTTCGGCGCGGCAGTTGGTGGGGCTATTTCCAAACGATCGAGGGCAGCCTCGGCTGGTGGGGAAGCACGCACTTCCGCACGGTCATGCCCAAGTACGCGGCTAACGGGACGCCCGATTGCTACACGACGATGTTCTCGTCGCCGGGCTGGACGTTTGACGACGCGCGCGCCGTCAGACGCAACGAGGCGGCACTGGTGCAGCTGAGCAACCGCCTGCTGATGCCGCCCGACGGTATGCCACTGACGCCGCGGTCGAACGGCACGTATCTCGGGTCGGCTTGGATGAGTCTCCCGCTGCCGAACGTGGGCCAGAGCGTTGGCGGCGTAGCAACCGGCCCGCAGGCCTGGACGCTGTTCCTCAACGCACGCAACTTCAACGGTCCTGTCGCTTATTGGTTGCCGCAGGCCTGGTCGGCGATCGGTGCGTCGGTCCCCAGTATCGTGGGCCTCGGCCTCGACACGAACCACGGATACGTCGACAACTTCTCGTCGGAGTGGAACACGGTGCCGCTCTATACGGCGACCGACAGCGCGGGCACGGTCTTCTCGAAGGTTCCGCCGACGCAGTTTCCGATCGACGCACAGGGCCGCACGATCTTCACGCGCGACCCGGCTGCGTACTCTGCGTCCGCCATCTCCAATCCTCTGGTGCGGTGGATCGCCGGGAACGGTGCACTGCCACGCTCGTTCGCAGCGGCTGCGACAGCACCACTCACGCTGACAACGAGCGCTTCGACGTTCCCCC
>JBAXOM010000030.1:0-19532 GCA_037133215.1 Thermoleophilia bacterium | reverse complement strand
ACGTGGGAGGAGTTTCGACGGCTCGAGGCGATGGGTCTGACGATGTACGGCCAGATGACGGCCGGCTCGTGGATCTACATCGGCTCGCAGGGCATCGTCCAAGGCACCTACGAGACGTTCGCCGCCATCGCTGAGCAGCGCTTTGGTGGCTCGCTGGTCGGACGTGTCGTGCTGACGGCTGGGCTTGGCGGCATGGGTGGCGCGCAGCCACTCGCCGTCACGATGAACGGTGGGATCGCGCTCTGTGTCGAGATCGATACCGACCACATCGACCGACGGATTCGGGAGCGCTACTGCGACGAGCGCTTCGACGACATCGACGAGGCGATTGCCCGTGTCGAGGAGGCGCGCGCCAACGGCGAGGCCGTTTCGATTGGTCTGCTCGGCAATGCCGCTGAGGTGTTGCCGGCGCTGCTCGAGCGTAACTTCCTGCCCGATATCGTCACGGACCAGACGTCTGCCCACGATCCGCTGGTTGGCTACATCCCCGTCGGCTTCTCTGTGGAGGGCGCAGAAGACCTGCGCGAGGTACATCCCGACAAGTACATCGACCTGGCGCGCCGGTCGATCGTCACGCACGTTCAGGCGATGATCGAGTTTAAGAACCGTGGCGCCGAGGTCTTCGATTACGGAAACGCACTGCGCACTGAGGCGCGCACGGGTGGGCTCAAGAACGCCTTCGATTATCCCGGCTTCGTCGAGGCCTACGTCCGGCCGCTGTTCTGTCGCGGTATTGGCCCGTTCCGCTGGGCCGCCTTGTCGGGCGATCCTGCCGATATCGCCGCGACCGATACCGCCATGCGCGAGCTCTTTCCCGAGAACGAGCGCCTGCAACGCTGGCTCGATGGCGCTCAGGAGAAGATCGCCTTTCAGGGGCTCCCGGCCCGCATCTGCTGGATCGGGCACGGCGAGCGCCACATTGCCGGGCTGCGCTTCAACGAGCTCGTCCGCTCGGGCGAGGTGACTGCACCGCTGGTGATCGGGCGCGACCATCTCGATTCGGGTTCCGTCGCCTCGCCGTATCGCGAGACCGAGGGCATGATGGACGGCTCGGACGCAATCGCCGACTGGCCGGTGCTTAACGCGATGCTCAACGTGGCCTCTGGCGCCGCCTGGGTTGCGCTGCATCACGGTGGCGGTGTCGGCATCGGTCGCTCGATTCATTCGGGCGCCCAAGTCGTCGCCGACGGCACGGACGAAGGGGCCTTCCGCGTGGAACGCGTTCTCTGGAACGACCCCGGTACGGGCGTCATGCGCCATGCACATGCGGGCTATGAAAGTGCCAAGCAGGCCGCCAAGAGTGGTGGCCTCGACCTCCCAGGGATCACGACATGAGCTGGCTTCTCCCCGACCTTATCCTCGACGCCGATGGTGTCCGTCGCGATCAAGCGGTCCATGTCGAGGGTGGCCTGATCACGGCGGTGGTACCCGCCAGCGAGGCGTCTGTCGATGCGTTGCGCCTGACGAATACGGCGCTCGCGCCCGGCTTTGTCAACGCTCATTCGCACGCCTTTCAGCGCGATCTGCGCGGCGTGGTCGAACGTATCGACCCTGCCAATCCTGACGACGATTTTTGGACCTGGCGCGAGGAGATGTACGCGCAGGCGGGCAGCATGGATCCAGCCAAGATCAACGATGTGGCGCGTCGCTGCTATCGCCAGATGCGCGCCAGCGGCGCCACCTGTGTGGGTGAATTCCACTACGTCCATCACCAGCCCGATGGCACGCCGTACGACCGCCCCAACGCGCTCGCTGAGGCCGCCTGTGAGGCCGCAGAGGCCGAGGGTCTGCGCATCGTGATGCTGCTTGTCGCGTATGAGCGCGGCGGCAAGGACATCCCGCCGACGCCAGGGCAACGACGCTTCTGTGATCCCACGGTTGAGGCCTATCTCGCGCGGCTCGAGGCGATGCGTGTCTGGGCAGAGGATCGTCCGCTCGTTACCGTCGGCTCGGCACCGCACTCGATGCGCGCTGTTTCGCCGGAATGGCTGACGGCGATCAGTACGTACACGCGTGCGCACGGCATGCCATTGCATATCCATGCCGACGAGCAGCCTCGCGAGATTCGCGAGTCGCTCGAGTGGTACGGCCTACGGCCCGTGCAGGTGATCGATGCCGCTGGCGCGCTCGACCATCGCACCGTGATCGTGCATGGCACGCATTGCGATGATGCCGAACTCGACCTGCTCGCCGAGCGTCAGGCCGGCGTCTGCGTCTGCCCGACGACAGAGGCCAACCTTGGTGACGGCTACGCGCCGGTCAAGCGCATGTTCGAGCGCGGCATCTCGATCTCACTCGGGTCGGACTCGAACACGATTCTCGATCCGATTGTCGAGGCGCGCGAGCTGGAGGCGATGGCGCGGCGGACGGCCGGCCAGCGCAATGTCCTGGTTCGCGCTGGCGACTCGGGTCCGGCTGGTGCTCTGCTGGAGGCGTCGTGGGATGCCGGTGCGCGCGCCCTTGGCTTGCCGCTCCCCCGTATTGCAGAGGGCGCTCCCGCCGATCTGATTGCGCTCGATCTATCGAACGACGAGATCGCTGGCGTGGCGGACGAGCATCTCGCCGCCGCGATCATGCTCGCGGGCTCCTGCCAACTCGTCACGCGAACGTGGGTGGCTGGCGTCTAGCGGGGTTCAACTTTGCTTTGGCGTCTGACCCCAAAGCAAAGTTGATCGTCAGCGGCCGAGGATCAGTGCCCGGTCAGCCAGTCGACGATCGAGCCGGCGCGCGAGGTCTTGGTACCCGTCTCTTCGTTCTGCTCCGCAATCCGCAGCAACTTGAGCGAGCTGTTGGCGGCGATGTAGCGCAGTGGTTCTGGTTCCCACTTACGGGACTGATGATTGACCCAGGGCAGTGACACCAGATCCGTCTTGCGCTGGGTAATCAGGTCGGCGAGGGTGCGTCCGGCGAGGTTTGTGATCGCGACACCGTCGCCGACGTAGCCACCAGCCCAACCCATGCCTGTCTTGGGATCAAGTCCAACCGAGGCGTTGAAGTCGCGAGGGATGCCGAGCACGCCGCCCCAGGTGTGGGTGATCTTGGCGTCGGCAGCAGCCGGAAACAGCTTGGCAATCACGCCTTGCAGACGCTGGTGGACCGGGAGGTCGTGGAACTCGCGCTCGAGCTTGCTGCCGAAGATATAGGGGTGGCCACGGCCGCCGAGCGCGATGCGGTCGTCGGCGGTGCGCTGCGCGTAGATAAAGAGGCGGCGCCCGTCGGAGAGCGTCTCGCGCTCGTTCCAGCCGATCTCGTCCCAGATCGCCTGCGAGAGTGGTTCAGTGGCGACCATGCACGAGGCAAACGGCATCAGGCGCCGCTTCTCGCCCTCAAGCTCGGGCGTAAACCCCTCGGTCGCGCGGATCACGTAGGTGGCGTGGATCGTGCCGCGGTCAGTGATCACTCGACCTGGCTCGATGCGACGCGCATTCGTGCCCTCGTAGATACCAACGCCACGGCGCTCGACGACGTCGGCGAGTCCGCGAGCTAGCCGTGCCGGGTGGACGCGAGCCGCGTGTGGACTGAAGACGGTGCCGAGTGCGCCGGGCACGTTGGTGCGGGCCAACGTGTCTTCGCGCGACAGCAGACGATAGTCGTCGTCGGTATGGCCGAAGGCATGGTGCGCTTCGATTGCCTCGCGCGAATGCATCAGGCCGACCTGGGTCATCGCCAGCGTCGACCAGCCACCCTTGTGGAAATGCGCGTCGATGCCTTCCTTCGCGAGCGTCGCACCGATCACGTCGACGGTGTCGAAGCAGGCGCGCTCGTAGCGCATCACCTCGTCGTGCCCGTGGGTCTTGACGAAGCGTTGACGACTACCGGGTAGGCCACCGAAGCACCAGCCACCGTTGCGTCCAGAGGCCCCAAAGCCAGCGATGTCGCGCTCGACGATCACAATCCGCAGCGACGGGTCGATCTCCGTCAGAGAGTAGGCGGTCCAGAGGCCCGTAAAGCCCGCGCCGACGATGGCAACGTCGGCTTCGAGATCGCCTGGCAGTGGCGGCCGCTTGGAGAGCGTGCCGGGCACGCTGTCGTGCCAGAAACTCGTGGTTCGGTAGTGCGCGTCTTCTGCCTGAGCACTCCCGGACAGGGAGTCGGTCGTTGCGGTCGTAGCCATAGAGCGAGTGTACCCGGGGTGACCGCGCCGCTGCCACTCAGCAGGGCCCCGATCGCTATGACGTAGGGGTAGCTGGGCCGCGCTTTGGCGGCTTGATGTCGAGCTCGATGGAGCCATCGGCGCAGGCGCGGGCATTCCAATCACGCCAGCGAGGTGCAAGCTCGGCAAGCGAGTCCCCGCGCTCGTCGAGGCGGACGGCTGGAATGCCGCCGGGCTCTACGAGGTAGCGATACCACGACAAATCCCAAACGATCGTGATGGCGGCTCCAGGTCGGCGCCCCCCGAAGGCAACAACACTGACCTTGGCCTGTCCCAAACTCTTGGCAATACCCGAAACGGTGCCGCGGTAGGGGCTGGCATTGAAGGTCTCGACGCCAATCAACATAGTGGTGGCGCGGGCGAGGTCATCGGAAGTACCAAGACCATGAGGGGCGCGAATTGGGTCGGCTAGATCGAGCTCGGGAGGGGTCTGCGAGCGCGTGAGCATGCGCGAGAGGCGGCTTGGCTGTCGCTGCGGTCGCGTGGGGGGAGGCGAGGAGCGACCATCCTCGACCCAGCCGTCTTGGCGAGCGCTTGCTGCACAGAGACGACAGACGGTGCGCGATTGACCACGTTCGGTAAACCGCAGTGGCTCCTCGCCGAGCAGGATCGTGCGCTCGCAGATCGCGCACGCGAGCAGCCGATCGGTCGAAGTGAGTCGTTCGTGCGCGGTCGCCATTGTGGCCAGATCATACGATCGGTCGGGTGGCATCGCGACGCTCCTAGCCTTCGCCGCGTGGATGGGCCTGCGCGTGCGCCTGGCGGAGGTGGGGCAAACCGAGGTGCGTGTAGATCTCCGTCGTTGCGAGCGAGGCGTGGCCGAGGAGTTCTTGGATCGCACGAAGATCACCGCCACCTTCCAGCATGTGCGTCGCGTAGGCATGACGCAAGGCGTGTGGGCCGTGTTGCTCGAGTCCAACGGCCTGGAGGCGTCGGTTGAGTGCGCGTCGAACGCCAGACGTGTCGAGTCGTTTGCCTCGGGTCGACAGCAGGAGCGCCTCAGAGTCGGGGGTAGTAGCGAGTTCGGGTCGACCGCGTGCGAGCCAGGCGGTGACTGCGTCGGCGGCGGGATCACCAATGGGCACGAGCCGTGTTTTGCCGCCCTTGCCGGTCACGCGTAGCGTACGACCCTCGAGACTCGCGACATCGAGCGCGCAGGCTTCGGCGGCACGTAGCCCGGCGCCATAGAGCAACTCGAGTAGTGCACAGTCGCGAAGTCCGAGTGGGGTAGCGGGCCAGGCAACGTCGAGCATGCGTGCTGCATCCCGAGCAGCGGGGACCGTTGGCAGGCGTCGCGGACGCTTTGGGCCGGGAATCTCGGCGGCTGGGTCGGGTTCGCCTTCGCCCGCCAAGCGTCGATGAAAGCCGCGAACCGACGACAGGCGACGTGCGCGCGTCGAGGGTGCGAGTCCACTGCTGGCGAGGTGGGCGGCATACGATCGTACGTCGCTGCGTGTCGCCTGCGTCGTCGAGGACCCACGCGCCTCGAGCCAGCCGGCATAGTCGGTGAGGTCTGACCGGTAGGCGCGGAGTGTCTGCGGGCTCGCGCCGCGCGCACGCAACGCGGTTAGGTGCTGCTCAATCGGGTCCGCCACCAAGGCCATCTTTGGACATTCGCCGCGAGGCGCCCGAGTCTTGCCGTGCTCGACGCCTTCGACCTAGCGGCGCAGCAGGCCATTGAGCGCCATCCAACCCATCCAACCAGCGAGCACGACGGCGCCAATTGTGACGATTAGGAGTCCGCCATGCCACGCCGACCAGGCGATCACGAGCAGGCCAGCCGCGAGAATACCGAAGAGGATACGAACGCCCATACGTGCACGGTGCCATGTGGGCGGGCAGACGTCCACTCGGCACCGGGCCGTAAACGGTCATAGTGTGAGGACGGTATGCGTCGGATCTCTCTTGGAATTCTCATTCTCGCTATGGCCATGATCATCTCGGTGGTTCCGGCGCAGGCTTCGGCGCGGCATCTTCGCGTGGTCGGTGGATCACCTGTCGCTATTGCCGAGATGCCCTGGATTGTCTATCTCGAGGCGACCGTCTCGAACAGCAATGCATGGTCGTGTGGCGGCACGATCGTCGGGACGCGGTACATCCTGACGGCCGCGCATTGTGTCGTCGACAAGGGAACCGTGATTCCGGCCGCCACGATGACAGGCGTTGCTGGGCGCGTGGATTTGAATGGCACCGACGGAACACCGTTCGCGGCTGCTCGAATTGCCGTCAACCCTCGCTACGCGCGCCAGTCGGGCAACGAAGGTGGTCCCTACGATTCCGCGTTGATCGAGACGACGACGGACCTGCCAGGTCCTGCGCTGGCACTCGCGTCAACGGCAGATGCGCGGTATTACGCAGCTGGAGCGATTGCTCGGATTGCCGGCTGGGGGTTGACGACTGCCGGTGGCTCCAGCTCCGATGTATTGATGCAGGCGGCGCTACCGATTGTGAGTGATCAGGACTGCGCAAGTGGTGATCAAGTTTCGCTCGCAGAGGCCACGAAGATGGTCTGTGCAGGCCTTCCCGAAGGTGGTGTCGATACCTGCCAAGGCGATAGTGGTGGTCCGCTGACCGTGGTCGCCGGCGCAGACACACCGGACCCTGCCGACGACCGCGTCTTGCTCGCGGGCGTCGTGTCGTGGGGATACGAATGTGGGGCAGCCAATCGGCCGGGGCTCTACACCCGTGTTGCGACACTGACCGCCTGGATCACGCCGCTCTTGGCGGGCGATGTGGTGGCTTGGGCGAAGTCGACGGATCAGTCACCACCAGTGGTACGCGTACGCAACGCTCGTCAGGTGCCCGACCACAAGGCAAACCTGCGTTACCGCATTTCGGGCGAGACCGGTGAGACGCGCGAGAACATCACCATTCGGCGCAGCAAGGGCAGCACCGTTTTGCGTCGACTGACGACGGTCGCCGCGGTCAACAAAGCCGGCACGGATACGATCGTGCGATGGCTTGTGCCGCGTGACTTTGCCTACGGCAAATACGTCTGGTGTGTTACCTCGAAAGACAGTGTTGGCAATGTCTCTGCCCTGACGTGTGCGACGCTCACTGTCGGGTAGTTTCGCACCTCACTCGCTTCAGTTGCTGGTAGTTTTCTCACATGAGCACCCCGACGATTGACAAGAAGGTCCTTGCCGCAGCCCGCGTGGAGGTCGCTGCTCTGTTGCGCATCTCTGCCGTCCATGGTTACAACGAGGGCATTGATAACCACTACTCGCTGGCGATTGACGGCCACGACGACGTCTTCTTGCTCAACCGCTACGGTCCGCACTGGTCAGAGATGAAGTCGAACGACATTCTGCTCGTCGACCTTGAAGGCAACGTTCTTGATGGCTCGGGTGGTGGCCAGGTGACCGCGATCCAGATCCATCGTCAGATCCATGCCGCGCGCCCGAATGCCCGTTGCGTGATGCACACGCATATGCCGTACGCCACCGCGATCGCCTGCACAGAAGACGGGTTTCTGACGCGTCTTACCCAGAACTCGATGTCGTTCCATGGCGCCGTGGCCACGCTCGATTACGGTGGTCAGGTGCAGGAAGAGGACGAGGGCACCCGCCTCGCACGCGCGGTTGCCAAGGGCGCCAACGTGTTGTTCTTGCGCAACCACGGCGTGATCATCGTCGGCTCGACACCCGCTGAGGCGTGGCTGCGCACGTACTTCCTTGAGCGAGCCTGCGAGATGCAGGTACTCGCGCAGTCGACTGGCTCCACATTGGTCTTGGCCAAGAAGTCCGTCGCTGAGCGCACGGCAAAGCAGTGGGCCGAGGCGTCCGACCACGAGTCGCCGCTTCTCTTCACAGCCATGAAGCGGCTGCTCGATCGCGACCAACCCGGTTGGAGTCGCTAGACAAAGGTATCGGCCGGATATCAACTGGCAACGAAGAGGTAGCACAGGTTTCTGTCGAACACTGGATGCAGCATCGAAATGTCGAACGTCACAATTGGAATACCGGTTGAGCGTGCGGCGGACGAACGCCGTGTCGCGCTGGTACCGACGATTGTCGAGTCGCTCGTGGGGGACGGATTTCGTGTCCTGGTTGAGGGTGGCGCGGGCGTCGCGTCCGGCTACAGCGATGAGGCCTACCGTGAGGCAGGCGCGGAGCTCGTTAACGACGCCGCCGCGACGCACGCCGGCGCCACGCTGATCGCGCGCGTTTCGCCACCGGCAGCCGACGAGCTCGCGTCTCTGACTGCCGCTCATACCGTGATCTCACTGCTCGATCCGCTCGGCGATGTTGCGCGGACGCAGCGCCTCGCCGAGACGGGCGCAACCCTCTTCGCGTTCGAGTTTATGCCCCGGACGACACGGGCCCAAGCGATGGACGCGCTCTCGTCGCAGGCCACCGTGGCCGGCTACCACGGTGTGCTGTTGGCTGCCGATCGTGCGCCACGTCTGTTTCCGTTGCTGATGACGGCGGCGGGTACGGTCAAGGCGCGTAGCGTGCTGGTGCTGGGGGCCGGCGTGGCGGGTCTGCAGGCGATCGCGACCGCGCGGCGTCTCGGTGCCGTGGTGACGGCGTTCGACGTGCGGGCCGCGGTCAAAGAGCAGGTCGAATCGCTTGGTGCACGCTTTCTTGCCATCGATGTCGCGGGCGAGGAGCAGGCGGGTGGGTATGCAACCGGCCTCGATGAGGCCCAGCACCGGCTCGAGCAGGAGGCGTTGGCTCGGGCCTGCGCCGACGCAGATATCGTGATCTGCACGGCGCAGATCCCCGGCGCACGGGCACCCGAATTGATTACGGAGGCGGCCGTGCGTTCGATGCGACGCGGCAGCGTGATCGTCGATCTTGCTGCGTCGACGGGTGGCAACTGTGCCTGCACGGTGGTGGGCCAAGAGGTCGACATCGATGGCGTGCTGGTGCTCGGTCCGACCAATCCTGCGGCGGCCATTCCCGGTACCGCGAGTGATCTCTACGCGACCAACGTGCGTGCCTTCGTCCGGCTGATCGCGCCGGGCGCCGTGCTGGCTCCCGATTGGGACGACGAAATCGTGGCGGGCGCGTTGATCGCACGCGGTGGCGCAGTGGTTGCTAGCCGTGTCAATGAGCGCCTTGCAGGTACAGGAGGTGCGTCGTGAGTCTGATTACTGAACTGGTGATCCTGGTGCTCGCCGCCTGGGTTGGGATCGAGGTGATCTCGAAGGTGCCGCAGATGCTGCACACCCCACTGATGAGTGGGACAAACGCAATTCATGGCGTCGTGATCGTGGGTGCGATCCTCGTTTTGGGTGCGGCAGCGGGCGGTACGGTCGAGACGATCTGTGGCATCGTCGCGGTCGCCTTTGGTGCGGCGAACGTCGTGGGCGGGTTCGTCGTCACCGACCGCATGCTGCAGATGTTCCGCCGTCGTCCCGAGCCACCCAAGGAGGGCCAGGGATGACCCGAGCTGACGTGATCCAAATTGCCTATCTGATCGCGGCCTTCTGCTTCATCCTCGGCCTGCGCTGGCTTTCGTCTCCACGCACGGCGCGTAAAGGCAACCTCGTCGCTGCGCTCGGCATGTTGATCGCAATCATTGCGACGCTCGTCGATGGTCGTGTCGTCGGGTACACGTGGATTGCGATTGCCGCGTTCGTCGGCGGTTCGATCGGCGCACTCGTGGCGCGACGCGTGCAGATGACGGCGATGCCGCAGTTGGTGGCGTTGCTGAACGGCCTGGGCGGTGGCGCGGCGGCGTTGATTGCAGTCTCGGAGTACCACGTTGCCGGTGCCTCTGGTGAGGCAAGGCTGGGAGCGGTGATCGCCGTTTCGGTGATGTTCTCCACCATCGTCGGCTCGATCTCTTTTGCCGGCAGCCTCGTCGCTTTCGGTAAGTTGCAGGAGCTGCTGCCGGGGCGCCCGATCACCTGGCCTGCGCAAAAGGTGCTCAACGGGCTGGGCGCGATCATCGTGCTGGGACTAGCCGCCTACGCCTCCTTCAACATCAACGACCCGCTGCTCTGGCTGGCTGCCGTCCTCGCGCTGCTGCTGGGAGTCTCCGCAGTTCTGCCGATTGGCGGAGCCGACATGCCGGTCGTGATCGCGTTCCTCAACGCCTGCACGGGTCTGGCCGCGGCGGCAACGGGCTTCGCACTCAATAACAGTCTGTTGATCATCGCGGGTGTGCTCGTTGGCGCCAGCGGCACGCTCCTCACACAGTTGATGTCCAAGGCGATGAATCGCTCCGTCGCGAGTGTCCTGTTTGGCGCCTTCGGTGGCGGGGGTGGCGGCGGCTCGGCCGTCAGTGCGTCAGGCGAGGCACTGCCGGTGCTCGAAATCTCGGCCTCTGACCTGGCCGCTCAGTTGGTCTATGCCCGTCGCGTGATGATTGTTCCGGGCTACGGGCTCGCCGTCGCCCAGGCGCAGCATCCGGTGCGCGAACTGGCCGATCTTTTGATCGAGCGTGGTGTCAGCGTCGCCTTTGCCATCCATCCTGTGGCGGGTCGCATGCCGGGGCACATGAACGTCTTGTTGGCCGAGGCCGACGTGCCGTACGATCAGCTGCTCGAGATGGAAGAGGCCAATCCAGACTTTCCTCAGACCGACATCGTGCTGGTCATTGGCGCGAACGATGTGGTCAATCCGGCTGCGCGCGACGACGAGAATAGTCCGCTCTACGGTATGCCGATCCTCGAGGTCGACAACGCTGAGAACGTGATTGTCTTCAAGCGCTCGATGGCGTCGGGCTTTGCGGGGGTCGAGAACATGCTCTTCCACGATCCGAAGACCCGCATGCTGTTTGGCGATGCACGTAAGAGCCTGACGCAGTTGGTGCAGGATGTGCAGGCGGTCTGATCGCTAGGGTGTTGGAGTGATCGGCGATACCGACCCCAAGCACACCTCGCTGTCCGGCCTTGAGCTGTTTCAGAAGCTGAAGGACGGCGAGATCGAGCCGAGTCCGTATGCGCGGGCCGCGGGCGTCACCGTTGTCGACCTCGGCGAGGGACGGGCAGTGATTGCCGCTACGCCGGGCGACCAACACCTCAATCAGATCGGCATGGTGCATGGCGGTTGGGTGACGACGATCATGGACTCCACGCTCGGTGGCGCAGCGCACACGTTACTGCCAGCTGGTCGGCGTGCAGTCACGATTGAGATCAAGGTCAACTTGACGCGCCCGGTGTTGCCCGGTTCGCTCGTCACGGCAACGGCTGAGGTGCTCCATAGTGGGCGCCGCACGATCGTCTCGGAGGGCAAGTTGCGCGACGAGCAAGATCGCCTCTTGGCGGTGGCTTTGGCGACATTCGCTGTCGTCGACGTGCCATCAGCGTGACGAGGCCGGCAACGGAGCAGGCCAAGTTTGGCGAGGTTGAGGTCCGTCGTTGGGCAGCGGAAGACGCCGAAGAGTTGCGCGACGTCATCATGGGTTCTGCCGAGCGACTACGTCCGCGTCTGCCATGGGTCGACGAGTGGTTCGCCGACGATTACGACGCGATCGGCAAGATCGCGGAGTGGAACGACAAGTGGGACGCGGGCGCAGATCGCCATTTCGGCGTCTTTATCGAGGACATGATCGTTGGCGCGGCAGGACTCCACGATCGCGTTGGCCCCGATGGGCTAGAGATTGGTTACTGGTTGGCGGACGGGTGGACGGGGCAGGGGATCATGACGATTGCGGCCGGACTGCTGACCGATCTCGCTTTTGTCGACGAGGAGATTGACCACCTCCGCATCATCCACGACGTCACGAACCTCGTGAGTGCCGGTGTGCCGCGGCGGCTTGGCTACACGCTCCTCGGCGACCGCGAGGCGACGGGCATGCGCGCGCCGGACGACGTCGGCATCGACTGTGTCTGGGAAGTACGTCGAGTCGAGTGGCCCGGCTACGCGAGTCTGGCGTAGGCCGGCACCGTCAAAAACTCTTCGAAGCGCTCTTGGAGAACAAGCTCGTCGAGCAGGTCGACGGCCTCGCCAATGCGCCCCTCGCGGCGGCCGCCGATCCGCTCAACTTCCTCGTCACGGAAGGCGGCGTAGAGGCCCTGTGTGAGCGTCCGTCCGTCGGCGAGCGTGACGCCGAAGTGGAGCCACTGCCACAGCTGAGCACGAGAGATCTCCGCGGTCGCTGCGTCCTCCATCAGGTTGTCGATGGCCACGGCACCCTGCCCACCGAGCCAGGCTGCGATGTAGCGCACGCCAACCGAGATGTTGGTGCGGACGCCGGCTTCGGTAATCTCGCCGGGTGTCTCGCCGAGCGCGACGAGCGCAGCGGCATTGGGCACGACGTCTTCGCGGAGTCGGTCAACCTGGTTCGGGCGATCACCGAGGACGGCATCGAAGATCTCCAGCGCAAGCGGGACGAGGTCGGGGTGGGCGACCCAGGTGCCGTCGCAGCCACCATTGACCTCGCGTTCCTTGTCCTCGCGCACCTTCGTAAACGCAACCTCATTGATCCCGGCATCGCGGCGCGAGGGGATAAAGGCGGCCATGCCGCCAATCGCGTGTGCACCGCGGCGATGACACGAGCGCACGAGCAACTGCGTGTAGGCGTGCATAAACGGCACGCCCATCGTGACGGCCGAACGGTCGGGCAGGATCGCGTTCTCGTGGGCGTGGAGCTTCTTGATGGCGCTAAAGATGTAGTCCCAACGTCCCGCATTGAGGCCGGCCGAGTGGTCGCGCAGCTCGTAGAGGATCTCCTCCATCTCGAATGCTGCGGGGAGCGTCTCGATCAGTACCGTTGCGCGGATCGAGCCCTGGGGGACGCCGACGGCGTCCTGAGCAATCACGAAAGCATCGTTCCAGAGCCGGGCCTCAAGGTGCGACTCGAGCTTCGGCAGGTAGAAGTACGGGCCAAGCCCACGGGCCAAAAGCTCCTTGGCGTTGTGGGTCATGTAGACCGCGAGATCGAAGAGTCCGGCAGCAATCGGTGTGCCGTCGACCAGCAGGTGGCGCTCTTCGAGATGCCAACCACGAGGGCGCACGATCAGCGTGGCGATCTCGTCGTTGAGGCGGTAGTGCTTACCCTCGGGGCTCGTAAACTCGAGCTCGCGGCGGATTGCTTGGCTCAGAGCAACCTGGCCGGCCAGCACGTTGTCCCAGGTGGGCGACAGCGCATCTTCGAGGTCGCACATAAACACGCGCGCGCCCGAGTTGAGGGCATTGATCATCATCTTCGGCTCGGCTGGGCCTGTGATCTCGACACGACGATCCTGCAGCGCAGGCGGTGCCGCTGCGACCTGCCAGTCGCCTTCGCGAATCGCCTGCGTCTCGGGGAGGAAGTCGAGTAGCCCGCCAGCGTCGAGCAGCAGTTGGCGTTCGGCGCGCGCCGCGAGCAGTTCGTTGCGCCGAGCGCCGAGTTCGCACTGAAGCCGCGCAGCGAGGTCGAGGGCAGCGTCCGTCAGCACACCTTCCGCCACTGCGGGGATGGGGCCGACGATCTCGATCTCTGCTGCTGCGGGCACGGACGCGCTCCTTGGGGGGTTCGGGTAAAGGTGATCATTCCATAGGCATCTACCGATCTGTTGCATGTGGCTCGTTTCGCGATTCCTGCTACAACAGGGCCATGCAGACAGGAACCGTGCACGTCGCGATCGCCCAGGCCGCACCGAAGATGCTCGATCTTGATGGCTGTCTCGCCGAGGTAGAGCGGCTCGCAAGCGCTGCGGCGTCGGCTGGTGCCCAGATGGTGGTGTTCCCGGAGACGTGGATTCCGGGTTATCCCGTCTGGATGTATGGCCAGGCGCCCTGGGACGGCGAGCTGCAGAAGAATGCCTATGCGCGCATGCTCGACAATGCGATCGAGGTACCCGGCCCCGCCACCGAACGCCTCGGCGAGTTGGCCCGCGAGTTGCAGGTGCAGCTCCACCTCGGCATTCAGGAACGCGATGCGCTCTCCGGCGGGACGCTCTTCAACAGCCTGCTCTCGATCGGAGCCGACGGCAGCGTGCTCGGGTGTCATCGCAAGTTGATGCCCACGCACGCCGAGCGCATGATCTGGGGTCGCGGCGACGGCAGCACACTCAACGTGTACGACACCGAGCTCGGTCGGGTTGGCGGGCTGATCTGCTGGGAGCACTGGATGCCTCTGACGCGCATGGCGATGCATTCGCTGCGCGAGCAGATCCATATCGCCGTCTGGCCCGATGTCGGTCCAAACGCCACGCTCGCCAGCCGCCACTACGCCTTTGAGGGACGCTGCTACGTGATCGCGGCCGGCTCGTCGCTGTCGATCGAGGAGATTCCGAAGGATCTGAGGGAACAGACGTTGCTCGGTACCTGGAATAGTCAGGTCGCTAACGATGGGCTTCTGCTCTCGGGTGGCTCAGGTGTGATTGGTCCGGACGGCGAATGGGTCGTCGGTCCGGCCGGCTCAGGCGAGGAGATTCTCCACGCCGAGCTCGACCTTGGACGCTTGAGCGGAGAATTCCAGCACTTTGATGCGGTCGGCCACTACAACCGCCCCGATGTGTTCTCGTTCTCGGTCGATCGGACGCCGCGCAATGCGGTTGATTGGACGTAGAGCATCGACCCACGCTCAGGTTGTGTGCCGACGATTGTTGCGCTTGCAACGTAGCGCGGCTGGCTCTAAGATTCGGCCATCTAACGTTCCTCGGAGGCATTCCTGATGAGAAAAACATTTAGAGCGGCGCTCCTTGTAGCGATGACAGCGGTCATTCTGCTGGCGGCCGCGAACATCGGCGGTGCGCGGACGCTCAATCCCACCGCCCGGGAAATGACGCCCTGCGCTCCAGGGCAACAGCCAACGCAGGCATCTCCATGCATGCCGCAAAACATGCCTCAGTGCGCTCAAGGGCAACAGCCAACGCAGGCAGTTCCTTGCATGCCAACCGACCAGCAGGGTGGCCAGCAGGGTGGCCAGCAGGGTGGCCAGCAGGGTGGTCAGCAGGGTGGTCAGCAGGGTGGCCAGCAGGGTGGCCAGCAGGGTGGCGGTGTCGACTGGGCCAATCTCCCGGCCTGTGCGGCAGGCACCATGCCCACACCACAGGCTCCGTGCAAGTTCGATATGCCCGACTGCGCGGCGGGACAGATGCCGTCGATGTCGTCTCCGTGCAAGCCACAGCCGTGCGCCCCAGGCGCGAAGCCAACGAAGAATGCCCCGTGCATGCCTGCCGGGCAGGACGGTGGATTCGATACGCCGCCGCCCAATGACATTAAGAAGCAGCTCGACAACAAGTTCCTCGTGATCAATATGAACGTTGAGGGCAGCGGTGATGTGAATGGCTCGTTTGACGTCACCTTCAAGAGCGTTGAGGACGGTGTCAACAAGCAGACCAAGGCCTTCCTCAACGACCAGCTTGAGGGCGAGTCGTTCGTCATCACCACTACAGCAGCCACCAAGTGCTTCGCCGATACGTCGGACCCGGACAAGATCCCGGACCTCGTCTCCTGCAACGAGCTCGACAATGCTGCCAACAATGCGCCCGGCTCGATCAAGGCGCAATTCCGCGGCAAGGTCACCTTCGACGCGGCAACCTTCCAGCCGACCTTCAAAGCGCAGAAGATCGTCTTCTTGAAGGGCGTCTTTAACGTCGCCAAGATCAAGTAGCAGGCACGAGGGTCATTGCCCTCTATGACGGTACGACGAGGCCCTCGTTCCTAGCGGAGCGGGGGCCTCTGTCGTACCGGCTACTCCTTGACGACGAGAACGGTCTGGAGTTGTGAGTCGCCGCAATAGGCGATGCGCGTCCCGCTCGCAGCTTCGGCCTGGAGGGCGGCGAGGACCTCACCGTGGATACGCTCGCCCGGAGCGAGTGCCGGAATGCCAGGCGGGTACGGTGCGGCAGTCTCGGCGGCGATACGCCCCACGGCTTCGGTGGCGGAGACGCGCTCGTGGGCGGCGAAGAACGCATCCCGTGGCGACATCGCCGTATCGGGATCGACCGTCCACGCGGTCAACGGCACGATTGGGCGTGGTGTGCCCCGGTGCTCCTCGATCGCACGGATGATCTCGTCGACCATGCGATTGACGGTCTCGTCCGTATCGGCGAGGGTGATCACCGGGCAGAAGGTGTCGCGGTCGGCGAACTCAAGCGTGACGCCGCGCTCTTCGAGCACCGTCGACACGGCCTGGCCGTCAGCACCCGTCCCGACCAGCGTCAGCACGATCTTCGTCGGGCCGTGCATCAGCAGCGCCGGCGACCGATCCGCGATCTCCTCGCCCACGACACCAAGGCCGGGAACCTCGCGGAAACGCACACGGGCCTCGGCGGCCAGTCGGATTGCGTTGCCGAGCAGCTCCTCTCCCCGCTCGTCGAGCAGCGCACGGGCCCGATCGATGCTGGCCATGATGCCGCCCGAAGGGCTCGTCGTGTGGAGACCCTCAAAAGCCGGCTCGAGGCGCTCAAGATCAATCCGCTCGGACTGAGCAAGCACGAGCGACGACTGCGTGAAACCAGTGATGTGTTTATGGACGCTCGTCACCAGCACGTCCGCACCTGCCTGCAATGCATGCGGTGGCAGGTCAGGATGAAAGCCGAGGTGAGCACCCCAGGCCGCATCGACCGTCAGGGGAATGCCGTGGGCGTGGACAAGCTTGGCGATCGCGGCGACATCCGAGACGCCACCGACGTAGCTCGGCTCGACGAGCATCACCGCCTTGGCGTCGGGATGTTCACGCAACGCCTGAGCAATGCGCTCGACGGGAATGCCAGCGGTCAGACCGGTCTCGGCGTCGATGTCGGGCTTGACCCAGACGGGGACGAGGCCGGAGAGCACGAGGCCAAAGAAGAGCGACTTGTGCAGCGTGCGGGCGACGATCACCTTGTCGCCCGGAACGCCGATTGTCATGGCGATCGCCATGTTGCCGTGCGATGAGCCCTGCACCGAGAACCCAGCCCAGTCGGCACCCCACAATTCGCCCGCCAGACGCTCGGCGCGTTGCAGACGACCGGTCGTGCCACTGATGTTCTCGACGGCACCGTAGAGCGGCAAATCGAGTGACAGCAGGGCATCGCTGAGGAGCGGGTTGCGCTTGTGGCCGGGCACCGTAAACGGAGTCCCTGGAGTATTCAGAAATTTCGTATACGCGTCGTACAAAGGCAGTTCGCTCATCGCGGTGCTCCCGTGATCGGTCGGCAATGATGCCGGCGTCTTTTGGTGATTCCCACGTAAGCCGCCCAGACCGCCACAGATGCCGGCGCGGGCAGGACCCCGTTTCCTATCCCGGTGAGCCTACCCGAGGCGGAGGACAGGAGGACGCGGGTCTGATACACCGTGCCAATGCGCGTGGTTTTGCAACGGGTCCTTGAGGCAAGCGTGACGGTCGACGGCGAGACGGTCGGCAAGATCGATGCGGGCCTCGTGGCGTTGGTGGGTATTGCCGAGGGCGATGACGCGAGCGTGGTGGAGCGTGCGGCTGCCAAGACAACGGCCCTGCGGATCTTCCGAGACGATGTGGGCCGCTTTGATCGTTCGGTCATCGAAATCAGCGGGAGCATCCTCGTTGTCTCACAATTCACGCTGCTTGCCGACACGCGCAAGGGCAATCGCCCATCGTTTACGGGTGCCGCCGACCCTGCGGTGGCTGAACCACTCGTCGAGCAGTATGTGGACGCGTTGCGAGCACGCGGGATCACGATTGCGACTGGGCGCTTTGGGGCAGACATGAAGGTGTCGCTCGTCAACGACGGGCCCGTCACGATCGTGCTCGACGTCGCGCCGTAGACACCAGACGCAGAGCGAACCGCGCACACCATTCCTCTGGTACCCTTCGGCACGAGCGTGGTTCTAAGGCGCTCGGCCGAAACGGGCCAAGAGCCCGTTTTTTCGTTTCTGGACGAAGACAATTGAAGGAGGTGCCATGGAAAATCCAGCAGATCCACGAACTGTCGTAGAACAGCTGATTTCCGAGGTCCGTCCCGATATCTACCTCTGGGATGTGATGGCCGACGCCGGCCACGGTCAGTTGCGCGTCATGGTCGATTGCGAAGGCGGCGTCTCGCTCGCTGTCTGCGAGGAAATCTCGCGGGCACTCTTGCCGCTGCGCGAGGACTGGGCGCTTGAGGTCTCGTCGCCTGGTCTCGATCGGGCCCTGACGCGCCCCGATCATTACGCGCGATCGATTGGGCGCGAGGCGTCCTTTGTCATGCGCGTTCCGGTTGCAGGGCAGACCGCCTTTGCCGGCGTGCTGATTGCAGCTGGGTCCAATTCAGTCACGGTCGAAACCGGTGGCGAGCGCCTCGAGGTGCCGTACGCCGACGTTAAGAAGTCAACCCTCATGTGGAAGCTGGTGAAGTCGCTATGAGTAAAGAAATTCTCGAAGCTGTCCGAGAGCTAGAACAGCAAAAGTCGATCGACTCCGAAATCCTGTTGGTAGCACTCGAAGAGGCGCTGGGTGCGGCCTATCGCAAGACACCCGATGCGAAGGGCAAGCATGCTCGCGTCGTGATCGATCGCGATTCTGGCGACTTTCGTGTCATGCAGATCGACGCCACAGATGATCAGCTCGAGGCGCTTGGGCTGCTGGAATATCCGTTGCCGCCCGAGATGAGCGAACTGCCGGTCGAGCCGGAGCGCCCGCGTCGCGAGCGCCCTGCGTTCTACATTCGTGCCGATCGCGATCCCGACCCGATCGACAACGAGCCCGAGGCAATTATCGATTGGGATGCACTCGCCGGACACAACATCATTCAGTACGACGCAACACCGAAGAACTTCGGTCGCATCGCAGCGCAGACCGCCAAGCAGGTCATCCTGCAGCGGATCCGCGAGGTCGAGCGCGACATGATGTTCGAGGAGTATCAGGACCGCGTGGGCGACGTCGTAACCGGCATCGTCCAGCAGGCCGACAATCGTTACTGCCTCGTCGATCTTGGTCGTGTCGAGGCGCTCTTGCCTGGCTCCGAGCAGGTGCCTGGCGAGCGCTACGAGCACGGCGCGCGCATCAAGGCCGTCATCATCGAGGTTCGCAGCGGCACGCGTGGACCTCAGATCGTGCTCTCGCGACGCTCGGAAGAGATGATCCGCGAGATGTTCACGCTCGAGGTGCCAGAGATCGCCGACGGTCTCGTCGAGATCCGTCAGGTTGCCCGCGAGGCTGGCTATCGCGCCAAGATCGCAGTTGAGTCGAAGGTGCAGGGCGTCGACCCGGTTGGTGCCTGTGTCGGTCCGCGTGGCTCGCGCGTCCGCATGGTCGTCTCCGAGTTGCGTGGCGAGAAGATCGACATCATTCCTTGGAACGATGAGCCCGCTCGCTTCATCGCCAAGGCGCTCGCTCCGGCGCGCGTCAAGGAGGTCCTCGTCGACGACGAAAGCATGCAGGCGACTGTGATCGTGCCGGACGACCAGCTGTCGCTGGCGATCGGCCGTGAGGGGCAGAATGCGCGTCTGGCAGCCAAGTTGACGGGTTGGCGCATCGACATCAAGTCGGAGACCGAGTTCGCCATGGAGGGCGACGAGGACTACGCGGGTGCCGACAACATCGCCAAGTA
>JBAXOM010000029.1:0-21232 GCA_037133215.1 Thermoleophilia bacterium | reverse complement strand
GCTGCTCCTCCGCTGGTCACCATACCCCACTGCTCGCTTTGTCTGACACCACAGTTCTCGCCATGCAAGAGCAGCCCAGTGAATGCCCCTTTTTGGTGTGGAATAATCCGGAACATGCAGGATCAGCCCTTCACTGTCGTCCTCAACGACGGCTCCGAGATCGTCGTTGCTGCCGACCAGACGATCCTCGATGCAATCGAGGCGACGGGTCGGCGCATGCTCAACTCGTGCCGCGAGGGCAACTGTGGCACCTGCGAAACCGACATCAAATTTGGCGAGGCCGACCATCGGGACGAGGTGCTGACCGACGACGAGAAGGCCGAACAGTTCTCGATGATGATCTGCGTGTCGCGCGCCAAGGGCGATCGCATCGGGCTCGACCTGTAAGTCGTTGCGCGCGCTCAGGCGACGACAAAGCCCCGATACCCGTCAGCAGCCACGTCGGCACAGATTTCGGTGTACTTGCCGACACCACCGATGTAGGGCAGAAAGACGCGGGGCTTGCCAGGAATGTTGGCGCCCATGTACCAGGAGGCGGCTCGCGGATAGAGCGTCGCGTAGGCCTCGTCGTGGACCTGTTGGTCCCAGTCGGCTTGGGCGTCGGGGGTGGCTTCGATTGTGGTCTGGCCCTGCTCGCTCAGATGGCCGATGCACTCGTCGACCCACTCCACGTGCTGCTCGATCGCGGTCATCATGTTGCTCAGGACCGACGGGCTGCCGGGCCCCGTCATGGTGAAGAGGTTCGGGAAGCCGTGGACCGTCAGGCCGAGGTAGGAGTGGGGGCCCTCGGCCCAGAGGTCGTGCAGGCTCTCGTCGTTGCGGCCGCGGATATCGACGGCCAGCAAGGCGCCGGTCATGCCGTCGAAGCCCGTCGCGAAGATCAGACTGTCAAAGGCATACTCGGTGCCGCCGGTGATCAGCCCGGCCTCCGTGATCTCCTCAATCGGCGCATGCTTGATATCGACGAGCGTCACGTTCGGACGGTTGTAGGTCGCGTAGTAGTCCGTGTCGACGCAGAGGCGCTTCGTGCCGAGTGGATGCTCGTAGGGGCAGAGCAGCTCGGCAACGGCCGGGTCGGTGACGGTCGCGCGGATCTTGTTGCGGACAAACTCGGCGGCCGTCTCGTTGGCTGCCTCGTCCGTGGTGATGTCATGAAACGCCGAGAGAAACGAGAAGCTGCCTTCGTGCCAGCGGCGCTCGTACTCGGCCTCGCGTTCTTCGGCCGACACAGCGAGGGCCGTCGACGTGCTCTCGGGCCAGATGTCGCCCGTGGGTCCGCGGCGCGCGGTGGCGCGGGTCTCGCGATAGATCGCCTTGCGGGCAGCTTCTGCAGCCGGATCCATCGGGCCGTTCCAGGCGGGGATACTGAAGTTCGGGGTGCGCTGAAAGACGGTCAGGTGCTCGGCCTGTGCGGCGACCTGCGGGATCGTCTGGATACCGGTCGAGCCGGTGCCGACAACACCGACGCGCTGACCCGTAAAGTCGACGCCGTCTTCGGGCCAGGCAGCAGTGTGGTACCACGCACCAGCGAAGCGGTCGAGGCCGGGGAAGCGTGGTGTGTTCGGTACCGACAGGCAGCCCGTGGCCATCACGAACCACCGCGCGGTTACCTCACCATGGTTGGTTGTGACGCGCCAGAGGCTCGCATCCTCGTCCCACCGTGCGGCAGTGACGCTCGTCTCGAGCTGGATGTCGCGGCGTAGGTCGAAGCGATCGGCGACGTGGTTGAGGTAGCGCAGAATTTCGGGCTGGTCGGCGTAGCGTGCCGACCAGCTCCACTCTTGCTCGAGCTCTTCGTCAAAGGAGTAGGAGTACGTCATGCTCTCGACGTCGCAACGGCACCCGGGGTAGCGATTCCAATACCACGTGCCACCAACGCTCGGTGCGCGGTCGACGAGGTGTGCCTGCAGGCCGCGCTGGCGCAGGCGGTGGAGGAGGTAGAGGCCGCTAAAGCCCGCGCCAACGACTAGGACATCGTGGTGTTCCGGGTTGGCTGCCATGCGGTGATTCTACGGTGATCAGAGGTATCTGTCACGTGAACCGATTTGCACGGCAACGAGCGGTCGGTCAGGCGTTGAGTGCGATGATCGCGCCGAGCACGATCTCGGCTGCGAGGGCGGCGTCAGCGGTATCCGAGTCCTCGAGCGGCGTGTGCGAGAGACCATCGACGCAGGGCACGAAGACCATTGCGGTCGGCACCTTGTCGGCCACGCACATCGTGTCGTGGGCTGCGCCCGACGGCATCACCAAGAACGGCTCGCCCGTCGCCTCAGCCTCCGCACGCAGTGCCTCGACTAGACGATCGTTCATCGGGGTGATGGGGAGGGACTGGCGCTCGACCCACTCGAAGCCGACGCCACGGGCCTCGGCCCGCTCCTTGGCGTACTGCACGATACGGTCGCGCAGCTCCACGTGGCCGCCCGTCACCGACCGCGTGTCGAGCGAGACGCGGACGCTGCCCGGGACGACGTTGATCAGGCACGGGTGCGTCTCGAGCTCGCTCGTCGTGCCGACCGTCGTCTTACCGATCTCGATGGCGAGGCGTTCGACCTCGAGGATCGTCTCGGCGGCGGGGATGACGGCGTCGACGCGGAAGTCCATCGGCGTGGCGCCCGCATGGTCGGCGCGACCCGTGAAGTGGAAGTCGCCGTGGACGTAGCCCGGCAGCGCGTGCACGACGCCGATGCGGTTACCCGTGTCCTGCAGGACACGGCCCTGCTCGATGTGGACCTCGATCCAGCCGGTCAGGCCGTCGATCTCGTTGATCGACTCCTGCCAACGCTCAGGCTCGTAGCCCGCGGCCTTCGCCGAGTCCCAGAACGACGTGCCATCCGGTGAGAGCATCGTGGTCTTCAGCTCCTCCTCGGTGACGCGCTGCAGCATGATGCGCGAGCCGAGCAGCATCTGGCCGAAGCCGGAGCCCTCCTCCTCGAGAAAGCTGATCAGGCGCAGCGGTATGTGCTGGCCCGACTCCTGCGCGAGGCGGCAGACCTCGAGGGCGGTGACGACACCGAGCGTGCCGTCGTACTTGCCACCGTTGCGGTTCGAGTCACAGTGCGAGCCGATGCCGAAGGCGGGCGCACCCTTGGGGACGTTCGAGGCGATCAGCGTGCCGACTGGATCGCGCCAGACGCTAAAGCCGATCTGCTCGAGCTCGCGCGTGAAGTACTGCAGCGTGTTCTCGTACTGGGGGGTGTAGGCGTAGCGGCGAATCGCCTCATCGCTCTCGGTGAAGTCGGGTCCAGCTAGCGTCTCGATGTCGTTCTCGATGCGCTGCGTCGAGCGGTCTCGGTCGTTCGCGAAAGACGTGGCCATCAGGGCTCCTTTTAAACTTCGACGTCGCCGAAGGCGCCGGCCTTGGCGAGCGCGTCGATTTCGGTATCGTCCATGCCCGCCAGCTGCTGCAGCACGAGCCGCGTGTGCTCGCCGCGTTTCGGAGCGGGGTTGAGCTGCTCGGCCGCGCCCGGCATCCGCAGAGGCGAACGCACTTGGCGGACCGTGCCGAGCACCGGGTGTTCCGTCTCGGCGATCAGATCGCGGGCGATCGTCTGAGGATCGGCAACTGCCTGGGCGACCGAGTAGATCGGGCCGCTCGGCACATCGGCAGCAGCAAGGATCGGCAGCCAGTGGTCGGTCGTCTGCGTCGTCAGGACGTGCTCGAGCTCGGCCGTGCACTGATCGCGGTTCTCGAGGCGTGCTGCCATCGTGGCGAAGCGCTCGTCCGCGAGCATCCACTCAACCCCAATCGCGGTCGCCAACTTCTCGAAGAACTTCTGCTTCGGGCAGGCAATCACGACCCAGCCATCCGAGGTGGGGAAGTTGCCAAACGGCACGACAGACGGGTGTGCCGAGTTGCGCGTGCGGATCGGCTCCCAGCCGCGCGACAGGTGCCACGTCGAGACGTACATGTCGAGATTGAGCGCGGTTTCGAACAGTGAGACGTCGACGTCGCAGCCCTCGCCGTCGCGGCGTGCGCGCCAGAGGGCGCACATCAATGCCAAGGCGGCTGCGTAGCCCGTGGACATATCGACGAGCGACAGGCCACTCTTCGTTGGTGGGCCGTCGGGGTCGCCCGTCAGGCTCATCCAGCCAGCCATACCTTGGGCGATGTAGTCGTAGCCACCCTCAGCCGCACGCGGCCCCGTCATGCCAAAGCCGCTCAGCGAGCAGCAGACGAGCGCGGGGTTGAGGTGCTTGAGATCGTCGTAGAGAATCTTCAGCTTGCCCGGACCATCGCCACGCAGGTTCGAGAAGACGGCATCGGCACTCGGCACGAGGCGCTCGAACGTGGCGCGACCTTCAGCCGAACGCAGATCGATCGAAATCGACTCCTTGTTATGGCAGAAGGTCTCGAAAAACAGCGAGTCCTCGCCCTCCTGGAAGGGCGGCACGTAGCGACCAATATCGCCTTTGCTGCCTGGATCCTCGAGCTTGATAATGCGGGCGCCAAGGTCGGCAAGATGCACCGTGCCCCACGGACCAGCACCGTACTGCTCGATGGCGAGGATGGTGACGTCTTCGAGTGGTCTGCGCATGAGAGAGAGGCTAGCCGGGATCGGGAAAAGACGGAGGCGTGAAAAAGGGGGCGGCAACCGAAGTCGCCGCCCCCTTCACGTTTCCAACCTAGCGGCGTGCAGCGACCTTCTTGCCCGTGTGGGGCGAGATGGCCATGCGGTGCGGCAACTTGACGAGCGAGAGCAGCTCGCCCTGGAAGTTGCGGCCACGCTTCTTCTGCAGCTGCGCACGCAGCTTCTTCGTCTTGACGAGGTCAACCTCGAAGGTCTTCGGGTCAACCACGACGCCGTAGGCCTCACGGGCCAATTCGACCGTCGTGAAGTCGTCGAGAATGTCCTCGCGGACCAACTTCGGATCGCGTTTGAGGGGGTTGCCGTAGCCACCGCCGTTCGGCTCGATCAGTTGGATCGCGTCACCGGCCTCGCACATCAGACCCGTCACCTTGGCTGGGATCTCCTCGTAGCCGCCGCCCGCCTTGTGGTGGCGGACCATCGCGGGCAGGCCGTCATAGCCGCCGAAGATGCCACGCGGAGGATCGGTGTGACGATCGCCCTCACAGGAGTACGCCCCCGGCTCGAGGAACCGGTTCGTGCGGACAATGCCGACACCGCCGCGCCACTGACCCGGCGCTGCCGGCTCGTCACGCAGTTCGTAGCGCTCCGTCCGCATCGGGAAGCGCATATCGAGCTCCTCGATCGGGTTATTGCGCGTATTTGCCATCAGGCAGTCGACGGAGTCCATGCCATCGCGGCCCTTACGACCACCGTACGAACCCTCATTGACCTCGAGATAGAGCCAGTACTCACCCTTCTCCGGGATAAAGCCCGCGTACGAGCAGAAGTGGATCGCGGCCGAGTTGCCGGCCGTGACCAGATCTGGCACAACCTTCGACAGCGCGACGATCGTGTTGTCCACGACGCGCTGGCACTGGTTGAAGCGCGAGAAGCAGGCGCGAGGGAAGTTCGGATTGAAGATCGAGCCCTTTGGCGCGATCACGTCGACGCAACGGAAGATGCCGTCGTTTTGAGGCACGGGCTCGTCGAGACGATCCTGATCGAGCAGAATCGTGCGGATCGCGAAGTACGCAGCAACCAGCAGCGACCCCTCGAATGGCACGTTGTAGCCCGTCGGAACCTCAGCGTTTGAGCCGGTCAAATCGACCGTTACATGGTCGCCCTTGACGATGATTTTCGTCTCCACTCGCAGCCGCACATCGCGGTTGCGACCGTCGTCGTCGAGCCACGCCGTCGGCGCGATGTACTCACCGTCAGGCAGCTTCTTGATCTCGGCGCGCAGGCGCTTCTCCGAGTAGTCCATCCAGTCGTAGGCAGCGGACATGCACGTGTCGGCGCCGTACTTCTCGAGCAGACGGTAGAAACGATCGCGACCGAGGATACAGGCGGCCTTCATGGCCTCCATGTCGCCGCGGTTCATCGTCTCGGTGCGGACGTTGTCGAAGACCATGCGATCCAAGTCCTCGTTCAACACGCCACCCTCGTACCACTTGAGACCGTTGTAGATCTTCGACTCGGCGTACATGTCGAACGCATCCGCGTTGATACCCGGATACGAGCCACCGACGTCGGCGACGTGAGCGGTGACGGCAGCAAAGCCGAGCAACTCGCCCTTCCACAAGATCGGCACAGCCACCGCGATATCCGGCGTATGCGACGCACCCAAATAGGGGTGGTTGTGGATGATGATGTCGCCTTCCTTCAGCTCGTTCTTATCAACGCGATGCAGGAAGCCGCGGATGTACCACGGCAACGAACCAATGTGCATCGGCGTCGACTCGGACTCGCAAAGCTCGCGACCCTCAGCGTCGAACAGGCCCGCGCCGAGATCCTCGGATTCGCGGATGATCGACGAGTACGACATGCGGAACAACACGCCCGCCATCTCTTGTGCAATTGCATCGAACGCACCACCGAGCACGCGGAGCGTGATCGGATCGACCCCCACCCGCTTGCGGGTGGGCTTACCGGGGTTGATGCCTACTTCGGGCAGATCAGCCATTAGGAATGCCTCTTCTCTCGCAGTTGGGGGTTAGTGACCGCTCTCAGCGGCCTTGGCCACTGCAGCGGAGTACTTGATGATGAGGTTGCCGTGCTTGTCCACGTCGGCCGTGTAGCCGGGCGGGACGACGCTCGTCGAGTCGAACTGGGTGATGATCGCTGGACCAGCAATGTGGTTGCCAGCGAGCAACTCGGTGCGCTCGTAGAACTTGGTCTTGAACTTGGCGGGCTTGCCGGCCTTCTCGAACCAGGCGTCGGCCGTCAGCTTCAGTGCAGTCTTGGGCGGAGTCTTCGTGCCCTTCTTGACCAGCGTCGGCTTGAGACCCGGCATCGCGCCGATCGCACGAACACGGATGTTCGCGATCTGCACGTCGACGTCTTCGAAGCGGCGCGAGAACTCTCGCTCGTGCGCCTCGTGGAACTCGTTCTTGACTGCCTTGACCCACTTCTCGTCAATCGCGCCAGCCTTCGCATCAACGCGAAGCTCGTAGCCCTGGCCCTCATAACGAGCATCGACGATGCGCTCCAAGCGGATGCGCTTCTTGTCGATCTTGTCGGTTGCGAACTGCTTCATCGCCTCCTTCTCGAGCGCAGCAAACTGCTTCTCGAGGGTGGAGCGCGTCTTCGCATTCGAGACAACTTCAGAGGCCATCACGTAGGCCGTCTTCGTGTACTCGTAGACGAGGTCGGTGGTTAGGAGACCAAGCGCCGCGGTGATGCCCGGATAGTTCGGCACCAGCACGTGCTTGACGCCAACCTCAGGTGCGATGTGGCTCGCGAAGAGCGGGCCGCCACCACCTTCGGCGACCAGCGCGAACTCGCGCGGATCGAAGCCCTTACGGACCGACGACTGCTCGATGGCATCGACCATCGAATGCACGAGCACCTTAAAGATGCCGAGTGCGGCCTCTTCGGTGGTCAGCTTCAACGGCTTAGCGATCTTCGTTTCGACGGCCTTGCGGGCGAGGTCGACGCGGAGATCCTTCTTGCCGCCGAGGAACAACTCGGAACGCAACCAGCCGAGCGCGATAATCGCGTCGGTTGCTGTTGGCTCCGTGCCACCCTGGTCGTACGCTGCGGGGCCTGGCATGGCGCCAGCCGAGCGGGGACCGACACGGAAGATGCCACCCGAGTCGATGTACGCGATCGAACCGCCGCCTGCACCAATCGTGTCGACGTCGACCATCGGAATCATCGCCTGGTACGGACCGACCTTCGTGTCGAGCAGGTGCTTCATGCGCAGCTTGCCGTCCTGCGCGAGGCCGATGTCGGCAGACGTGCCACCGACGTCGAGCGTAATCACGTTCGGCTCACCGGCCACACGACCAGCCCAGATGCCACCGACGACGCCGGCGATTGGGCCGGACATCAACAGGTTGACTGGGCGCTCGCTGGCGGCCTGTGGCGTTGCCACACCCGCTGCGCTCGTCATCAGCTGAACGCCAGTCTTGACGCCCATCTTGCGAAGCTCGGCATCGAAGCGCTTCACGTAATGCGAAACCTTCGGGCCGACGAACGCGTTGAGGGCAACGGTCGAGAAGCGCTCGTACTCGCGGTACTGCGGAATCACCTCGGACGAGACCGAGATGTACGCCTCAGGAAACTCTTCGCGCACGATTGCGGCAACGCGCTTCTCGTGCTCGTCGTTGAGGAACGAGAAGAGGAGACAGACGGCGACAGCGTCGACCTGCGCCTTCTTCAGCTTGCGGACCTGCGCGCGGACCTCACGGTCGTCGAGCGGAATCTGCACCGAGCCGTCGGCGAGAATGCGCTCGTTGACGGTCAGGCGATTGCGGCGACGCGCGATCGGGTAGGCCTGCCACGGCAGGTTCTGCCACAGCGAGAAGTTCATCGGCTTCTTGTGGCGCGCGATATGCAAGACGTCGCGATAGCCCTCAGTCGTGATCATGCCGACGTTGGCACCGTTGTGCTCGATCACGATGTTGGTGGCGACGGTCGTGCCGTGGAACACCTGATCGAGGTCGGATGGCTTGATCTTCGCCATCTCGCACAGCGTTGTAATTCCCTCGACAGTGGCAATCGAGGGGTCTGCCGGTGTCGACGGCGTCTTATGCACCAGCACGGTGCCCTTCTGATCATCCACGTAGATGAGGTCGGTGAACGTGCCACCAACATCGACTCCGATGCGCTTCATCCCGCTCCTCCGATTGCGTTTCTCTCTGCGTACCAGAGGCACGATAGCCCACTTCTGAAGGCTCCTGTAACAAATCCTCTGGTGACAAGGCGTTATAGAGTGAATCACCCGCCGGTGTCAAACCGGAAGGCCACCTTACCTTGATGCCTACGACCACCACCGAACGGCCTTCGTGGGAGCTGATCGCTCGCGTCTGTCTGATTGCGATCGGCATTGGCTACAACTTCGCGCTGATCGGACCGATCGCCCGGACGCTGAGTAATCAGTTCGGAGTCAGCCTCGGCATGATCGGGCTGTTGACCACCGGGGTGCTGATCACCCACGCGCTGTCGCAGTTGCCGGCCGCCGTCCCGGCGCAAAAATACGGCCCGCTCAAGCTTGTGCGTTATGCCTTCGTCTTGGTCGCCATCGCGAACCTGTTGGGTGCAATCAGTCCGGTCTTCTGGTTGCTTGCGGCGACGCGCATGATTGTTGGTATCGGGACGGGGCCGGTGTTTGTTGGTGGTCTCGACGGGAGTCGCCGGCTCGGTGGCGCATTTCTTGCCGGTGTCTTTGGTGGTGCCGCGACGTTTGGTCTTGGTCTCGCGCTGGTGATGGGTGCAGCGTTTGACGCCTTCGGGTGGTCGTGGCACCTGACCTTTATCGTTGCAGCAGCCTTTGCACTGGCCGCCGCCGTGTTGGGGCCGAAGGACAAAGACGAGCC
Organism: Thermoleophilia bacterium; assembly: GCA_037133215.1. Classification (GTDB taxonomy): domain Bacteria; phylum Actinomycetota; class Thermoleophilia; order Gaiellales; family F1-60-MAGs149; genus F1-60-MAGs149. Next base: position 11,844 of record JBAXOM010000029.1, on the reverse strand, counting down.
GCGCCCACAGACGGGCAACGTGGTCGATCATCTCGGCGCTGTCCTGCGCTCGGGGCCACTCTGGCGCCTCGCGCTGATCCATTCGGCGACCTTCGGGGCCAGCCTCGTGGTCGGCGCGTGGATCGTGGTCTACTTCCGAGAGGGCGCGATCACCGGTTTCTTGGCGGGTGCGATTGGCTTCTCACTGCTCGCGATGACGGCGATCTTTCGGCCGATTGGCGGCGCGCTGTTTGCGCGTGGTCTCAGCTGGCGTGTAATCGGCCCAGCGGCGGTGCTGACCTGCGGGCTTGGTCTCGGTGTGCTGTCGATTGGACTGCCGTCTTGGCTGGCTGCGGTCGTGTCGCTCGTGATTGGCATCAGCTTCGCCCTGCCCTTTAGCGCGATCTTCGTGCTGACCGTCAAGGCCGAGCCACGCTATCCGGCCGCAGGAATTGCCTTCGTCAACATGACGGGCGGCGTCTTCGCGTTGATCATCACGCCAATCGCCGGCATCCTGCTCGACCACCACGTCGGCTGGATCGCCTTTACCGGCATGGGTGTGATCGCCGTGATCGCCGCGTGGGTAGCGCGCGATCCGGAGCCTGGCAAAGTTGATCCAACCTAGAGCGACTCGCGGAAGACGCGATCGAGATCGGCTTCGCCAACTGGGATCGGCGAGCAGGCGAGCAGGCGTTGTTGCAGCATCGCGCCGGCCACGAGTTCGGGCAGGTCGGCTTCGCTGTAGCCCACCTCGGTGATCGTGGTGGGGCAGCCAACGTCGGCCATCAGTTGAGCCAAGGCTCGGGCGAAGGCGTCGTGGTCGTCTGCGTCGACGGGCGCGCCCGTCAGCAGTTCGGCGGCACGACGCGAGCGCTCTGGCACGGCCGGCTCGATCAGACGAAACGCAGCCGGGGCCGTGATTGCACAGGCTAGACCGTGCGGTACAAACTTGGCCTCGCCCGGATAGCCGGGTGGCGACCAGGCGTGCTTGAGACCCGCGATCGGATACGAGCAGGCGTGGGGGATGTGGACGCCCGCATTGCCGAAGCCGATGCCGGCTGCGGTGGCAGCGAGCATCATGCCCTCGCGTGCCTCGATGTCGGAGCCATCCGCAACGGCGCGGCGCAGATGCTTGCCGACCAGCGCAATGCCCTCAGAGACCCAGATATCCGCCATCGGTGCAGCGCCCTGATAGTTCGGGCGTGCGCCAGCAGAGGCAGGCTTGGCGCGCTGCGTGTATGGAATTGAGGTGAATGCCTCAGCCGCGTGGAGCAGAGCGTCGATGCCGCTAGCCGCCGTAATTGGCGCCGGCAGACCGACCGTCAACTCGGGATCGCAGAGCGCGATATTGGGACGCAGGAAGGGGTGAGCGATACCGGTCTTGACCTTATCGGACGGCAGGTCGAGGACGGCGACGGCCGTCACCTCGGAGCCAGTTCCCGAGGTCGTCGGGACAGCAACGATGGGCATCAGTGGGCCAGGGGGCACGCGCGCGCCACCAAGCGGAGCGTTGATCCAATCGCGCAGCGTCCCGCCGTGTGTGGCAATCAACGCAGCTACCTTCGCAGAATCGAGTGCCGAGCCACCACCGACGCCAAGCACGCCATCGGCGCCACTCGCGACGCAGGCCTCGGCGGCCTCGCGCATCGAATCCTCGGTCGGCTCGCCCGTCGGTACGGCGTAGACGACAACGTCGAGACCAGTGGCGCGGACGGCTGCCTCGATCGGTGCGACCAGACCACTGTTCAACAAGAACGCATCCGTGACGAGAAAGACGCGCTTGACCCCGAGAGCCTGAAGGTGGTCGCCGGCCTCAAGCGAGGCGCCAGGACCCAGCGCGATCGACGGCATGTGCAGGACGCTGATGCGTTCGTTGCTCATTTGCTCTCCCTCAGGTTGTCTTCCAATGAGTCCCACTCGTCCTTACCGAGAATGCCGTTGATTTCGTCAAACGGCATCATCCGCGGCACACTTGAGACGGTCGAACCCTCGGCCATGAGTGCAGCTGCCAACTCCTTCGTCGACTGCGCCGCCGCAAACAGCGTCGAGGAGGGGTAGATCACGAGGCCAAAGCCGAGATCCTCAAATCGCTGCGCGCCGAGGTCGGGCGTCTTGCCGTATTCGGAGATGTTGACCATCAGGACGGCATTGATGCCGCCAGCCGCGATCGCTTTGAGATCGTCCTCGCTGGTCGGTGCGTCGATAAAGATCACGTCTGCACCCGCGTCGGCGTACATGCGCGAGCGGGCGATGGCGTCGTCGAGGCCTGTCACGGCCGTCGCGTCGGAGCGTGCGATAATCACCGTCTCAGGGTTGCGTCGTGCATCCAGTGCGGCGCGCACCTTGACGACCATCTCCTCGGCCGGGATCACCTTCTTGCCTTCCATGTGTCCGCAGCGCTTCGGAAAGACCTGATCCTCAAACTGGATCGCGGCTACACCGGCGCGCTCGAGCTCGTGCACCGTGTGGATCACCTGCGGCACCTCGCCGTAGCCGGTGTCCGCATCGGCGATGACCGGCACGGTGATGGCCGACGTCATGCGTCGCGCGTGGTCGACCATGTCGGTCAGTGTCGTAATGCCAAGGTCGGGCAGGGCGAAGGCGGCAGCCGAGGCCGCATAGCCACCGCGGTAGACCGCCTCAAAGCCAGCCTGCTCCAGCAGACGGGCCGTCAGCGCGTCGTAGGCCCCGGGGGCAACGAGGATCTTGCCGGTTTGGAGTCGAGCGCGCAGACTCACGCTTATTTCCGCAACGGCGAGGCGACGTCGATCCAGACAATCACGCGCGTGAACTTGCCGTCCTCATTGAACGAGAAGAAGTTGCAGGTGATCGCATGGTCGAGCGTGCCGTCAGTCTTGATGTGCGGACACGACTGCTCTGTCGATGCCCTGCCCTCGGCCTCGTCGACCACGAGGTTCGTGATGTTGTGCTCGATGTGCGAGTAGTCGCCGAAGAAGTGCTCAAACATGCCGCGAATCTCGGCCTTGCCCGTCAGCGTCACCGGCACGGTCTGGATCGTGAAGGTCGCGTCGTCGGCAAAAAACGACAATGCTGCCTCCATGTCCTTCGCATCAACGGCGTCGAAATACGCGCCCGGCGCCTGCTTGAGGTGCTCTCGCGAGTGGCTCATCAGACGTTCCACTCTGCGTCGGTGACCGGAAAGACCTCGGGGCTCTTGGCGCCTTCGCGCTTGTAGATCATCATCTTGCGGCGAAACTCGACGACGACTTCGTTGCGCTGATTGAGGCCACGCGAACGGATGCCCACGATGCCGACGTACGGGCGGCTCGACGACTCGCGCTTCTCCAGCACCTCGGACTCGCACCAGAGCGTGTCGCCAATGAAGACCGGGTTGGGCAGCGAAATGCCGTCCCAGGCCAGGTTTGCCATTGCGTTTTCGGACACGTCAGTGACGGACAGGCCGGTCACCAGCGAGAGCGTGAAGCACGAGTTGACGAGGATCTTGCCGAACGGCGAGGCCTCAGCAAAGGTGGCGTTGAAGTGCGACTGGTTCGTGTTCAACGTGAGGTTTGTAAACCACGTGTTGTCGACTTCCGAGACCGTACGGCCGAGGCGGCTGCGATAAATGTCGCCCACTTCGAAGTCCTCGTAAAAGCGACCTTCCCAACCCTTGACTACGCCCATGATGCTGTTCTCCTGATCTGTCTGAAGTGACTTGTGTGTCTGTTCGCGATTACCCGCGTTGCGGGCGAATCTCCGTGAAGATGTCGAGTGGGCACAGGGCCGACACGACGGGGTGCGGGACGTCAACGATCTCCGAGATACGGAGGTCGACGCTGGCCGAGCAGACGACGTACGCCTGTTCCCGCGTCAGGCCGGCTTCGTCACCGAGCCATTGGATCATCAGCTCGATTGCGTTCTTGGCGGCGAGTGTCGTATCCATCGGGTGGATACGACCGTCCTCGTCGATGGGCATGCCGGTGGTCGAGATGTGGCGACGGCCAGCTCGGAAAGCAGGTTCGGTCGACTCGATCAGTGGCGTGGTGGGGCGGTGTCGCACGTTGCGGTGCGCCGAGACGCGGATGCGCGCCTGGCCATGCGTCTCGATGGCGCAGCCGCAGACCTCGCCGTCACCCTGGGCGAAGTGAATGTCGCCGAGCGACAGCAGCGCACCGGGCACATCGACGGGCAGAAACAGCGTCGAGCCGGTGCGGATCTGCATCACGTCGAGGTTGCCACCGAGCTCGCGTGGCGGAATCGTGCGGACCCCTGTTGAGGCGTACGGCTCGTGCGTGGGTGCGGCACCATCGGCCGTTGGGGGAAGAGCGTCGACTGCGGCCTCACGCGCCGTCCAGTGCGCCAGGCGCTCGGCAGACGGCGCCACGCCGATTACGCCAATGAAGGCGTCTTCGGGGATCGTGATCCCCGGCAGGCGTCCACTCGATGCGGCGCCATTGTGCAGGCCCCAGGTGACGAGGTACGGATCGGGGAAGCGGTCGGCGAGTAGTCCAAAGCCTGGAATCACCGGCGTCGAGCCGAAGGTGTCGGTACGGACCTCAATGATGTCGACCTGCAGCACGTCGCCGGGTTCGGCGCCCTCGACGAAGATCGGTCCCGTCATCGGGTGGGGGCGATTGAGGTCCATCGCCAGCAGATCGGCATCGACGCTGGTGACGACGACCTGGCCGTCGAGTCCATCGCGGCAGTCAACCAGGATCTCGTCACCATCCGCCACGACCAGCGCGGGCCCGAGGTCGGGGTGCCAGCGGTTGTGGCCCGTCTCGGGAGCCTCGGCCAGCGAGCGGCGGATCGGTGGTGCGAGGTGGTGCTCGGCCATCAGCGCGTCAACTCGTCGAGCCGGTCGGCGCAGGCTCGGGCACGGGCGGCTTCGGCATCTGTCCAGGTACGGGGCGACGTCAGGTCGTGCACGCTTAGGAGGCCGATGATCTGGCCGTCGGCGTCGCGGTTGGCCGTCACGATCTGCGCCTTCATGCCACCGAACATCTCGCGCATCTCGTGATAGCCAGGGTCGTCGGTAGCGACGGCGCAGTCGTCTTCGATCACCTGGCTGGCGCCAGCCTGCATCTTGAGGACGACGGGCTGCTTGGACATGTCGAGCCGCGGGGTGTCGCGAATCGAATCGGTGCCTGGCTCGCAGTGCTCGTAGGCAATTGGGAAAACCGCTACGTCGGAAATCAGCCGCAGTGTTGCGCGCTGGACGTTGAGGTCGCGAGCGACGGCGGCCAGCTCGGCTTGGATTTCGGTGTCACTCATTGAGCCCAGTCCAAGGTGCTGTCGCGGGTGGCCTCGTCGAGCGCGGCCAGCAGGTCTGCCGAGAGCGGCTCATCGAAGGCGGGCAGGACGTCGTCGAGTTGTGCTGCGCTCGACGCGCCGAGAATCGGAGCCGTGACGGCCTCCTGCGCCAGCACCCAACCGACGGCGACACGGGCAGGCGCGAGGCCGGCTTCGTCGCAGAGCGCGAAGATGCGCTCGGCCTTCTCGAAGACAATGTCGTTCCAATAACGGCGGCGATACGTATTGCCCGACATCCCGGGCAGCGTGAACCGACCCTCGGGCGGATCCTGATCGGGGCGGCGATCGCGGTGCTTCGCAGTCAGAAAGCCACCGGCCAGCGGGTTGTAGGGGATCACGCCGATGCCCTCCGCCTTGGCGATCGGGAAGGTCGCATGCTCGCAGTGACGGTGCAGCAAGTTGTAGCGAGGCTGGAGACACGCAAACCCCTCAACGCCAAGCCGCGCCGCAGCAATGGCTGCCCCGGCCGTCGCAGCCGGGCTGAAGTTGCACGAGCCGCCGTAGAGAATCTTGCCTTCACGGCGCAGGTCCTCGAGCACGTCGAGTGTCTCCTCGACGGGCGTGTGCTCGTCCATCTGATGGACCTGGAAGAGGTCGATCCAATCCGTGCGCAAACGCTGCAGGCTTGCCTCGACGCTGCGGCGAATATGCAGACGGCCGTTGCCTCGCTGATGCGCCGCCGGTCCCATCGGGAAGTGGCATTTCGTCGCGAGCACGACCTGATCGCGGCGACCCTCAATGATCTTGCCGACGATCTCCTCGGTCAACCCGTTCGTCGTAATGTCCGGTGGAATCGGATACGCGTCCGCCGTGTCGATAAACGTGATGCCCGCCTCGAGCGCACGATCCACAATCCGCGTCGACTCAGCTTCGTTGGCTTGACGCCCAAACGTCATCGTGCCCAAGCAGGCGCGCGAGACTCGAAGGCCAGTACTGCCGAGGTTGATGGTATCCATCGGGAGGCGTCGCGCAGACGCTTACGCGTTGCTGACGTTCTCGCCCTGGAAGTAGCGGATCACGACGTCTGCGGACAGCTCTGGCTGCTCCATCAGATTCGTATGGCCCGAACCCTCAACGATGTAGAACTGGGAGCCGGGGATGTTCTCGTGAATCCAGCGTGCACCGGCACCTTCGGGACCTGCATCGATCGGCGTCAGACAATCCTCCGAGCCCACCATCACGAGCGTCTCGGCCGTCACCTTGGCGGCGTACGGGCGCAGGTCCATGTCGCGCATCGCGTTGCAGGCGCCAACGAAGACGGGCACCGAGCAGTTGCGCTCGAGCACGCCCTGGATCACGCCAACCGTCTCGTCGCCAGCCGGCGTATCGAGGAATGCGCGCGACAGGCACTTGGAGGCGATCTCCTGTGCGAGGCCGCGTCCGCCCATACCCTGGGCCTCGGCCAGTGCGGCCCAGACGTCCCAGTGGCAGCTCGCCATGTAATCGCTCTTAGCCATCGGGCAATCGAGGATCAGACGATCGATGTACTCGGGGTGTCGGCCAGCAAACGCGAGCGCCACCATGCCACCCATCGAGGTGCCGTGAACGTGCGTCTTGGAGATACCGGCGGCATCGAGGACGGCCTTGAGGTCGTCGGCCCAGAGGTCCATCGAGTACTTCTGCTCGGGGCGCTCCGAATTGCCGTAGCCGCGAAGGTCGGTCTCGATGACCTTGAAGTGCGGCGTCATCAGGTGGGTGACGAAGCCAAAGTTCTCGTGTGCGAAGCCTGCGCCACCGATCTGCAGCAGATGCTCCGTTCCCTCGCCATGAACGTCGTACCAGATCTTGACGCCATCAATATCGACTTCAGCCATCGTCTTCTCTCCCTCGGGTGGTAGATGCGATCCTAGTAGGAGCGCGGCATCTTGAGCACGTGCTGGCCCAAGAAGGCGAGCACGAGGTTGTTGCTAATCGGTGCAGTGAGGTACAGGCGCGTCTCGCGGAACTTGCGCTCGACGTCGTACTCCTCGGCAAAGCCGAAGCCGCCGTGGGCGTCGATGCAGGCGTTGGCGGCCTGCCACGAGGCCTCGGAGGCGAGCAGCTTTGCCATGTTGCCTTCGGCGCCACAGGGCTCGCCGGCCTCGAACAGTTCGGACGCACGACGACGCATCAGGTCGGCAGCCTCAACGGCGGCATGGGCGCGGGCGAGCGGAAACTGGACGCCCTGGTTCGAGCCAATCGGCTTACCGAAGACCTCGCGCTCGGTTGCGTAGGCAGCGCCCTTCTCGACAAACCAGCGTCCGTCGCCAATGCACTCCGCGGCGATCAGGATGCGCTCCGCATTCATGCCGTCGAGGATGTAGCGGAAGCCCATGCCCTCTTCGCCAACGAGTGCCTCGGCTGGCAGCTTGAGGTTCTTGATGAAGACCTCGCAGGTGGCGTGGTTCATCATCGTGCGGATCGGGCGTGCGTCGATCGAGTCACCAGCCTCGCGTAGATCGACGAGGAAGGTGGAGAGGCCCCACCACTTGGGCTTGCCTTCAACGGGCTCCGACGTGCGTGCGAGCAGGAGCATCATGTCCGAGTGGAAGAAGCGGCTCGTCCAGATCTTCTGGCCGTCAACGACCCACGAACCATCGTCTTGCTGGACGGCGCGGGTGCGGATCGCGAGCGTGTTCGAGCCCGCGTCGGGCTCTGTCACACCGAAGGCCTGGAGGCGAATCTCGCCCGAGGCGATGCCGGGGAGGTACTGCTGCTTTTGGGCATCCGAGCCGTGCCGCAGGACGGTGCCCATGATGTACATCTGCGCGTGGCAGGCACCCGAGTTGCAACCCTGATGGTTGATCTCCTCGAGGATGATCGCCGCGTCCGACTCGCTCAGTCCGCCGCCGCCGTACTCCTCGGGGATCAGCGCGCCGAGCCAGCCGTCCTCAGAGAGGCGCTTGACGAACTCGGTCGGGTAGCCCTGTTCACGGTCGAGTTCTCGCCAGTATTCGCCGGGGAACTGTTTGCAAAGTTCGGTGACGCCCTCACGGATCATCGCCTCACGTTCAAGAGTCTCTTGGTCAGCCATGACTGAGATCCTATTCGGTAATACCTCCGGGCAGCAAATGTCTACCCGCGTCGCCAAGGCCGATTGGTAGAACGGCTAGGGTGCAGCCAACCGATTGGGAGGAGAAACCCGATGAGCGATGAGCTATTTGAGACCGGCCTGCGGATGCGCAAGGAGGTCCTCGGTGAGGAGTATGTGGAGCGCTCGCTGGCGAATGCCGACGAGTTCTCGATGGACTTTCAGCGCCTCGTTACCGAGTACTGCTGGGGTGCCGGCTGGGGTCGTTCGGCCTTGAGCAAGCGTGATCGCTCGCTGATGAACCTCGTGATGATCGGCTCGCTCAACCGCATGCACGAGTTCCGTCTCCACCTGCGCGGCGCGATCACCAATGGTGTGACGAAGGCCGAGATCCAGGACGCGCTGATCCAGCTCGCGATCTATGCGGGCATTCCGGCCGGCGTCGAGGCTTTCCGCATCGCCCGTGAGGTCTTCGCCGAGTGCGAGGCAGAAGGTATTGAGGTCAAGTAGTCATGACTTACGAGCAGCCCGACTACCTCGCGATTACCAAGGTTCGCCTGACGTCGCTCGGCGGGCTCGCGTGCAGCATGACGGTCAAGGATCACGAGCCCATCGTTGCCGACGAGCCGCTCGATTTCGTGGCGGGCGCGCTCGCCGGCGGCGACACGGGCTGGACGCCTGTGCAGTACCAATTGGCGGCGCTGATCTCGTGTGCGAACGTTGCGATCGCGATCACCGCGCAGGACCAAGGCTTCCAGCTCGACGGCCTCGAGATTCGTGCGCAATCCGATCTCGACCTGCGCGGCCTGCTCGACGGCGACCCCGATCGTCAACCCGAGTTTCTCCACGTCGGTCTCGAGCTACGCGTGCAGACACCGGAGTCGATCGAACGCGTCGAGGCGCTCGCCCGCGAGTCCGATCGTCGCTGCCCCCAGCTTGGGCTCTTCCATCAAGCGAAGGTGCCGATGACGCAGACGTGGACGCGCGACGGCGAAGTGCTGCTGACGCTCGAGGGCTGATGTCACAAAGGGGTCAGACCCTTATGTGACATCTTCGCGCCAGTAGGCAAAGCCCATCGGTTATCGCCAATCGAGATGTCACATAAGGGTCTGACCCCTTTGTGACATCAGCCGCCCCAGATGCCGCAGGTGATACCGCCGTCGACGTTGAGTTCGGTGCCCGTCACCCAGTTGGCCTCATCCGACGCGAGATACACGAAGGCGTTGGCGTGGTCGACGGGCTCGCCGAGGCGGCCGAGGGGGTGGAGGTTCTCGGCGAACTTCCGGGCCGCTGCCGGGTCGGGCTGGTCGTTGAAGTAGCCATCGATCATCGGCGTGTTGGTAAAGCCAGGGCAGATGCAGTTGGCGCGAATGTTCTGCTTGGCACCATCGACAGCCATGCACTTGGTCAGCATGATCAGGCCCGCCTTCGACGCGCAGTACGCGGCGTCGGCCGGGATCGCCCACTGGCCTGCCATCGACGCGGTCGACAGGATCGAGCCACCGCCGCGGGCGGCGAGGCGGTCCCAAGCCTCCTTCGCGCAGAGAAACACGCTCTTCAGGTTCGTGTCCAGTTCCTTGTCCCACTCGTCCTCGGTCAGGTCCATCACGCTGCCGACGATCGTGACGCCGGCATTGCAGACGAGTACGTCGAGCCCACCGAACTCGGCGACCGTACGCTCGACGGCGGTTCGGATCGAGGCGCGATTAATGACATCGATGGCGACACCGATGGTGCTCCCACCAAGTTCGCTGGCGATGGCCTCGGCGCTGTCGACGTTGAGGTCGGCAACCACAACCTGTGCGCCCTCCTCAACGAATCGTCGTGCCGTCGCCGCACCGATACCCGAGCCACCGCCCGTGATCAGTGCCACCTTGCCTGCTAGTCGGTCCGCCATGGTCCGCCCCTTTCCTCACCGTGCATGGTGGCGCGAAATAGCGAAACAGGCAAGGAGCAGAGGATTTCCCTTTTTGGTGCTCCGGCCGTACGATCCTGATCGTGGCTGCGCGCACTGCGATTGGAAAGATCTGGGACGACCATCTGGTCGCCGATGACCTGATCTTCTGTGATCTCCACCTGGTCCAAGAGGTCTCGAGTCCACAGGCCTTCGACGAGCTACGGCTCGCGAAGCTCGGTGTGCGTCGCCCCGACCGCACCATCGCCACGGCCGACCATTCCGTCCCGACGGCCAACCGGGGCCTGCCGATCGTCGACGACATGGCGCGCCTACAAGTCGAGATGCTGGAGCGCAATTGCACTGACTTTCAGATTCCGATGCGTCCCTACCGTTCGCAGGGCCAGGGCATCGTCCACGTGATCGGCCCCGACCTCGGCCTGACGCAACCCGGCATGACGATCATGTGCGGCGACTCGCACACCTCGACGCACGGTGCCTTTGGCGCGCTCGCCTTCGGGATCGGCACGAGCGAGGTCGGTCATGTGCTCGCGACGCAGACGCTTGTGCAGTCAGAGCAGCCGACGATGCGTGTGTCGTTTAATGGCCGGCGTGGCTTCGGCGTGACGGCGAAGGACATGGTGCTGACGATGATTCGGCAGCTCGGCACCGCCGGCGGCACGGGACACTTCATCGAATACGCCGGCGACGCGATTCGTGACCTCTCGATGGAAGGGCGCATGACGGTCTGCAACATGACCGTCGAGGCGGGCGCCCGGGCGGGGCTCGTGGCTGCCGATGAGACAACGTTTGCCTACCTCGAGGGGCGCGAGTGCGTGCCCGCAGATTTTGCGGCCGCCGTTGAGGGCTGGCAGCGTTATGTGACCGATGCAGACGCCAGGTTTGATCGCGAGGTAACCGTCGACGTGACGGCGATTTCGCCGGCGATCACGTGGGGTACGAACCCGGGGCAGTCAATCCAAATTGGTGACGCTGTACCCGACGCGAAGGACGATGGTGACGTCCGCGCACTCGCCTACATGGGGCTCGAGGCCGGCCAGTCGCTAGTCGGTGTGCCGGTCGATCGCGTCTTTATTGGCTCGTGTACCAACGGTCGGATCGAGGATCTTGAGGCGGCGGCCGAGGTCTTGCGTGATCGCACGGTTGCGGTACGAACGCTCGTCGTACCGGGTTCGATGGCCGTCAAGGCGGCGGCCGAGGCGCGGGGGCTGGCCGACGTCTTTATCGCGGCGGGGGCCGAGTGGCGCGATGCTGGCTGCTCGATGTGTGTGGGTATGAACGAGGACATTCTCGAGCCAGGTGAGCGCTGCGCCTCGACGTCCAACCGAAATTTCGAAGGACGGCAGGGGCGGCTCGGACGCACGCACCTCGTGAGTCCGGCAATGGCTGCTGCTGCTGCGGTCACCGGCTGTCTGACAGACGTTCGCGAACTCGCCGGCTAGACCGGTCAATCAGTAGAGGAGAACACCATGAAGCGCATCGCAGTTCTTGTCCCATTCGCTTTTGACGAGACGGGTCTCGCGGGCCGGCGTCAACAGCAGCAGTCCGTCAGCTGGGGTCCAGGCATCGAGTTCGAATATGTCCCAGTTTCGGCTGGCCCACAGTGGTACGAGACGTACCACGATTGGATTCTCGCCGACCTCGCGATGCTCGAGTGCGCGCTGCG
>JBAXOM010000028.1:0-21234 GCA_037133215.1 Thermoleophilia bacterium | reverse complement strand
CTTTATGGCAACGAAATCCTCGACGCCCTGCCCGTTCGGCTCGTGCAATGGCCCGATGAGGTGCTGGTCGATGCCGACGCCACGGGGCGTCTGATTGAGACGCTGGTCCCTGCCGATCCAACGTTGGCTGCCCCCATCGTTGCTGCGGTGACACCCCGGCCGGGTGGGCGGTATGCGGTGCGGCCGGCGATGGTTCCACTCGTGGCGGCGTTTAGTCGGAGCATCACCGTGGGGCGGATGCTGCTGATCGATTACGGCGGTACTGGGGCCGAGGTGCATGACGGCAGGCGCCCGCCGGTGCGCACGTACATCAGTGGGCAGCAGGGTGGCGACCCCCTGCAGGCACCGGGCACGCAAGACCTGACCGCCGACGTCGATTTTGGTGCGCTCTCAGCCGCTGCCGAGACGGTCGGGGTGGCGGTCGAGCAGCTCGTCACCCAGGCTGCGTGGCTGCGTGGTCATGGCTGCGAATTGCCACCGGCCAACGCGCGGACAGAAGAGGATTGGGCACTCGCCGGTCTCCTCGACGAACGGCTGCCATTCATGGTCTGGCTCGGCCAGCGCCAGAGGTAGCGGGTAGGGAGGACACCACAACCGCGCGGATGTGATGTCCTCCCTGCAGTGGCGCGATGGGGAATCGGTGCGTGGTGGTAGGGAGGACATCACATCCGCGCGGTTGTGGTGTCCTCCCAAGACCCAACATCAGTCGTTAGTCACCAACGTGAGGTGCGGACTCGAAGCCCGCAGCCTTGTGCGAGCCGTCGCAGAACGGCTTCGTCTGCGAGGCGCCACAGCGGCAAAGAAACGCTTCGCCCTCGATCGTGTACGGGTTGCCGTCGACGTCCTCGACGACGAACGAACCGCTCACCATCGCGGAACCGTTCTTCTTGATGCGGATTGTGCAATCGGCCATGTGATCTCCTGGAACCGTTGTGGGTACGACGAAGGGGTCAGGCCCTATCGTCGCATCAGCTGCCTCAGACGGTAGCCGTTGAAGCGGCAATGCGACGATAGGGCCTGACCCCTTCGTCGCATCCACACCACGGTGGTTGGCGAACGCCGGGCGTAAGCCGTTGCTCAGCCGGTGACGGGCACCGCAGGCTTGGTCGTCTTGAGTGGTGTGCGTGGCACGACCACCGTGCGGCTGGTGCTGCGGGCTGTGCCCCCGGTTGGGGCAAACGTCGTGGCGACGGTCAAGCGGAGGGCGCCAGCACTCAGTGCGATGCGACTCTTGGCGCCGAGCAGACAGGTGAGGGTGTACGTACCCGCTCGTTTTGCAACCTTTGTTGTCGAGCAGAGCGTGGCCTTTTTGCGCGCTACGCCGGAGACGGATTGCTTGAGCCGGCCCTCGCCAGGAATCGTGAGTGTGGTCGAGATTGTGATCGTGGAGTTCGTCGTCGAGAACGTCGAGGACTTGGCGGTAAAGGCGTTCGAGGGGCGCGAGAACGTTGCCGTTACCGCGCGTGCTTCGGACATCGCGAGTGTGCACGTTCCCGTACCCGAGCAGGCGCCGGTCCAACCGGCGAAGGTCGAGCCGTTGGTGGGCGTCGCCGTGAGTGTGACGGACTGATAGTTGAGGTAGGAGCGCGAGCACGTGGTGCTGCAGCTATCGATGCCTGCCGGGCGGCTCGTCACGGTGCCAGAACCCGCGATCGCGACATTGAGCGTCGTTGCCGTTGCGACGGCAACGGTCTCCAGCGGTCCGGTTTCGCCGCCGACGAGGAGGGATGTGCCAAGGGGATTCAGATAAAGCCAGGTGCCGGGCCCCGGGACGGTCAGGGCTGGAGCAGTGAGTGCGGTCATGGTCGCGGTGTCAAGAACGGTGAGGATCCCGGGCGTGCTGTTTTGGATGAAATAGACACGAGACCCGTCAGGCGAGATCGCCGCACTCGCCTTCGGATCACCCCTGGTCGTCGCTGTGTAGGTTGCGACGACCTGCATGGATTCCACGTCGACCTTCTGGATCACGTCAGTGCGTCCTAGATAGGCGGTCTTCCCATCGGGGCTGAGGATGACGATGGTGATGTCGCCGCCGGTCGGGTCTGGTGTGAGCGTCTGCTCAACGAGTGCACCAGTCCCGGCCGCCAGCGAGCTCGTCTCAACGCGGTTGAGTTGGAACGCTCCGGCAATGTTTTGTCCGCTGTAGAGCAGATAGCGACCATCGGGCGTGAGTGCCGCCTGGCGCGAAATCACAGTGGTGACAGATGCAGAGGTCTTCGTCGTCTCGGCCGCCATCGCCGGGACGTCCACGCGACTCACCTTATTGCCGCCAGCGAGATAGAGGAAGCCATCCTTGCCCGTGGCAGCCGTCGAAGACGTGAAAGTGAGCGTCTTGGTGCCGGTTTCTTGCAGGTCGGATGTGCGGATGCGGTGGAGGATCGTGGCTGCTGTGTAGTAGCCCGTGCTCCCATCGGCCGCGAGTGCTCCGCTACCGATTTCCGTTGCTGGGAGCGACAACGTCTGGGTGGCAGCGGCGCCGGTCGGCCCCGCATAGATCCAACTGTTGTTAGCCGACGGAAAATTCGACACGACCTTCGTCCAGTAGAGTTGCGACCCATCAGGCGCGGCGACGACGTAGCTCGCACAACCGGAGACAAGTGCGGCGGCGATAATCACGAAGCCCGCGAGACCCCAACGGTGTCGAAGAAGAGCGCGCACAGGGCAACAATACAAGACGTTCGCGATGCTCTAGCAGGGCGCCCCCAAGAATGACGAAGGGCCCCGGCCGAAGCCGAGGCCCTTCAGGGTCGAGCGGGATTCGGGGCAGGCCCCGAATCACTTCCTTACATCATGCCGCCCATGCCGCCCATGCCGCCCATGTCGGGCATGCCGCCGCCACCCGAGGACTTCTCGGGTGCCTCGACGACGATTGCTTCCGTCGTGAGGATGTTCTTGGCGATCGACGCAGCGTTCTGCAGCGCCGAGCGGGTGACCATGGCCGGGTCGATGATGCCGGCCTTGACCAGGTCAACCATCTCGCCGGAATCGACGTTCAGACCGAAGCCCGCCTTTGCAGCGCGAACCTCGTTGACGACAACCGAACCCTCGAGGCCGGCGTTGAACGCCAGCTGACGCAACGGCTCCTCGAGTGCGCGCTTAACGATGCGCCCACCCGTTGCCTCGTCGTCCTCAAGGCCGTCGAACTTCAGCTTCGACGCTGCGTTCAGCAACGCGACGCCACCGCCCGGCACGATGCCCTCTTCGAGGGCTGCGCGGGTGGCCTGTAGCGCGTCTTCGACGCGATGCTTCTTCTCTTTCATCTCGGTCTCGGTGGCTGCGCCAACCTTGACCACGGCAACGCCGCCAGACAGCTTGGCGAGACGCTCCTGGAGCTTCTCGCGATCGAAATCGGAATCGGAATTCTCGATCTCCTGCTTGATCTGCTTGATGCGAGCCTTGATGTCGTCACCCTTGCCGGCACCGTCGATGATCGTCGTGTTGTCCTTCGTCACGACGATACGGCGGGCGCGACCGAGCTGGGCGATGGAGGTGTTCTCCAACTTGAGACCCATCTCTTCCGTGATGACCTCGCCGCCCGTGAGGATCGCAATGTCCTCGAGCATGCGCTTACGGCGATCGCCGAAGCCCGGGGCCTTCACTGCGACAACCGTGAAGGTGCCGCGGAGCTTGTTGACGACGATCGTGGCGAGAGCTTCGCCCTCGAGATCCTCGGCAACGATGACCAGGGGACGGCCGCTCTGGATAACCTGCTCGAGCACGGGCAGGATGTCCTTGACAGCGCCGACCTTCTGGTTGGCGATCAGGATGTACGGATCCTCGAGCACGGCTTCCATGCGGTCGCCGTCGGTGATCATGTACGGGGAGATGTAGCCCTTATCGAACTGCATGCCCTCGGTGAACTCGAGGTCGAGACCGAACGTCTGGCCCTCTTCGACGTTAACAACGCCGTCCTTGCCGACCTTCTCGATGGCGTCAGCAATGACGTCACCAATCTCGCGATCGCGAGCCGAAATCGTGGCGACGCGGGCGATGTCTTCCTTGCCCGAGACAGCCTTCGACTGCGACTTGATGTTGGCGACAGCCTGCTCGACTGCCTTCTCGATGCCGCGCTTGAGACCCATCGGGTTTGCACCCGCGGTCACGTTGCGGAGACCTTCGCGGACGATGGCCTGGGCCAGCACGGTCGCGGTCGTCGTGCCGTCACCGGCAACGTCGTTGGTTGCCGTAGCAACCTCGCGGACGAGCTGAGCGCCCTGGTTCTCGAACGGATCCTCGAGCTCGATCTCGCGGGCGATGGTGACACCGTCGTTGGTGATCGTCGGGGCGCCGAACTTCTTATCAAGGACGACGTAGCGGCCCTTGGGGCCGAGCGTCACCTTGACGGCATCGGCGAGGGTGTCCACGCCGCGCTGAAGCGAGCGGCGGGCTTCCTCATTGAAGCGAATTTCCTTATGTGCCATGGAATTGTTCCTCGTTCAGTGGAAGGGGTGGGGTTACTTCTTAGCCTTGGCAGGCTTGCTGCTGCCAATGACGGCGAGAATGTCGGACTCGCGGAAGATCATGTAGTCCTTACCGCCGTCCTTCACCTCAGTGCCGGCGTACTTCGAGAAGAGAATCTCGTCACCGACGGTTACTTCGAGCGGCACGTGATGGCCAAACTCGTAGTGACCGCTGCCAACGGCGAGAATCTTGGCGCGCGAGGGCTTCTCTTGCGCGGTTTCGGGGAGGACGATACCGCTCGCGGTTGTCGTCTCCTCCTCTAGCACTTCGGCGATAATTCGATCGCCAAGCGGCTTGAGGTTCATACTGACCTCCAGGTCGGTAGTTGGAAGGGTAGAAATCGTTGGCACTCTCGTAGTGCGAGTGCCAGCAGGACTATACGAAC
The DNA here is from genome assembly GCA_037133215.1 of Thermoleophilia bacterium. Classification (GTDB taxonomy): domain Bacteria; phylum Actinomycetota; class Thermoleophilia; order Gaiellales; family F1-60-MAGs149; genus F1-60-MAGs149. Next base: position 16,388 of record JBAXOM010000028.1, on the reverse strand, counting down.
CCTACCCCAAGTCCGCAAGCGAGAACCGGCACTCTTAGTGCGAGAGTGACAGATTTCGTGCGCGAGACCGCATCAATACTGCGATAATCAGCAATCCGATCACCAGCGTACCCGCCATCGCGTAGGCCAGTCGATCGCCGCCAAAATCGGCAATCGGGGCGACGAGCAGTGGTACGACGGCAAAACCGGCTGACCAGACCATGTTGGCCAGCGCGTTCGCGGTGCCATGGGACAGACCGAGGGCATCGGCGGCCATCGACATCAGCGGGAAGATGCCAGTCATCAGGATCGGAAAGAAGGGGCCGATGATGACCAAGACGCCGAGAACGCCCCAGGAAGGGAGCGGAAAGACGAGCAGCCACGGCATTAGGCCGAGGCCAATGCCTCCGATCATAGCGATCCGAAACGAGCCAATGCGCTCGCCGATGCGGCCAGCGCCCCAACCGGCCGCGATCCCCATCACGGCGCCTGCGGCAATCGCAATGCCGATCGCTGTCGAACCAACGCCATCCCGGCCGAGCGCGAGCGGTGCCAAAAGATCGACGGCTGCGACGCCGGCGGCATCCGCCAGGGCAAAGCAGAGGGCCGTGATCACCAAGGGGTGTCTCAACAGGGCGCCGACCGTGTGGTGCAGCCCCGGATCGCGTGGCAACGTGACGCCTGCTGGCGCCATGATCGTCGCGACCAGCGCCACGACCCCGATGGCGCCGGCAATCGAGAAGGCGAGGGCGGGGGAGGTCGCCCCTGCCAAAGCGCCGAGGATCGGGCCCGCAACCGCGCCGGCCGAGAGGACGCCCGAGATCGTGCCGATCGCCCGTGAGCGACGTTCGGGTGCGGTGTTTCCCGTCAGCCACGCCATGCCGGCAGCCCAGCCAACGCCGCCACCGACACCCTGCAGGATGCGGGCAATGATGATGATGTTGCCGCTCGGCGCCCACGCGAACAGGATCGTGGCGGCGATGAAGAACGCGACGCCACCGATCACGACGCGGCGGGGACCGACTCGTCCAGCGAGCCAGCCCGCCGGGACGGTCGTGATCAGGAACGCGATCGGATAGCTCGCCAGCAGGACCGCGGCCTGAAACGTCGAGAGGTCGAAGCGATTGGCGTACCACGGCAAGAGCGGCACAATCGCGAGGTAGAGCAGCGAGTCGACGAACATCGTCGTGGAGACGGCGAAGAAGAGTCGGCGCATCGTGTCAGTCTACGCGCGCCTGATCACACAGTCAGTTGCATGCGCCCGATACGATGCACGTCACGAGAGCCGGGAGGCGTACGTGCACGCGTTGATGTTTTACAGCCCGCTGGTCACCGACCAGATCAAGACCCGCCGCAAGACGGTCACGATCCGTCTCGGTGACAAGAGCAACAAGTACGAGAAGGGCATGGTCGTGGCGGTCCTCGTTGGCCAGCGCTTTGGACCACGCGAGCGCGTCTTTGATGCCGTCATCGACAAGGTTGAGGTCAAGCCGCTGGGCGATGTCTCGCCGCGCGAGATCCAGCACGAGAACGCCCAGCTGCGCACGCTCGACGAATTCGTCGACTTTCTCCGCCGCCTCTATAACCGCGACGTCCGGGAGGACGACACCGTGACCGTGATTCACTTTTCGGAGATCCGCTGATGGCCCGCGTCGGCTGCATCGGCCTCGGCACGATGGGCGGCCCGATGGCCGGCCACCTGCTCGACGCCGGCCACGAGGTCGCGGTTTGGAACCGCACCGCAGCGAAGGGCGACGAGCTGGTCGCTCGCGGGGCGCGCCGTGCCGACTCGCCGGCCGATGCCGCACGCGATGCCGACGTCGTCGTGACGTGCGTTTCTGACACTCCCGATCTCGTGGCCGTGGTGCTGGGCGACCACGGCGTGATCGAGGGTATCCGCGAAGGCGCCGTGTTGCTCGACTGCTCTACCGTCTCGCCAAGCGCAGAGAAGGAGCTGGCCGAGGCGCTCGCGGGCAAATCCGTCGAAGTCGTGGACGCGCCGCTGTCGGGTGGCGCGGAAGGCGCGAAGAACGGCGTCTGCACCGCCTTCGTCGGTGGCTCCGAAACCGCGTTTGCCAGTGCTAAGCCGATCCTCGAGGCGTTCTGCAAGACGATCACCCACCTCGGCCCAACCGGAGCGGGGCAGGCCGCCAAGGCCGTCAACCAGATCATCATCAGTGGCACCTACGCCTCGGTCGGCGAGGGACTCGCCTATGCCGAGCAGGCCGGTCTGCCGATGGAGGCACTCGTCGAAGCACTTTCGGGCGGCGCGGCTGGCTCGTGGATTTTGACGACGCGCTCGCCCAAGTACATCTCGCACGAGTACCCGGCGGGCTTTCGCACCGTGCTGCACCGCAAGGACCTCGGGATCGCGATCGAAGAGGGCGAGGCCGTCGGTCTCGAGCTGCGGCTCACCCGCCTCGTCGCCGAGTGGCAGGACGCGCTGATCGCAGCCGGCTACGGCGAAGAGGATTCGTCCGCGCTTGGTCGCATCGGTCGCGGCGACGTCACGCCGTAACGATCGGGCCCTACTCGGGCAGCTGGACCGGACCCTTATCGTACGGCTCGGCCTTGCGTCGGATCGGTACGCCGAAGGCTTCGGGCGGACGGAGGTTCTCACCGCAGACGCGACAATCGACCTGCATGATCGAGCGCAGCGGCGCCTGGCAGGCGGGGCACTCCTTGATCATCTCGCTGCCGCAGTCGGGGCAGGCGGCGAGATCGGGTGGTCCCTCAAGTTCCATGTAGCGTCGTGCAAAGCCACAGCGACCGCAGAGGATGATCGCGTCGCCGAGGACGCGGCGTTTGTCGTCCTTATCCATAAAGACAGCGTACGCGGGAATGGCCACGACGGGCCCGGGTCCCCCGTCAACGCAGCGACCGGAAGGGGTGGCACACGCGCGTCGTCAGATGTGACTAGGCTACACACTGTGGAAACGTGGATCTTCGTCGTGTTCGGCTCGGTGCACTTAGTGCTCGGCTTGGGCGTGTTTGGTTTCGTCGCCTGGCTGATGATGGGCAAGGACGCCGACGACATCGAAGAGTCCGATGACGGTGGTGGCGGCAGCCGCCTCCACCCACGTCCACGGCGACCTGGCCCGGGCCGTCCGCGCTATCGCCGCGGACCCGAGCGCATGCCGGAACTCAGCCCCCAGCGAGGTCCCGCCGTGCGAACTGCCAAGCAGCCACGATAAGCGGAATTGCTGCATAGAGCAGCAGCACCAAGACATCTCCCCACGCCACCGTGCCGCGCTGCAACAGTGGGGCCGGGTTGAACCACGCGAAGGGCGATAGCTCGGCGGCTGCCTTCGTCGGACCCCAGAGTGGCAGCAAGAAATTGCCGGCATAGAGCACGACGATCACGCCGACCGACCACGACAGTGCGCGGCCTCGCTCGGAAGAGAACGCGCTGATGACGAAGCCAATGCCGCCAAGTGCCAGCAAGAGCAGCGCCGACTGCAGACCGGCAAGCAGCATCGAGGTCGACTCAAGGTGGCCCATCGGGTCGGTCAAAGCGACCGCGAGGAGACAGCCGAGTGCGTAGGCCTCGCCGATGATCACGCAGCCAACGATCAGCACGACGAGGTGCGACAGAAACCATGTGCGGCGGGCGAGCGGGCGCGAAAGTGCCAGCGCGAGCGAGCCAGCTTCGAGCTCGCCGGCGATCGCACGGATGCTCAGACCAACGGCGAAGAGGCCACCACCAAGCAGGAAGATCGGATGCTGAAATCCGATCGAAGCCCACTGGGCAAGTGGGTCAAGGCCAACGAGATCGAGCAGGCCACCGAATTGGTCGGCCTGCGCCTGCAGCTGTTTTGTGAACACCTCGCTCGTGGCAAAGACCGCGACGAGCAAGAATCCCCACAGCCCGATCAACACGACCTCAAGCGGCAGTCGCACACGCTGTTCGCGGATCAGGCGGACGATCAGAGCGCGGTTCATGCCGTCGTCTCGTGGTCGCGGTAGTACTCCATAAAGACCTCGTCGAGCGAGACCTCTTCGATGCGCACGTCGTGCAGGTCGAGCAGGCTGAGTGCCTGCAGGAGCGGTCCGACCTCGCCGTGGTGCTTTAGCGTCACGCGCGTGCCCGTGCGGTCGGTCAGTTCGCAGCCAGGCAGCTCGACGGTGGTCGCGGGGTCGACGAGCTCGAGGACCACGGTGCGTGCACGCTGCTTGGAGAGCTCGGCAATCGTGCCCTCACCCACGATCGCGCCATCACGAATCATCGTCACGCGATCGCAGAGGGCAGAGACTTCGGCGAGCACGTGGCTTGAGAAGAGGATCGCGCGCCCGGCGTCGCGGCGGTCGCGCAACAGCTCGACGAGGCCACTCAGCACGAGCGGATCGAGACCCTCACCGGGTTCGTCGAGGATCAACAGCAGGGGATCGTGCTGGACAGCCTGCAGGACGCCGAGCTTCTGGCGCATGCCCTTCGAGTACGTGCGCACCGGACGGTCGAGGTCGGCGGCCGAAAAACGCAGGAGCTCGACAGCAGCAGCACGCAAGACGGGCTCGCGTCCAGACAGCGCCGAGAAGTGATCAAGCAGCTCGTTGCCACGCATGCGTCCGTAGAGGCCGGGATCGGAAGGCAGGTAGCCAAGTTCGGCGCGCACCGCGTGGTCGTGCCACGGATCGCCACCCAATACCGTCGCCGTACCCTCGTCGGCGCGCAAAAGGCCAACGATGATGCGCATCGCCGTCGTCTTGCCAGCACCGTTTGGACCGAGAAAACCACGGATCTCGCCTGGCCCTACCTCGAGGTCGACGCCGCCGAGCGCGGCGTGGTCACCAAAGCGTTTTGTGATCCCCTGAAGGCTGATAACCGGTTCCACCGACACATCATGCATCCGCGCGGGGCACCACGGGTCAGCCGTCCGCGCTAGGGTTCGACCTAATAGACGCAATGACCCTCAGGGAGGTCCTGCGATGGCAGTCGCGAGCAGTGTGGACGTGGTAATGCCCCAAATGGGGTCGAGTGTGACTGAAGGCACGATTAGCCGCTGGCTTAAGCAGGTCGGCGACACCGTTCAGGCCGACGAGACAATCGTTGAGATCTCGACTGACAAGGTCGATACCGAGGTGCCATCGCCCACCGCTGGCGTGGTGATGGAGCTGCTGGTTGCCGAGGGCGTGACGGTCGACGTGGGAACGCGCATCGCTGTGCTGTCGACGGATCTGTCCGCCACACCGTCTGCGTCCGCCCCGGTTGCGGCACCACCAGCCGAGGTCGCTGCGCCCGTTGAGGCTGCTCCGGTCGCTGCTGCACCACCAGTTGCGGCTGCCGCAGTTGAGGCTCCTCCTGTCGTTGCTGCTCCCGTGCCTGTCACGCAGCTGCCGACGAGTGGCGAGGACCGCGCCTTCGTGTCGCCGGTCGTCGCCCGCATGGTCGCCGAGCATCAGCTCGACATCGCTCAGGTTGCTGGCACGGGTCGTGGTGGACGCGTGACGAAGAAGGACGTCGAGAATTTTCTGGCCGCACGCGCCAGCGGTGGTGGGTACGCCGCGCCGATGGCCGAGCCAACGGCGGTTGCTCCGTCTGCACCGGTTGCGGCTCCGCCAGCAGCGGCTCCCCCGGTCGCCGCGCCGCCGGTAGCTGCACCAACACCTGTCGCACCGGCCGCTGCTGTCGCTGCGGCTCCCGCCGGCAATGGCGAGGAGATCTACACCTTCTCGCGGGTGCGCCAGGTGACGGCGAAGCACATGCGCGAGTCGATCGAGACTGCTGCGCACGTCACGCAGGTCTGGGAGGTCGACCTCGGTCGCGTCACGGACATCCGCAATCGCCTCAAGCCCAAGTTCAAGAACGACTATGGCGTCAGCCTCTCGTTCCTGCCCTTCATCATGCGTGCGACGGTCGACGCAATGGCTGCCTGGCCGTGGATGAACGCGGAGATTCGCGAAAACGAGGCGGTCATCAAGCGCTACGTCAACCTCGGCATGGCTGTCTCGGTCGATGACGGCAAGGGCCTGATGGTGCCGGCGATCAAGAACGCCGAGACGCTCAACCTGCTTGGCTTGGCCCAGGCCGTTGCCGACCTCGCGGTGCGTGGTCGCTCCAAGAAGCTGACGATCGATGACCTCACGGGTGGCACGTTTACGATCACCAACCCGGGCGTCTTTGGCTCGCTCTACGGCACACCGATCCTGCCGGTTGGCCAGGTCGGCATCCTCGATACCGGCGCGATCGTCCGGCGCCCGATGGTGGTCGAGGGCCCCGACGGTTCCGAGGCGATCGCGATTCGTCCGATGATGTACCTCTCGATCAGCTACGACCATCGACTGGTTGATGGTGCGTACGCGTCGCAGTTCATGGCTCAGATCCGCACGAACCTGCAGACCTGGGACGAGGAGGCGTACGGGGCGTGAGCACGCCGGTGGCCAGTGCGGCTTATCTGATCGACCTGCCCGGTCTGACGCCCTACGCAGAGGCGCTCGCGGTGATGGAGAACCTCGCGGGCGCACGCTCGCAGCAGGCCGTTCCCGACACGCTGATGCTGCTCGAGCACGAGCCTGTCGTCACGCTCGGCACGCGTACCGACGTGGCCGAGGAGATCCCGCATCCGGCAATGCTGGAGCAGCGAGGCATCCCGATCGTCGAGGTTGCGCGAGGCGGCAAGGCGACGTACCACGGCCCCGGCCAACTGGTCGGCTATCCCGTGCTCGACCTCGCACCGATGGGTCGCGATTTGCGTCGCTACGTTGAGATTCTCGAGGGCGCGATGATCGACGCGCTCGGCGATCTCGGCATCGAGGCCGAGGCACGTGAAGGCGAAGAACACACGGGTGTCTGGGTCGAAGATCGCAAAATCGCCTCGATCGGCGTGCACGTAGCCTCGTGGATTTCGACGCACGGGTTTGCCCTCAACGTCGATTGTGATCTCGAGCCCTTCGACCTCTTTGTCGGCTGCGGCCTGCAATCGTCGCGCTATACGACCGCGTCGATCGAGGCCGGTCGCGCGATCGATCGAGCCGAAGCCACCACGGTTCTGCTGGCTCGCCTCGGCGAGCGTCTCAACCACACCTGGGAGCCACTACCCGCATGATCACCGGCTATCGCTTTACCGTCTTTGCCAGCGACCTCGCGCGTTCGAGCGACTTCTACGAGAATCGTCTCGGCTGCGTGCTCTCCGACGTCACCGAGCTGGGCTTTACGGCCACGCGAAACGAGTTCGTCGTGATCGTCGAGGGTGGCGCAAAGGCTCGCAAACTCGGCAAGTCGTGGCTGGCCGAGGCCGGGCTCTACATCACGATTATGGTCGACGATTTTGACGCCACCTTCGCGGACCTCACCGAGCGCGATGCGCCGTTCCTCGACGACGTCAACGAGTTGCCGAACGGCAAGCGCGTGACGGGTCTCGCCGACCCCGACGGTGTCCTCTACGAGCTGCGCGAGGCCTAGCGTGCCCTGGGGCGCAGAGGCCAAGACGCGTCCCGACTGGATGCGTGTGCGCGCGGCCAGCCCCGGCTCGCGCTTCGAGGAACTCAACGGCATCGTGCGCGAAAACGGCCTGACGACGGTTTGCGAAGAGGCCGGCTGTCCGAACATCGGGGAGTGCTGGGGTCGAGGTACTGCGACGTTCCAGATCCTCGGCGACACCTGCACGCGGGCCTGCCGCTACTGCGCGGTCAATAGCGCCAAGCGTGGTGAGGAGGTCGATCTCCTCGAGCCGGCCAAGCTGGCTGCGGCGGCCGAGCGGATGGGCTTGCGCCACCTCGTCATCACCAGCGTCGATCGCGACGACCTGCCCGATCTCGGTGCGGGGCATTGGGCGCAGACGATCCGCGCGTTACGTCGTCGCAACCCAGAGTTGCAGGTCGAGGTCCTCGTGCCCGACTTCCTCGGTGACGAGGACCAGGGGATGTTGACGGTGCTCGAGGCCGAGCCGCACGTCTACAACCACAACATCGAGACCGTCCGTCGCATCCAGCCGAAGGTGCGTATCAAGGGCGACTACGACCGCGCGCTGCACATCCTTCAGCGCGCCAAGGAGTTGTGGGTCGAGAACTTTCCTGAGCGCGGTCCGTTGCTGACGAAGAGCGGCATCATCGTCGGCATGGGCGAGACCGATGACGAGGTGATCGAGACGCTGCGCGACCTGCGCGCTCACGACGTCGATGTCGTCACGATCGGCCAGTACCTGCAGCCGACCGAGAAGCACCTGCCTCTCGAACGCTGGGTCCCACTCGATTCTTTCCGGCGCTTCCGCGAGGCCGGCATGGAGCTTGGCTTCGGCAGCGTCTTCGCCGGCCCGCTCGTGCGCTCGTCGTATCGCGCCGAAGAGCAGCGACTTGCCGCCGAGGGCGGCAGTCGCGTCGTGGCGTACTGAGGCGAATGCGACTAAGGGGTCAGACCCTTTCGTCGCATGCCAGCAGCTAGCGCTGTTGCTCCGAGAGCGAGTGGGGCTGGAATGCGACTAAAGGGTCTGACCCCTTAGTCGCATTAGCGGGAGACGAGCCCGGACGTCTCCGGCCGCACGGCGTGCACGGTCGCAGTCGGAACGATTGCGCGGGTCAACTCGGCTACCTGTTCGGCTGCGTCGGCAGCGCACCAGATCAGCACAGACGGTCCGGCGCCAGAGAGCGTCACGCCGAGTGCTCCGAGTTCGGCGGAGCGGTTGCGCAGCGCAGCGAAGGTTGGCATCAGTGGCTCGCGCGCATCCTGATGCAGACGGTCGGTGAGCGCGACAGAAAGGTCCTCAAGCGAGCCGGCATGCAGCGCGTGGACGAGCAACGCGGCGTGCTGGATATTCCAAACCGCGCTGCTGCGCGGGACGTCGGCCGAGAGTGCGGCACGCGCGTGCGAGGTGGCAACGCGCTCGTCGGCGACGACGACGACGAGGCCAAGCTCGGCGGGCGGATCGATGCGCCGGGCGACGGCAGGGTCGCCAGCAGCAATCGTGATGCCGCCAAGTACGCTCGCGGCAACGTTGTCTGGGTGGCCTTCGATGGCGGAGGCGCGCAGGACGAGGCTGGCATTGCTCAAAGCGCGATCGCGTAGGAGATCGGCGACAGCCAGAGCCGCGACAATCGCAGCCGCCGACGAGCCACACCCGGCACCAAGCGGGATCTCATTTTCGATCGTGATCGCGAGGTCGTCGCCGCGCTCGTCGAGCTCGGCGAGCAGCGTGGACACCACGAGATTGCTGGCGTCCTGCGGCAGCGAAGCCGCGCCCTCGCCGCTGACGTGGACAGAAAGTGGCCCGGGGCGGCGCTCTGCGCCCACGCGCAGCCGGAATGGCAACGCAATGGCGAGGCAGTCATAGCCAGCGCCGAGGTTCGCGGAGGAACCCGGCACGTCGATCATCACTTGGGTCGCAGCCACAGCCGGGAAGCCTAGAGGATCAACCGCAGATGGTTCGCGGGTGTGCCGCCCGAGGTTCCCTTTCGACCGTGGAGCGACTAGGATCGAGTTAATGCCCTGGACCGAGGGTACAGAGGAGGAGATTCGATGGGACAGACCATCACCGTGACCGTCAATGGCACGGCCCATACGGCGGAAGTCGAGCAGCGAACGCTGCTTGTGCACTTTCTCCGCGAGACACTCAATTTGACCGGCACCCACATCGGCTGTGACACGTCGACGTGTGGTTGCTGCACCGTACACCTCGACGGCGAGACCGTCCTGTCGTGCTCGCTGCTCGCAGTCCAGGCCGATGGCTGCGCCGTACGCACGGTTGAGGGCTTGGAGCAGAACGGCGAGCTCCACCCGATTCAGCGGGCCTTCCACGAGAACCATGGCCTCCAGTGCGGGTTCTGCACGCCGGGGATGATGATGTCTGCACTCGGTGTGATTGAGCAGCATCCGGGAGCCTCGGACGACGAAATCCGTGAAGCACTCGAGGGCAACCTCTGCCGTTGCACCGGGTATCAGAACATCGTGGCCGCAGTGCGTAGTGCTGCCGACGAGATGGCAAGGAGCTAAGCATGGCTACCACCGAACGACTCACCAGCGGCGGCGTCGGCGATGCCGTACTCCGCAAGGAAGACCGCAAGTTCGTCACGGGCGAGGGTCGCTACGTCGACGACCTCAAGCTGCCCGGTATGTTGCACGCTGCCTTCGTACGCTCCTCGTTTGGGCACGCGAAGATCAACGGCATCGATGCCTCGGCCGCCCTGGCCATGCCCGGCGTCCACGCGGTACTGACGAACGCGACGCTGCCGGTTGCGACCGGTGTGCTGAGCGCCTCCAATCCGGGCGGTGACGTTCGCCACCCTGAGCAGGCAATTTTGGCCAAGGAGTTCGTGCGCTACGTCGGCGAGCCCGTGGCGATGGTGATTGCCGATGATCGCTACCTCGCCCGCGACGCGGCCGATGCCGTGCAGGTTGATTACGACCCGGTTCCGGTCGTCGTCGATGCTGAGAAGGCGCTTGAGCCCGGTGCGCCCCTCGTGCACGCCGAGTACGACAGCAATCTCGTCAAGACCCTCGAGCACGTCACCGACGGCTTTGCCGACGCAATGGCGAAGGCACCGAAGAAGGTCTCGCTGCGGGTTGTCAATCAGCGCGTCACACCGATGCCGATGGAGACGCGCGGTTGCATTGGAGACTGGTCGAACTCGACCGGTGAGGTAACGCTCTTCACGTCGACCCAGGTTGCGCACTTCGTACGGACGTTCGTCAGCATCGTCTGCGGCACGTCCGAGGCGAAGGTCCGCGTGGTCACCCCCGACGTGGGAGGTGGCTTCGGTGCCAAGCTCAACACGTACCGTGAGGAGTTCGCAGTCTGTGCGGCCTCGAAGGTTGTGGGTCGTCCCGTCAAGTGGATCGAGGACCGCACCGAAAACGCGGTTGCCACGATCCACGGTCGCGACCAGGTCCAGTACTACGAGGCTGGTGTCGATGAGAACGGCAAGATCCTTGCCCTCAAGTTCGATGCGGTCCAGAACAACGGGGCCTACAACCAGCTCCTGACGCCGTCCATCTCGCACCTCACGCTGTTTATGGTGCCGGGCTGTTACGACGTTCAGGACGTCTCGATCACGATTCGCCAGGCGTTTACGAACACGACGCCGACCGACGCCTATCGCGGTGCAGGTCGCCCGGAGGCAACGCACGGGATCGAGCGCTTGATGGACGCGATTGCGGACGATCTCGGCATTGATGCCGCAGAGGTTCGCCGTCGCAACTTCATCAAGGCCGAGCAGTTCCCGTACACGTCGGCCACCGGCCTCGCGTACGACTCGGGTGAGTACCACGAGACGCTCGAGGTTGCCCTCGAGTTGTCGGAATACGCGGGCTTCGAAGCGCGGCGAGCCGAGGCGGCCACGCGCGGCAAGTACCGCGGGATCGGACTCTCGACGTACGTCGAGGTCTGTGGTCTCGCTCCGAGTGCTGTCACCGCAGCGCTCGGCATTGGTGCGCCGGGCTGGGAGCATTCGACCGTGCGCCTCCACCCGACGGGCAAGGCAACCGTGATCACAGGCACCTCGCCGCACGGCCAGGGCCACGCGACGAGTTGGTCGCAGATCACGCAGACCGAGCTTGGCATTCCGTTCGACGACGTCGAGGTCATCCATGGCGATACGGCCTTCCAGCCGTACGGCCTTGGCACCTACGGCTCGCGTTCGCTGGCCGTCGGTGGCATCGCGCTCTACCGCTCGCTCGGCAAGGTCCGCGAGAAGGCGCGCGAACTGGCAGCACACCTGCTCGAGTGCTCTGTCGACGACCTGGAGTGGACGGGCACGTCGTGGCAGGTCAAGGGTTCGCCCGACCGCGCCAAGACGATCCAAGAGCTCGCCTACGCGGGTTGGACGTCGGCCAGTCTGCCGGAAGGCATCGAGCCAGTGCTCGAGGCCACCACGTTCCACGATCCGCCGAACTTCACGTTCCCCTTCGGCACGCACGTGTGTGAGGTCGAGATCGATCAGGCCACGGGCCGCGTCGAGGTCGTCAACTACACGGCGGTCGATGACTGCGGCAACGTCATCAATCCGATGATCGTTGACGGTCAGGTCCACGGCGGCATCATTCAAGGTCTTGGACAGGCACTGTTCGAGGAGACGGTTTACTCGGAGGATGGGCATATGCTCACGCCGACGCTCGTCGAGTACCTCGTGCCCAGCGCGGCGGATGTTCCGCCGATGACGCTGCACCGCACGACGACTCCGTCGCCTTCGAACCCGATGGGGGTCAAGGGCATCGGCGAGGCCGGCACGATCGCCGCGTCCTCGGCAATCGTCAACGCGGCGGTTGACGCACTCTCCGTGATCGGTGTTCGGCACCTTGAGATGCCCATGCAGCCGTCGCGTATCTGGAACGTCATGCAGGAGGCGAAGTCGTGATTCCGTCCACACTCGAGTACACAAAGGCCACCTCGCTCGACGAGGCCTTGGCTGCGGTCAAGGCGGGCGCACGTCCGTTGGCGGGTGGTATGTCACTGATGCCGATGATGCGGCTCCGTCTGGCAGCACCGGGCGCAGTCGTCGATCTCGGCGGTGTGCCAGAGCTGGTCGGCATTTGCGAAGACGGCGATGAGATCGCCGTTGGTGCAATGACGACCCATCGCTCGGTTGCGAACGATCCACTGATTCGTGAGCACTGCCACGTCGTCGCACAGGCTGCGGCTGGAGTGGGCAGCATGACGATCCGCAATCGCGGCACGATTGGTGGCTCGCTTGCTCATGCCGATCCCCACGGCGATCTGCCCGCGGCAATTCTTGCGGCGGGTGGTGCGGTGATCGTCCGCGGTTCGGGTGGCGAGCGTCGCATCGACGTTGGCGACCTGATCACCAGCTATCTGACCACCTCGCTCGCCGAGGATGAGTTGATCACCCAGGTTCGTCTGCCCAAGGGTGCGGGTCAGTCGGCCTACGCCAAGTTTCACCGTCGCGCAATCGACTGGTCGATCATTGGTGTCGGTGTCAGCATCGGTGCGGACGGTGTCCGTGCTGCCGCGACCGGCGTCGGCGACCACCCGACGCGACTGACCGGCTTTGAGTCCGTCCTCGACGGGGGCGGTTCGCTCGAAGACGCGATCGCCAAGGCCGGTGAGGGGCTCAGCCCACTTGGCGACCTTGATGGTTCGACCGAGTACAAGGTGCACCTCGTCGGTGTCCTGGCTGCCCAGGCTCACGCCGAGGCCAGCAGCCGATAATCGCCGCGGGGTCGGGCTCGTTCGTGAACCCGACCCCGTACGATTGCCCGGTACCCAGATTTCTCGGAGGACCCCATGCTCGAAGGCAAGCTTGCTCTCATCGCCGGTGTTGCAAATAGGCGCTCGATCGCGTGGGGTATCGCCGAGGAGTTGCACGCGCAGGGCGCCAAGCTTGCCTTCACGTACCAGGGCGAGCGCGTCGAGAAGAACGTGCGCGAACTCGCGGCCTCGATCGGCTCCGATCTTGTCGTCGAGATGGATGCACGCGACGACGCCTCGATGGACAACGCCTTCAGCGAGATCGCCAAGGGGCTCGGTGGCCTCGACCTGCTCGTGCACTCGATCGCCTTCGCCCAGGCGCACGACCTGCAGCAGCGCTTCATCGAGACGCAGCGCGACGATTTTTGGTTGGCGCTGGATGTGTCCTGTTATTCGCTGGTCGCGATGGCGCGCCGTGCCGAGCCGCTGATGGAGGCGCGTGGCGGTGGCTCGATCGTGACGATGACGTACCTCGGCGGCGAGCGTGCAGTGCCGGGCTACAACGTGATGGGTGTGGCCAAGGCCGCGCTGGACTCGACGATGAAGTACCTCGCCGCCGATCTTGGGCCGAAGAACATTCGGGTCAACGCCGTCTCGGCGGGCCCTGTTCGTACCCTCGCCGGCCGCTCGATCCCGGGCTTTACGGTGATGGAGGAGATGGTCGCCGAACGCTCGCCGCTGAAGCGCAACGTCGATGCCCACGATGTCGGCAAGGCCGCCGCGTATCTGCTGGATGCCGAGAACGTGACGGGTACCGTGGCGTACGTTGACGCCGGCTTCCACGCGATGGGGCTCTAGGCTCGATTCCCGCCTGGACGGCTGTAGGTTGATAACGTGGGCATCGTGATTTTGAGAACCGTGATTCTCGTGGCATTGATCGTCACGTCGCTGGTCGCGGTGGCGTCGGCCTCGGCCTCGCCCACCGCTGAGCTCGTGGTCTCAGAGTCCGGTTCGCGGGTGGTGCTGCAGGCGACTCTCGTCAACGGCGGCGCGGAGCCAATCAAGGTGCTGCGGCGCGCGATCGGCGCCGACGGAGTGGTAGGCAACGCCTTTACGGTGACGCGCAGGGGACAGCCGGTGGCGCGCACGCATGCGATGGTCAAGTACGCGGCGCCGCAGCCCGCTGACTATTTGACGGTACCGGCGGGCGGCACATGGGTGTACACCGTCGACCTGTCGAGCGACTTTGCCTTCACGGCGACGGCGGAGTACGCCATCCGGCTCGTCGCCGCGGATCCGCTGCTCGTGCTCGACACGGACGGCCGCGTAATCACCACGACGCTCACGTCGGTGACGGCGGTGGCAGTGATCACGGGTCGCCCCGTCGAGAAGGCACCTGCAGCCGCACCAACGGCACGAACCACGATTGGCACGCTCTCCCTCGCCACCGTCGTCTGCTCACCCGCGCTGCAGCCGACGGTTACGACGTCAGTTGCTGACGCAGGCACCTACGCGGGGGCAGCCGTCCAATACTTCGGCGATCGCCGTGCCGGCGCGCGTTACGTGCAGTGGTTCGGCGCCTACGACGCGACCCGCTGGGAGCGCGTGCAGGACAACTTCGAGGCCGCTGATGCGGTGTTGGACGCCGGCGCGATCACGGTCGTCTGTCACGACGCCCTCTGCGGTTCAAATACGTTCGCTTTCGTCTATCCGACCCAGCCATACACCGTGCACGTGTGCGACGCCTTCTGGACGGCACCCGCGACCGGTACGGATTCCCAAGCAGGAACGCTGATTCATGAGTTTATGCACTTCACCACGATTGCCGGTACTGATGATTGGGCGTATGGGCAGACCCTTGCGGCCGCTCTTGCCGTCTCCAATCCGGAGCAGGCCTTGGACAACTCCGACAACTACGAGTACTTCGTCGAGAACACTCCAGCGACCATCGACAACGCGCCCGCGGTGGCGGTCGGGGTCAGCACCCAGATGTTTGGCGAGCAGGCTGTCGGTACGACGACGAACGGCGGTGCCATCACTGTGCGCAACACGGGTGACGCGTCATTGACGATCGGCGCGATTGTTGTCGCATCGCCGTTTGTCGCTGCTGCGGATACATGCAGCAATCGGATTCTCGCCGCCGGCGTATCGTGCACGTTCGCGATCGCGTTTACCCCAACTCAGGCTGGCGCGCAGTCGACGACGGTGATCCTGCCAACCGACGCCCGCATTGCACCCATACCTTTGGCGGTCGGCGGCACGGGCATCGCAGTTCCTGCACCGTCGCCGGATGCTCGCGTTTCCACGCCGGCTCCTGCGCCGTCGCCAAGGGTCTTGGGTCGTGCGGTGAAGGGTGCAATCGTCCTTACGTCGACCGGCACCACGTCCTTCCGGCTCGAGGTCAAGGTCCGTTCACGGTGGGTCGCTGTCGCGACCTACAAGGTCACATCCGGCAAGAGCCGGGTAAAGGTCAAGCGCGGCACCTATCGCATCGTCACGGACCCAAGGGGTGCGGCGACGGCCGGCAGACCACTTGTTGTGCGGTAACAGCGAGGATCGCCTAGAACAGTTGCGGGTCGGGTTCCGTTCCTGCGTAGAGGGCTGCGACGTCGAGGGTCACACACTCGACGTTGCGTCGCTCGGCGAGGTTGCGTGCCTGGGGGGCGAACTCGGGGGCCAGCACGATTGCGCGGGCTCCAGCGAAGGTGGCGTCCTTCTCGACGTGCTCGCGGTAGCGCACGACCTGTTCGACAGCGGCTGCGACGGCTTTGACGCGCTTGACCTCGACGAGCACGATGCGGCCCTCGGTGTCTTTGCAGATGAAGTCGACGGGGCCGACGTCGGTGATGTGCTCGCGCTCCAACACCTCAAGGCCCTCTTCGATTAGGTCGGGCGAGCGTTCGAGCAGCGCATGGAGTTCGAGCTCGCGGCCCTCACGCTCGAGCGAGGCGTTGTCTTCGAGGGCATGCGTGCTGTCGGCGATGACCTCCTCGATCTCGATCATCAGCGTCTCGCCCGTGGCAGGACGACGGATGGTGATCAGCCCCGCGGTCTCCTCGAGCACGGTTGGGCCCGACATGTAGTTGATCGGCTTAAAGCCCTTGGGACCATGGACACAGACGGAGCCGTCGTCTTTGAAGATGACGATGCGATCGCCGCTCGCGAGGCGTGTCGTTAGGCGCCCGGAGTAGCCAATCGAGCAGCGGGCGACGAGTACCCGCACGGCTAGCTGCGGGTGCCGTAGTTCTTGGCGGAGTAGTCGGCGAAGGCCTCGCCGTTCTTGATCGCTTCCCACCAGGGACGGTTGTCGCGAAACCAGTCGACCGTCAGCGCGAG
>JBAXOM010000027.1:0-21362 GCA_037133215.1 Thermoleophilia bacterium | reverse complement strand
GTGACAGCGCCAGCGACGGAGATCCGTGCGCCCGCTCCCTCAATCAGATCGAGATACGCAGGGTCGAGCACGACACACGATGCCAAGACGTCAGCCGAGACCGGGTCGATGCCCGCGATGACGGCTGTCCCTCGCTCGCTCGGCGCTCCGGACGCCGGGTCGATCAGGTGATGCGCAAGTGTCCCGTCCGCGAGCTGCCACTGACGGCGCTCGCTCGAAGACGTTGCCACGCCGGTGCCCTCGAGCGCCATCACGGCTCCTGCTCCGGTCTCGATACGGTGATCGCCGCGAATGATGGCGAGATCTCCACCGGCGTCGATGATGAGGCGTCGGTCCGCGACGCGGTCGGCGAGCACGTCGCCTGCGCGGACGGCCGCCCAGGACTTTCCGATCCCACCGAGGTCGAGTTGGGTACCCTCGGGAATCGTGACGGTGCAGGCCTCGCGATCGAAAGCGATCGACCCGACCACCGTCGTCGTTTCTAGAACGGCGCTCGGGGCGCCATCACCGACGGACTGCCGGTATCCCCAATCACGCAGCGTGGCGCCCACCAGCGGCTGAAAGCGTCCATCGGTACGCTCGGTCCACTTGACGGCAGCGGCGACCAGCTCGACGGTCGATGGATCGACGCGGACGGGTGCACCGGCGCCCTCGCTAATGCGGGAGACGTCGCTCAGGGGAAGAAACCGAGACCACAGCAACTCGTCGCGATTAACGGTCTCGGCAATCACCTGGGCGTCCTCGCCCGAGACGCCACCGCCGTGATGGATACGCCAATCGGCGCCCATCGCACGGAAGGACCAGTCGAGCATGGGGACACCGTCGGCCATGGCCCTAGCTTGCCTTACTCGCCGGGGCTGCTGCGGGCGCAGCCTGGGCAACTGGTGTGGGCTGAGCGACCGCCGCGGCACTGACGGTGATCGGCGCTGCGGATGTTGCGGTGCCGGACGCGAGCTTGTTGAACTTGCGGACCAGTTGCTTGTTCTGCGCGTTGACTTTGAGGCTGACGTTGTTCGTCTGGGCCGCAACTGCCTGCCAACCGGCTGCCTCCTTCTGCCAGGAGTTGACCTGATCCGACTGGTGAACGCCGTATCCGATCGAACCCGTCAAGAGCAGGCCGAGCGTACCAATGGTGATTTTATTAAGCGTGCTGCTTTGCATGTCAGTTGTCCTTCGTTTCGGAGTCGGCGTCGTCGCCCACGACGGTGCTCATGGTGGCTACCGCGTATGTGGAACCTGCGACGGGAGATGTTTTGGAGACGTTTGTCGCCGCTAGTGGGGCGACCTTTGCGTCGGCCTTCGCAACCGCGAAGGACGTGCGAGCCTTCGACGAGGCAGCGAGTGCATCGCCATGAATGGCGTGGCTGATGCCGGGTCCAAGTGTGATGGCACCGACGACCAGGGCGGCGGCCAGAAAGCCGATGGTTGCGCTTTGCAGTGCTTTGGAGTTAAGGGTGCTCTTCGTCATGTCCCAAGTGTGGGACACCCGTTCGCGTGGTAGATGAGGACGGCGTGAGGGTTCTCTCACGAAACGGCAGGCAACGTGATGGTGAACGTTGCACCGTGTCCGGGCTTCGAGGCAACGGTGATGGTGCCGTTTTGCGCAACGACATATGCCCGGCAGATTGCAAGCCCAAGGCCAGCACCGCCTGCGTCGCGTGTCCGCGCTGCGTCGGCTCTCGTGAAGCGATCGAAGATCGTCGGCAGGAGTTCAGCCGGAATCCCCTCGCCGTCATCCGTCACGATGATGCGTACCGAACCATGGCCAGGTTCGATGCGCAGAGCGATCATGCCGCTTGGCGTCGTGTGCCGCTCCGCGTTGCGCAAAAGATTGACAAGCACATCGACAAGCGCATCGCGATCGCCGAGCACGACCGGGCGCCCGTCGGCAGTGTCCAGCACCCAATGACGGTCGACATCACCCCGGACCCGTTCGAGCGCTGCCTTGGCCAATTCGTTGACATCAACCTTGGCAAGCGTGGTGGCGGGGATCTCGCCGGCCCGGGCCAACGTCAGCAAACGTTCGACAAGACGTCCCATGCGATCCAATTCGTCCACCGCAAGATCGATCTCAGCCTGAACGGAGGCTGGATCCTCACGCTCAGGATTGAGGACCTCGAGGTGGCCGCGCGCAATCGTGATTGGGGTACGGAGTTCGTGCGAAGCGTCCTGAACGAAACGTTGTTGCGCTGCGAACGATCCTTCGAGGCGGGCGAGCATCGCATCAATCGCGTGGGTCAGTCGCGCGATTTCATCCTCACCGCCGATCGGCCCGACACGCTGGTCGAGGCGTCCGGCCGTGACCGACTCGGCTCGCGAGGTCATGACGGTTAACGGGCGAAGGGCACGGCGGGCGCCAAGCCACGCCAGTACGATTGTGAGCAGCGCACCGAGACCACCGGCAAGCAGCAGCGCGCGCACCAACGCGCTGATCCGCGCATCAGCGTCGGTGCGTGGCACCGCGGCTGCCGTCGTGATACCGAACTCGTCGCGCGCGATGGCGACCGTGAAGCTCGCACCGTTGATTTGCTGCTCGCTCGTTCCCGTGCTGTCGGTGAGCAGCGGCACGAGCGCCCGAGCCTCCTCCTCGTTGACGACAGCAAGTCCGTGGGGCGCTCGCACGGCGAGGAGCGTGTCTGACGCACTACGCCGCACAAGGTACGGCCCGGTACTTGGATCCAGTGTGACTTTTTTCGTCGCCCGGCTGGAGCGAGTCTTAGCCGTTGATCCGCTCGTGTCAGCCTCGTCCAACGAGGGCTTCGGAAGCGACTCATTCTCGTCTACCGTAGGGATCGTGACACCCTCTTCATCGGTTTGCACGGGGGCCGTTCCCGTCGTGCTCACGCCCGTTGCGGTTGGTGATGTTGAGGTACTTTCGTCTCGTTCCGGTGACGGCGTCGCCTCGGCGCGGGCGGCAACCGCGAGCAGGCTACGCGCCTCAATCGTGGCCTGCGTTCGCAAATCAGAGTCGAGGGAGCGTTGCTCGAGAACGATCACCGTCGCGCCCACGATCACCAGCACGGCCAAAACGAGAGCGACACTGGTTGCGGCGATACGCCAGCGAATCGGCAGCCGGCGGGTCATCGGTCCACCAGGCGATACCCCATCCCGCGAACCGTCTCGATGCGCTCAGCACCATCGTCCCGTAGTTTCGTGCGCAGGTAGCGGATATAGACGTCGACCACGTTCGAACGCGGATCGTGGGAGATGCCCCAGACGCCATCGAGAATCTGCTGCCGCGAGAGGACCTGTCCCCGGTGCCGCATCAAATATTCGAGGAGCGCGAACTCCCGTGCCGAGAGCTGGATCGACTCATCGTCGATCACCAGTTCCCGCCGCAACAGGTCGAGATGGAGATTGGCGACCTCAAGGACATCGCTGCGGGAGGCGGCGGAGGCACGGTCTACGGTGCGCAGATGCGATCGCACCCGTGCTGCGAGTTCTGCAAACGCAAACGGTTTGACCACGTAGTCCGTGGCGCCGAGGTCTAAGCCCTTGACGCGATCCGAGACGTCCCCTCGGGCCGTCAGCATGATCACCGGCACCAGAGGATCCACCTGTCGGATTTGACTCAGCACTTCGAAGCCATCGAACCCCGGCAACATGACGTCGAGTACCACCAGGTCGGCCGGCGACGAGATAAACGCACCTACCGCTGACGGTCCGTCGCCGGCGATCTCGATGGCATGGCCCTCGGCGACAAGGCCCTTCTCGATGAAGGAGGCGATCAGGGGTTCATCTTCGACAACGAGGATCCGCATGTCTACATCGTGACAGGCGGGAATGAGGATGCTCTCATTCTGGGCTGTACGTGGGTCTCAGCTCGCCTGACTTTGTGGAGTTTGCGATGGCGCAGGTTGGACGTACGGATCGGCCTGTTGGGGCGCCACGTAGTTTTCTTGCGGCTGAGCGAGCGGAGCAACGTAGTCCTGGTTTGTGGAGCTATCGGGCGTGGGCTCCGCACTCACCCCGTCTGCGGGAACGACCACAGTGATCGTTCGCTGGCGAGGCGTGCCCGTGAGCGCGTTCCAACCTGTCTGCTCGGCGTTCAGCGCGACAGACGCCAGCTGGTTTGCCGGCGATCCCTGCGCGACAACACCAATCGCACCGAGACCGATTGCGAATCCAATCACGCCACTACGGACACTCTGCCGGTTGCGTGTACTGCGAGCCACTGACCCAGAGTGCATAGCGATTCTGAGAAGAGCATGAGAACGTGCGCCGGCTCACGCCAACGGGCTATTCAGCGTCGGGTAGT
Source organism: Thermoleophilia bacterium (assembly GCA_037133215.1). Classification (GTDB taxonomy): domain Bacteria; phylum Actinomycetota; class Thermoleophilia; order Gaiellales; family F1-60-MAGs149; genus F1-60-MAGs149. The sequence continues at coordinate 17,104 of JBAXOM010000027.1, read as the reverse complement.
ACCTCGCCCCCGTACGTTCCGAAACGACCCCAGATCCGTTCGGCGTCTTCGAGCCGACGGCCGATCGACGAGGGATTGCGCTCCAACAGCGTGGCTGCCAAGAGCTCCACGAGGAAAATGCCTGTAACCGCCGTTGGGAATGGTGCCGGCGAATCGTCGGCACAGATCAGGACCTCGGTCGCAAACTTCGCTGCCGGAGCGGCCGGCGAGTCGGTGACCAACACGACCGGGGCGCCGGCCTCGTGGAAAAACGAGGCGACCTCAGTTGTGACCTTGGCGTAGCGGCGAAACGTAAACGCGAGCAACCGATCCTCGGGACCAACACCGATCAGACGATCAGCGAGCGCCGACTCCCCCGCCTCGACCCGCACCACGTTCGGCAGCATGGGGTTGAGGAGAAAGTACGCGTATTCCGCGACGGCAGCACTGGCGCGCTGACCAAAGACATGGATCCAGCCTTCGCCGGATTCGAGCAACGCAGCAGCGCGATCCAGCGTCACGGGCGGTGTGTTCGCCGACACGGTACGCAGGTCGCGTTCGACTGCCTCAAGCCAGCGGTCTACCAGCGTGCCCGATCCAGATACCTCAGGCTCAAGATCTCCGCCTACGCGTTCGCGGATCCCAGCCTGGAGCGCCTCTTGGAGTCCGCCGAAGCCGCCGTAGCCGAGCCTCGCTCCAAAGCGCACGACGGCTGCCTTGGATACGCCGGCCGAGATGGCCAACGCATCAGCCGATCCGAACGCGACGCCCATCGTGTCGCGCAGCACTGCTTCGGCGACTCGTTGGTCGTTTGGCGAGAGCTCCTCGAGACGATCGCGGATGCGATCCAGTGGATCTTTGCCCTGCTCGGTCACGCCGCGACCGTACCAGACGACGACGCGTACCTGCAGGCCGGCCGGTACGGTTCAGTCATGGCACGCATCTTCTCGGGCATCCAACCGACCGGTGATAAACACATCGGCAACTACCTCGGCGCGATTCGGCACTGGGTTGCTGGCCAGAGCGAACACGACTGTCTTTACAGCATCGTGGACCTGCATTCGATCACCGTGCCGGTCGAACCGGCAGCACTACGCGACGCCACACTTTCGTTAGCAACCTTGCTCTTTGCCGCTGGTCTTGATCCTGCGAAATCGACGCTGTTTGCCCAGAGCCACGTCTCCGAACACATGGAGTTGGCCTGGTATCTCAATTGCACTGCGACGATGGGCGAGCTACGACGCATGACGCAGTTCAAGGACAAGTCGGGTGGACAAGAATCCGTCTCTGTCGGTCTCTTCGACTATCCCGTCTTGCAGGCTGCGGATGTCCTGCTGTATCAGGCGGGCCTCGTTCCTGTCGGCGAGGACCAACGCCAACACCTCGAGCTGATGCGCGATATCGCGATCCGTTTCAACGGACGGTACGGCGACACGTTTGTCGTGCCCCAAGCGCAGATCCCTCCCACCGGTGCACGCATCGTCGACCTGCAGGAGCCAACCAAAAAGATGTCGACCACGGGTGGCACCGAACAGGGAACGCTGCTCCTGCTTGATACGCCTGCACGTCTGCGTAAGAAAGTGATGTCAGCGGTGACCGACTCTGACGGGGTCGTCCGAGCTGACCTCGAGAACAAGCCGGGAATCACGGGTCTGCTGTCGTTGCTCTCGGCGATCGAGAACGTCCCGATCGCGACACTTGAAGAGCGCTATGACGGCAAAGGCTACGGCGACTTTAAAAAGGACGTTGCCGAAGCGGTCGTGGTGCTCCTCGAACCACTGCAGGCGCGGCACGCCGAATTGGCTGCCGATCCCGGCGAGGTCGTTCGCCTCCTGAAGGTGGGCGCCGACCACGCGCGTTCGTTGGCTGTACCAACGGTGGAGCTGGTGCGGGATCGCATCGGTTTCGCGCCACGCGGCTAACCGAAGCGTTCGCGCGAGCGCCGCGCCAGCCGTGCCATCGTCCCCGGTGCAATCGCCTGAGCCACGCCCGCAACACGCCACCATTCGGGCTGAAACGATTCCGAGCGTCGCTTCCCCAGTGCGGAGAGGATCGACTCTGCACACCGATCATCGTCGATTACTGCGTGACGTAGCCAGCGATGACTTCGTAATCGGTCGTGTGGGAATGCGGCGGTCGCGACCGGACCAGGATTGGCCGTCAAAACGTGAACTCCAAGGGCCGAGGCCTCCACGTGGAGGCCTCGGGACCAAGCGATCGCAGCATGTTTCGCGGCCGCATAGTGCGGTGCCGAGCCCGTTGCGACGGTCCCTGCCACGCTGACCACATTGACGATCGATCCGTGCGCTGCGAGCAAGCCGGGCCACGCTGCCGCTGTGACACGAACCATGGCGAGATACAGCAAATCGATCGCGTGGGAGGCCTCATCGGCGTCATGCTCGATCAACGGTGTTCGAAACGGACCACCGGCGTTATTGATCAAGAGGCGAATGCGCTCCTGCTGGGCCAGACGATGTGCGAGGATCGCCACGCCGGTGGGAGTCGAGAGATCTGCGACCAGCGTTTCACAGTCAAGTTCGTGCCCGGCGGCAAGAAGGCGCTCCGTACCGCGGGCCACCAAGAGCAGCTCCCCATCAGGACGAACGAGCCGACGAGCCAACGCAAGCCCAATTCCAGCAGAGCCACCCGTTACCACTGTGAGGTCCCCGTCACCCATTGGTAGAGGAGCGTAGCCCGCGCACGGTACACTCGGGGCGTGAGCCACGTTCCTGAACCGGAGCGCCGTGTAGAAATCACGGTTTCCACCCGCACGCTGTTGCGGGTCATGTTGACTGCGACTGCGTTTTTGATGGTCATCTACGTGTTCTGGCAGGTGCGCGAAATCGGCCAGCTCGTCCTGATCGCAGCCTTCCTAGCGTTGGCACTCAACCCGCTCGTGACGGTGATCGAGCGCAAGATCGGCAATCACCGCGGTGTCGCAGCCGTGATCGTTGTGCTCGGGCTCATTATTTTTCTGCTTGCCTTCCTGAGTGCCCTGCTGACACCGCTTTACGAAGAGACGCGATCGTTTGCAACACGTGCGCCCGCCCTGATTGACGAGTTGCGCAACTGGGGTCCCTTCCATGACCTCGATGCCCGGTACAACGTGATACAGCGCCTGAGCGATGGCGCGTCGGAATATTCCAACCGCCTGCCCGCCCAAGCCGGCAGTCTGCTCGGTGTGGCAACCGCAGTTGTGACGGGCTTTGGCAAGAGTCTGACGGTGCTGTTCATGACGCTGTTTCTCCTCCTCGAGATCCCGCGCTTTCTCCGCACCATCACCGAGTTGATGAGACCAGGCCACGCCGATCGCTCGCTCGAGGTGTTCGACCAGGTCAACGGCACGATCGCGCGCTGGACCGCAGGCGTGCTCTTTATTGCTGCTATCGCTGGCACGCTCACCGGTGTGACCGCGTGGATCCTCGGCGTGCCGTTTGCGCTTGCCCTGGGCCTCCTCGTCGCGATGCTCGACATCATTCCGCTGGTTGGCGCGACGATCGGCTCAACCGTGGCTGTCTTGGTGGCACTGACGACGTCGTTGACAGCGGGCATCATCATGCTGGTGCTGGCCGTGGTCTACCAGTTCATCGAGAACCACATCATCCAGCCCGTCGTGATGCGCAAGAGCATTGACGTCTCGCCATTCATCGTTGTGGTGAGTGTGCTGGTCGGGGCTTCGTTGCTGGGAATCATCGGTGCGCTGCTCGCAATACCGGTGGCCGGCTCGGTCCAAGTCGTGCTGCGACGCATACTCGACGTCCGCCGACAGCGGATCGCGGCAGAGCGTCAGTTGATCCTTGACCTCGAAGGTGGGTCTGGCACCACCGTTGGAGACAGCTCGTGAGTGAACGACTACAGATCCAGATCGTCTCGGACTTTCTCTGTCCGTTCTGCAAGATTGCGAGCGAACGCGCAGCGTGGTTGGAGCGCGAGTTTGACGCACAGATCGAATGGCTGCCGTGGGATCTTCATCCGGAGTATCCGGCTGAGGGCATCCCTCGCTCCGAGTTGATTGCGAAGTACGGCGCGGAACATTTTGCCAATGTTGCGCAGATGTTCGAGGACTGTGGCTTTGCCTACGCACCGAACCCCGAGCGCGTGCCGAATACGCACCTCGCCCTAGAACTTGGCGAACTTGCCCGTGCGGCTGGTCTCCATGCCGAGTACCACGACGCCGTCATGGTTGGCATGTGGGAACAGGAACTCGACGTTGCCGATCCAGCGGTGATCAGTGCAATCGCCGTTGGTATCGGGCTTGACGCCGATGCGGTAGCTGAGGCAATCGAATCGCGACGCTTCCGTGCCCATGTCCTCCAGTGCACGGAAGAGGCTCACTCTGCAGGTATTACGGGAGTCCCGGCCTTCATTTTCGAGGAGCGCTATCTGCTGATGGGCGCGCAGCCACATGCCGCGTTTGAGAAGGTCATCGCCCAGGTGCGAGCGGACCAAGCAGAGGCATCAGCCGAACACTAGGCATCGAACATATGTTCGATTAGACTGGGAGGATGCTGCTTGCTCTCCTTCTGCCACGCCTCTCACTCAGCGTTGCACTCACGGCGCAACCACAGCCGCCTGATGTACCAGTTGCGGTCGGACCTCCACCCTTTGGAGAGCCACGTATCGGCCTGCCTTCCGCGCTTGCCGAAGCCAGTGGCGTTCGCAGTGGGATGCGTCTTTCGGCAGCGTTAACACTCTGTCCTGGACTCGTTCTCGTGCCACCCGACCCAGTCGGAGTACAGCTGCGAGCAGCGCGACTGATCCGCGATATCGCCGCGTTGGGCCTCCCGGTCGAGGAGATTGGTAGTGGGCGCGCTCTGGTTGATGCCGAACCTGGCCTGCGCCTGTATGGCGGCCCGCAACGACTCCTCCAACGCCTGCACGACGTTGCTCCCGACGAGGCACTACAGATTGGCGCAGCACCATCGCGTTTTGCCGCCTTGATGGCTGCACGACTTGCGCGTCGCCGACCACGCGTACTTGGGCATGACGATGTGCAGGAGACAATCGCGCCGCTGCCCGTTGCTCTGCTGCACGAGGATGGCGGCACTCCAGCAGAGATCTGCGAGGCCTTGACCCTGGTTGGCATTGATCGACTTGGGGGGCTGGCATCGCTCAATCGCCTGGCAGTACGTGATCGCTTTGGCCCAGAGGGTGTACGTGCCTGGCAGATGGCGCGCGGCGAGGATGGTGGCGCGATCGACCCGCGCCAGCCTCCACCCCTCCTTCGCGCCGAACTCGTACCGGGTGAGCCAATCGCAACTGATCACGCTCTCGAACAGGCAGTGGAATTGCTCCTCAAGCGTCTTCTCAACGACCCCGCGCGCGGAACAGCCGAACCGCGCCTACTGCGGCTACAGGCACGCCTGATTACCGGCGAGTCATGGCTCTGCGAAGCGCCTTTGCGTGAGCCGTGTGGTGACCACGAGCGACTGCTCTTGGCGCTACTGCCGAAAGCACGACGACTACCAGCCCCGGCCGAGCGCATCGCCATTAGCTTTGCCGAGCTAGCGCCGGGCGCACACCAGCTAGCGCTGCTCGACCCAGCTGGGGTCGAGCGAGAGCAACGCCTTGACGATGCCACCGCGCAGGTTCGCTCAGCACTTGGCTCCACCGCCCTCTTGCGTGTCGTCACGATTGATCCGACCAGTCGTTTACCTGAGCGACGCTACGGATTGACTGCCCGGTGAGCAGCCTCTTGCACGGGCTGGCGTCGCAGACACCGCAACCCTGTCGCGTCACACTCGATGCGCGCTTCTACCCAACCAGCGTCGATGGTCGTGGAGTCATTTCAGTCCTCGAGGAGTGGCGCGTAGAAGAGGGTTGGTGGAATACGCCCTATCGACGACGCTACCTCTCTGTGGCGCTCGCAGATGGACAGCTGCAGACGATCTTCGAGGATCGACGCAACCCGGGTCAGTGGTGGCGACATGGGCGCTAGTACGTCGTACGTAGAGCTGCATTGCCATTCGGCATACTCCTTTCTCGATGGCGTAGCCCAGCCGGATGAATTGGTCGACCGAGCCGCTGCCCTTGGCTACTCCGCACTCGCCTTGACGGACCACGACAACCTCTGTGCAGCGCTGCCGTTCGCCCACGCGGCCCAGGCCGCCGGGCTCCAGGCAATTACCGGCTGCGAACTGACCGTCTCGGATGCCGGTCAGGCGTTTCATCTCGTGCTGCTTGCCGAAACACGTGTGGGCTACACGAACCTCTGCCGCCTGATTACTGCCGCTCATGCCGGTACACGACGAGAAGACGGTGCGGTTGGCCACACGCCGAGCGTGGATTTTCTGCACGTCCTAGAACACGCGGAGGGGCTCACCTGTCTGACTGGCTGTCCTCGTCAGGGAGCACTAGTCGGGAACGACGACCCGACTGCGCGTCGTCGTCGTGACCTGCTGCTCGAGGCGTTCTCTACCCGGCTGGCCATTGAACTACAGCGCCCGTTTCAGCAGGGAGCCGAGCCAGAGTTGCGTCGTCTCAGCCGGCTGGCTCACGAGCGCAGTATTCCCTTGGTCGCGACGAACAACGTGCATCTCCACCTCCGCCGGCGGGGTCCACTGCAGGACGTTCTGGTGGCAATTCGCCATCACCTCGCCCTCGACGCCTGCACCAGCGCGCTGCGTGGCAATCGCGAGCACGTGCTCAAGTCGCCAACTGAGATGGCACGACTCTTTGAGGAACTCCCCGAGGCAATTCTCGAGACCAGCCGCATTGCTGAGCGCTGTCGCTTTGACCTCACCGAGAGTCTTGGCTATCAACCACCAGCGCGAGCGGGCAATGCCGACCACGAGCTTGCCGGTTTCTGCAGAACACATCTCGACAGTCGCTACCCCCGTTCCTCGCCGTGGCGGCAGCAGGCAGAGCAGCGGTTAGAGACCGAGCTCGCGCTGATTCAGCGCCATCAGTTAGCCGGCTTCTTTCTGCTGCATCACGAGATTCTCGAACTGGCGCGCGAGGTCGCCCTCGAGCTTCGGGGCAGCGATGCCGCACGCAACGTTTTGCCACCGGGGCGCGGGCGCGGTTCGAGCGTTGGTTCAATCGTCTGCTACCTGACGGGTCTCTCCCATATTGATCCGGTTGCTGGGCGTCTCTCGCTCGGGCGGTTTCTCAACGAAGAGCTAGCCTCGACGCCGGATATAGACCTGGACTTTCCTCGTGACATCCGGGCCGAACTGATTCGTCGGATTCACCTGCGCTTTGGCCCGCAGCAGGCGGCGTTGGTTGGCGCCTTCTCGACCTATCGGGCACGTGGTGCAATTCGGGAGATCGGCAAGGCGTTGGCACTACCAACAGGCGACATCGCTCGACTTGCTGCGGGCTCAGATGGTTGGCGTGCCGAATCGGTTGGCGAGGAACTGCGTCGGATACCAAGCCTGCGCGACCGTGCCAACGATCCACGCCTACGACTACTCGTGGCGCTGTGTCGTCAGATCAGTGGTCTGCCACGTCACCTCTCTCAACACCCCGGCGGCATGATTGTCTCTGACCGCCCGCTCAGCGAACTGGTTCCTTTGCAACCCGCTGCCATGGCGGGACGCACGATCTGCCAGTGGGATAAGGACGCCTGTGCTGATGCTGGCTTTCTCAAGATCGACCTACTTGGGCTCGGCATGCTCAGCGCAGTCGAACGCTGCGTCAGCGAAATCCATCGCAGCACGGGCGAGACGGTCGACCTCTCACGCGTTCCGCTCGACGACGCCGAGGTGTACGCCGAGATTCAGGACGCAGACACGGTCGGTGTCTTCCAGATCGAATCGCGTGCACAGATGCAGACACTGTTGCGCGTACAACCAACGTGCCTTGACGATCTTGTCGTTGAGGTCGCACTTGTTCGTCCAGGACCCATCCAAGGTGGTGCCGTCAATCCCTACATTCAACGACGACTGGCACGACGGGCCGATCCGACTGTGCCGATTCCCTACGAGCACCCCCTGCTCGAGGAGGCACTGCATGAGACGCTCGGCGTGATCATTTTTCAGGATCAAGTCCTCACTGTCGCGCAGGCACTCGCGGGCTTTACACCAGGCCAGGCAGAGGCCTTGCGGCGCGCAATGAGTCGACGGCGTAGCCGCGCAGCGATCGAGGCGCAATGGCTGGCGTTTGCCGAGGGAGCGGCCGAGCGAGGAGTGCCGGAGCACGTCGCACAACGCGTCTTCCAACAGATCATCGCCTTCTCAGCGTTTGGCTTTCCGAAGTCGCATGCGGCCGCATTTGCCTTGCTGGCCTATCAGAGTGCCTGGCTTCGGCGTCACCACCCGGCCGCCTTTCTCTGTGCCTTGCTGATGGAGCAACCAATGGGGTTCTACCCACCCGCCACGTTGATTCGCGATGCCGAGCACCGCGCAGTCGCAGTACTCCCGGTCGACATCGAACACTCACTGGCTGAGGCCAGCTGCGAGAGTCCCTCCGCGGTTCGCCTGGGCTTTCGTCAGGTGATTGGCCTCGGAGCAGACGATGCTGAACACCTGGTCACAGAGCGTCACATACGCGGGCCTTTTCACACAGTGAGCGAACTCGCCAACCGCCTTGATTTGCCGACGACACAGCTTCAGCGGCTGATCGCAGCAGGAGCCTGCGACCGGTTTGGCCCTCGTCGACAGCTGCTCTGGGAGCTCGGCCTTGCCACACGACCGCAGGCGAGCCCGGCCGGTCGACAGTTGGCGTTTGACTTGCAACTCGGCGAGGTGCCTCAGACGCTCCCAGTCCCGAATGCGTGGGAACTCTTGGTCGCCGACTACGCCACAACCGGTGTCTCGGTCCGAGAACATCCGATTGCCCAGCTTCGACCTGCTCTGGTCGATGTGGTCAGTAGTGCGCAGCTTGAGCAGTTACCAGACGGGACACCAATCAGAATCCCTGGGCTGGCCGTTGCACGTCAGCGTCCGGGCAGTGCCAAAGGCATTGTCTTCCTGCTCCTAGAAGACGAGTACGGACTCTTCAATCTCGTAATCATGCCCGACGTCTACGAACAGCACCGTCTGCTTGTTCGGAGCGAGCCATTGCTTCTCGTCGAAGGCATCCTCGAGCACCGTGGTCGACAACTCAATATTCGCGTGACTCATCTCAACGCACTCGGCACACCCGACCGGCACGTGCTTCCGCCGCAACAGGAAAAGGACGGCGGAACGTTGCGTTCGGTCGCGCCGGCACCGCAACACTTCGCACAGGGTCGCCGGCGCGCGTAGCGCTACGACGAGTGGTACAGAACGACGGGCGTACCCATGTGCGCGAAGTCCCAGACAATCGGCGCATAGGCGTGCTGGAGCCGCACACAGCCATGCGATGCTGGGTACTGGGGAACATCCGGGTACTCGTGCAAGGCGAAGCCCTCGAAAAAGTACGAGGCATACGGGAGAAAGATCTTGAACTTGTAATCCCAACTGTTGATCTCCTTACGGATGATCGAGAAGTCACCGTCGGGGGTGTTATCGGTGGCCCCCGTAGACGTATGGATCGTCCGCTCAACAAAGCCCTTGTCGCGTACCAGCATGACGATCTGGCGCGAGATGTCGATCTCGATGTGACGTGCCCGATTGGGGTATTTGGCTACCGGACGCTCCGCACGCATAACCTGAGCAAGCGTGACTGCCCCAGCCGCACCCGTGCGTTCCATGCGTGTATAGCCTTGGAACGCAACCACTGCCTGCCACGTCGCATCGTCATACGCACCGTGCGCGTACTTGGGAAGCACATACCCGAGCTTCATCAAGTTCTCTTGCAATGCACGCACGCCGGGACCATGGTCGCCCAATTCAAACCCGCCCGGATAACCGGATCCTGGGTTACGACCCGATTGGGCGCGAAAGCCAATCGCAAAGTATCCCGAGGCTGCGACTCGGCCCCACGTCGTCAAGGTCTTCCGTCCCTTGGACATCGCGTCGGGCGTGGGCGTGTCCCAGCCCGCGACGATCGCGCCACCGCCGCCATCAATCACGGTCCAACCCGTCACCCAATCGAGCAGTCCCTGCGACCAGCGCAGTGAGTCGGTCGTCGTCCGCGTGGTGCGCTTCAGTCGAGCGGTCGTTACCGGAACGAGTGGGTCAACCGTGGTTGTCGTCTGAACGCGCGCAATGTCGTCGAACACCACCGGGGCGATCTTGGTCGCCGCGGCGAGCGACGTTGTCAATGCCTGTGCATCGGACTGCTTGAACTTGATCTGACCCTCCGACGAAGGATGGACGCCATACACGAGGTTGCGATCCCCAAGAGCCTTGATCCAGTTGACGGCAACCGATTGCGAACCTTGCGGGAGGTTGACCATGATTGGCGTCTTCACGCCGGCCGCACGGAGGGCCTTGATATTGAGCGACTGAGTCCAGATCCACGCTTCTGTGTCACCACACTGACCCGTAGCGTCAAACTGGCCGCAGTTGGGATCGACGGCAGGGAGATACCAGACGTTGTCTTTTTTCGTGAACCAACTCGCCAGTGTCGCCAGCCATGGGGACTGGTCGTCGACGCTCAGTGGAACGTTTGCGAGCAGGAGCACTAAGCCTCGCGACTTGGCAAGCCGTTGCAGCTTTTGGAAGGCGAGCCGATGCGCATCGTCGTTCGACGCGCTGGAGATGTTGATGCGCACGACGTTTGCGCCGAGGCGCGCGATCTGTTTGAAGGCGTTGGACGCCGAACTGATATCGGGTGGTGCGACAGGTGTGCCAAGCACGGTGGGCACAAAACGCGTACCGCCCCATGTCACTCCACGCACCTTCATTTCGTGCTTCCCGGCATCCATGATGCGATTGCCCGAGACATGCGCCGGCCGGGCCTGCGCGACAACAGCAGTGGCCATTAGGGCAACGATCGCGAGTACGGTAGCGGTTGCTGTTTTACGCAAGGAAAAGGTCGCCAGCACCCTAAGTGGGTTCGATCCGCGGATGGCGTCTCCTTCCTGAGGGTATTCTGTGCTGGTGCGAAGACTCGTAGTAATCCTGTGCGCGCTCACAATCTTGACCATTGCGCCGGTCATGGCCGGCGCGGCCGCCCTCGGTGTAGGCGCTGACGGCAGCCTTAGTGCGGGTAACGCCACAAGCAACACCGCGGCTGCCACAGCACTGCATCTCACTTGGGCCCGCGTTGACATCTCCTGGCCCACCATCGCCCCCACTCAACCGAAAAGCGTGCGGCTTCCGACGAGTAGTGGGTATGTCTGGACCAGCGTCGATTCTCAGCTCGCGGCAGCGGCGTCACTGGGTGCTGGCACACAGGTACTGTTTTCTGTGAGCGGAACACCAGACTGGGCGCGGGCGGACGGCGGTGCGGGTGGTTCGCCGGGGGATCCGTCGTGGATGCCAAAGCGTGCGTCATGGCAAAATTTCATCGCTGCACTCGTCACGCGCTACAACGGCACGTTCGCTGCCATTGAGGTCTGGCCCCAACCGAACCTCCAGACGTCGCTGCGACCACAGCGGCTCGCTGGTCGCCTCGTAGCGCCAGGTTTTCTGAAGGTGCTGACGAAGCTCGCGACGCTCGAAGCACGCAAGGTGTCGGCAACCGTGCCGATCATCACGGGCGGCTTGGCGCGTACAGACCCCGCCAGTACGACGGATACTCCCGCTCTCACGTTTCTCCGGTCGATGGCCCGAACGCGGATGTCGTTCGACGCGATCGGGCTTCGCCTGGTACCGCCCAATGGGCTCGAAGGACTGAGCGATCCAACCAATCTTTCGCTGACTGATTCTGCCGGCATCGTGACTGCTGTCGACAGCTATTGGCCAAACGCTGGCAAAGGCATCTGGTTGACTGGCTACGGAGTACCGTCGGGTCCGGCCACGGCCGGGTTCAGTTCCGCCACCCAGAACGTTGGCATCACGAGCCTGCTCACGGCCGCCGCGAATCCGCGCATTGGTGTCGCAGTTTGGAACAGTCTCGCGAACACGACGACGTCTCCTTATGGCGGCATCCTGCTGGCGCCGACGGTAGACCCCTTCGTGGCTCCGGCCCCGGGGACCGATCCGGCCTGGGATACCTGGACCACGATCGTGCCCGTTCCGGCTCCGCCAGTCTGACCCTATTCTCGTTGAAGAGCGAGGACCAACGCGTCCCCGGCGAGCACGAAGCCAAATGGCTCGACCAAGGCAAGGACTCCCGGATCGGCAATGTTACTGACCAGCGCGACGGCTCGACAGTCGCGTTGGCGTGCAGCATCGATTGCTCGGGCAAGTAGGCCAGAACCAAACCGCTTGCCCCGTCCGTCGGGATGGACGTACAACTCGAGGATACGGAGCACACGGCCCTGCCCCCTCCCCGTGTCAATTGCTCGCTGCCAGGCGACGTAGCTATTGATTGTTCGATCCGTCGTCCCCACACGAACATCGCCCGCGCTGATACGCGGCAACACCCAGTGGCCCCAGCTCGCCTGATTGACAAACCGCATGTCGTTCGCCTCGAGGCGATAGCGCTCCCATAACACTCCCAACGCGACAAGATCAGCTCCTGCCGCCGGGCGAATCACGCGCCTTCGTACTCCACCAGAGAGACCACAGGCAAGGCCCCAAGTTGCCGGCGCCCAGCCAAGCCACGCAATTCGGCGACGAAGCACGCACCAACCGGAACGGCGCTGGCTTGCAAAGCGAGCGCAACGCTTGCCGCCGCCGTCCCACCCGTCGCCAACAGGTCGTCATGGATCAGGACGCGCATGCCAGGCTCGATCGCAGTGTGTGCGAGTTCGAGTGTGTTCTGGCCGTACTCCAACGCATACGACTCAGTCCAAGCTTTACCAGGCAGTTTTCCGGGCTTCCGTGCCGGAGCGAAACTACAGCCGAGCGCGTGCGCCAAGGTCGGGCCGAACAAAAACCCGCGGGCCTCCGCGCCAAGGATCACGTCTGGCTGAAGCGGCTTTGCAAACGCCACAAAACGCTCGATGATCTCGGCGACGACGGTCGCATCTGCGAGCAACGGAAGCAGGTCTCGAAAGAGAATTCCGGGACTCGGAAAATCCGGAATCTCATCGATGCGCTGCTGGAGATCGATCACACCAGCACGGTAGCGATCATCAGGAGCGGGCGACTCAGGTCTTGACGTCGCGCACGAGCAGACGCTCGGTCAACTCAGCGCTCAAACCTGCGAGTTGGGCCAGTTCATCGAGGCCTTGCTCACGGCGCTCAGCGTTGCGCGATCGCAGCGCTGGTGCAAGCACTTGGTCTAAAAGTCCGGCGACGCGCTGGACACCCGTATAGAGCTGGCGCACGTGGCGGGGTCCGAGTCCGAACTCCGCCATCCGCTGACAAATCTTGACGATCTCGACTTCGCTCTCGCCGTAGAGCCCATCCTCATCGGCTGTGACAATGCCGTAGGACTGAAGCTCTGCGAAAGCGACATCGTCGAGGCCCGTCTCGCGCAGGAGTTCCGAGCGATCGACGCGCCGCGCATCGACCGCGACCTCGGTTCGCATCGACCGGCGCGCCTTGCGCTCGCGACTCCGGGCGACGGTACCGCTGCCCTCGATTTCCTGACGAATCACCTTAAGCGGGAGGAACTCGTCCCGCTGTAGTTGCAGAATCGTACGGAGCCGCTCAATGTCCTCACGGCGGTAGAGACGATATCCACCCTGCGTGCGCAACGGGTTGAGTAGCTTCTGCTCCTCGAGGTACCGAATTTTGGAGATCGAGACGTCATCGAACTCGGACTTCAGTTCCTTGCAGACCGCACCGATCGTCAACGGTTTCTCTTCGCTTCGGGCTGCCATCGCCGTCTACTCGAGGTACGTCAGTTTAAATTTGCCGATCTGGAGTTCATCTCCATCTCGCAGTCGGGCTCGCTCAATGCGTCGATGATTCACGTAGGTGCCGTTGAGGCTGGCGAGATCAACCAGGTAGTGACCGTCAGCCTCGGCCTCAATCGCAGCATGACGGCGCGAAACGGTAACGTCGTCGAGCAAAATCGATGCTTCGCCTGCACGACCGATGGTCTCGCGTGGCTGCTGTAGAGGAATGTGTTCACCAGCGCGACCACCTGTGCGGATGACCACCGCTGGGAGCTGGTGTCCGGGCGTGGCTGGGACCTCTTGCGTATCCGTGTCACCTGTATACGTGGCCGTGTCGTCCGGGCCGTCGGGATCAAGCAGCGTGCCGCACTTCGCACAGTAGTGCGCAGTCGCCGCGTTCCGATATCCGCATTCCTGACAAAACATATTCGGGCAGCATACACAGGAAATGACGGAAGGGTACAGCGCTAGTTGAGGGTTACCTCTGCGTGGCGTTGGGCGATGCTTGGGAACGGCGCTCCAGGCGAGGTTCGCGGAGCACTCCACGAACATAGATCAGCGCTGCGACCAACAGCAGGGCAACGCCCGTCCAGAGCACGACGCTCGCTGGAACGGCGCCACGGGGCGTCACCAGCGTGAAGAGCAGACCGATCATCACCACGAGCGTGCCAGCCTTACCAACCACGTTGACGCGGACGCCGTGCCCCCTCCCCGGGCCGACCACGAGCGACGCGAGCAGCAGGATATCTCGCGCTAAGACGATCAGCACCAACGCCATCGGCACTCGATCGACGTGCCAGAGCAGCACGACGGCGACGTCGATCAGAAGCCGATCGGCAATCGGGTCAAGCACGCGTCCGTAGCGACTCTGGGCGTCCAGACGACGGGAGAGTTCGCCGTCGAGAAAATCGGTCACGGCGGCAAACGCAAACACGGCCGCGGCGACCGGCGCAGGGGCACCATCTGCGGTGAGCAGCAGCGCTGCAAACACCGGCACCGCTGCGAGCCGTACCGTCGTCAACAGGTTCGGGAGTTGACGTACGAAAATTGCGGGGAGCCGAGCGTCTTCCACGCGGATAGTGTCTCACGGGCCCCGTCAGAACACGAGTCGCCTAGGTTGCGAGTGTGACACGCACAACCACAGCGCAGCCGTCCGATTCGAAGGCATTGCCATCAACGTCAGCGAGGCTGGTGAGAGTCGTACAAAGCGTCTCGCTGGCGATCTCATCACCAAAGCGAGCCAACACGCGTTCGGCCAGCGCATTCGGAGCAATCTCGATCGTGATCCGGTCGGCGATCTCGAAGCCAGCAGCCTTGCGCTCACCCTGAATGAAGTGGATCAGCTCGCGTGCGAGCCCTTCCTCCTCTAACTCCTCATCGAGCTCGGTGTCGACGGCGACAGCGAGGCCACCCTCGTCAGCGACGGCAAAGCCTTCGCGCGGACGCGTGCGGAACTCGACCTCGTCGTCCGTCAGCGTGTAGCCACCAACCTCAACGCCAGCCTCGCTTCGCGCATACTCGCCGTCTTTCAACAACTGCTGCACACGCGGGATGTCCTTACCGAGCTTCGGGCCGAGGGCGCGGAAATTCGGAATGATCTCGACTTCGAGCAGTTCGTCCACGGCGTCAGCGAAGCGCACGTTCTTGACGTTCAACTCGAGTGCAATCTCGGCGCTGAGTCGCTCAACGGCGGCGCGGGCGGCTGCGTCCGGCGTGGCGATAACGGCTTCGCGGAGAGGCTGCCGAAGCTTGCGGTTTCCCTGAGCACGCGCAGCGCGTCCCAGCGAGATAGCAGTCTGAGCGAGACCCATGGAGAGCAGCGCGGCCTGATCGGGTGTATTGGCCGTCGGCCAGCTACTAAGGTGGACCGACGTCGGTGCATTCTCAGCACGACCGCGCACGAGGTTCTGCCACATCTCGTCGGCCATAAACGGCATCGCAGGTGCGATCAGTCGGCAGATCTGTGCGAGGCAATACCAAAGCGTTCGAAAAGCTGCATCCTTGTCGGCGTCGCTCTCAGAGCGCCAGAACCGCGCACGTGAGCCGCGGATGTACCAGGCCGAGAGGTCGTCGATCAGCGACTCCACCGCACGAGCGTAGGTGGGCGTCCAATAGGCATCGAGTGCCTCATCACACGCAATGATCGTCTCGTCAACCCGAGCCACGATCCACGTATCGAGAGCGGTTGTCGCGGGCGGTCGTGCATCGAGATCTGCCCAGGTTGGCGTGAAGTTGTCGATCTCGGCGTACCGAATCAGGAACGAATAACTGTTCCAGAGCGTCAGCAGCCGCCGGCGAACCTCGTTTGCCGGCCCGTAGCCGAAGCTCATGTTTTGGGACGGCGTCTGTAGCGCGTACAACCAGCGCATCACGTCGGCACCCATCTCTTCGACTGCGTCGTCAAACCAAATCGCGTTGCCCCAGGACTTATGCATCGCGCGACCGGTCTCGTCGTGCAACTTCTCGTAGCCCAACACAGACTTGTACGGAGCCTTGCCAACCAAGACGACGCTCATAAACAACTGCGAATAGAACCAGAGTCGGATCTGCTCGCGCATCTCCGAGATCCAGTCGGCCGGGAACCACTTCTCCCAGTAGGCATGATCGGGCAAATCGGCGCGCGTCAACCCAACGCCGGCGCCCTCGGCGTAGCCCTCGGGCGTGTAGGTGTCGCGACCCCAACCGAGCGTCGAGAACGGCACGATGCCAGCGTCGAGCCAGCAGTCGCCGACCTCGGTGACGCGCTCCGCAATCTCGCCACTATCGGTACGGATGCGAATGTCATCGATCCACGGGCGATGAAGCTCCTGCAGATCATCGATCGGATCAACCGCTCGCTCTCGCAACTCCTCGACCGAGCCGATCACCGTGATCTCGCCCGATGGCGCTCGGTAGAAGGGCAGTGGCAATCCCCAATAGCGCTTACGGGAGATACACCAGTCCCCCATGTTGCGCAGCCAATCCTCCATGCGCTTGCCGTACTGCTCTGGGACCCAGTTGACTGTCGCCGCTGCCTCAATCATCGGCTGTCGCACCTTGTCGGCGGCGATAAACCACTCTTCGACGACCCGGAAGATCAGGTCGGTGCCGCAGCGCCAGCAGACGGGGAAGCGATGGTCGATCGAGCCCGACCGAACGAGCACACCGTTCTTCTCGAGATGCGCGGTGATCGGCTCGGCTGCGTCGGCCGTAGCCATCCCAGCAAGCCAGCCGTACTCCTCCGTAAAGTGGCCTGCCTCGTCGACCGGCACGAGCGTGGGGATTTCCTCACGCTTCCCGAGCTCGAAGTCCTCAGCGCCACAGCCAGGCGCAATGTGAACCACGCCGGTGCCTTCGTTATCCGAGACCATGTCCCAGGCGACGACCCGATGAGCAACCTCGGCCTGGGCAGCGAGCTCGTCGAACGGACCGATATACGCC
>JBAXOM010000026.1:0-21364 GCA_037133215.1 Thermoleophilia bacterium | reverse complement strand
CCCTGGCTCTGGCCATGGTCGGAGAGCACGACGACGTGATACGGGCGGTCTGCCGTCTCGGCCGCATGCGTGATGCGACCGAACGCCTGGTCGATCCCGCGCAGTACGTCTAACGCGTCGTACCGCTCGATGCCAGAGTGGTGGGCAACCTCGTCGTAGCCAACGAACGTGGAATAGACAACAGGGCGACCTGCGTAGGCATCGGCAATCACGGTTTGTACAGCGATGTCACGAAGGATCACCACGGTCACGGCCCGCAGCAGCGAATAGCGAAAGCCGCGGTGCACGCGTGGAACGACGTCGCGACGGATCTGTTGCGCGGCGGCGTAGAGCTCGCGGCCAATGTCGAGCATGCTCAGAATGAACGTGCGAAAAACGGTGTACGGGTTGGCGAAGTACGCGTAGTAATCCTTGCCGCGCGTTGGTCGGGCGTGGAGCGCGGAGATCGTAAAACTCGTGTGCTCCGCATCGCCCGTGACGAGGTTGCCACGGCTCGCACCACCACCCGCCAACAGACCACGACCATCGGAATGCCGTCGCTCGATCTCGGCTGCTCCGCCCGGGTGGTTCGAGACGACGAAGGTGCCAGTCTCCTTCTCGAACCAGCGGAAGGCCGGGATGTCCTCGTTCGAACCGTGCAGGATGCCCGATTGGCTCGCGCTCGTCTGCGACGACCAGTCGCACTCCCAGCCCTCGAGCCGATGGCTTCCAGAGCGGAGCCAGCGCGCGAGCTCGGGCACATTGCCGTCGCGGATGGCGCGGCGCATGACGGGCTCGGCGAGGCCGTCAATCTCGAGGAACAAGATGCCGGGTACGGCTTCGCTCAACGACGCATCCGCGTGCTTACGCGCCTGGCGTCGGATCACATTGCGGTAGTAGAAGTCGTCGTCATCGATCCCAAACAGGCTGGTCACGATCGTGTTCGTGAGGGTCAACATGAAGGCCACGATCATGGCCGTCCAGAAATCCGTCACGTCCACGCCCTCAAGCAGATTGACGATCGCCCAGACCAGCGCCGCGTTGATCGCAAACCCCGCCAGGCCGAGGGTTAACACGGCGACGGGTAAAGCGAAGCGAATCAGGAGGGGCCAGAGCACTGCGTTGGCAACAGAGATCGCGATTGCGGCGGCAATTGCCCGTAGTGGGTCCTCGATGTTGAGGCCCGGCAAGATTGCGGCAGCCACGTACAGCGTTCCCGTGGAGATCGCAATGCTGATCAGCGCGCGGATATACGTATGGAGATGAAAGAGCGGCGTGTCGCGACGTCGCGTGCTGCTCATGACACGAGACGCTTCTTCTGCACCTTGCCGAGCGCGTTGCGTGGCAACTCATCGATCCGGGTGATCACGCGTGGGCGCTTGTGCGGGGCGAGCTGGCTAGCGACATGGTCCACGAGCACATCGTCTGTCAGATCGCTGCCCGGTGCAACAACGATCCACGCGGCGATCCGCTCGCCGAGGTCGTCGTCGGGGATACCAAGGACCGCTGCCTCAACGACGTCGGGGTGTTCGAGCAAGGCGGCTTCGATCTCGCCAGCGCCGACGCGGTAGCCACCTGTCTTGATCAGGTCTGTCGAGCTGCGACCTGCGAGGCGGAGCACACCGTGGTGATCGAGCGAGCCGACATCCCCAGTACGAAACCAGCCGTTGCGGAAGGCCTCGGCGGTAGCCGTCGGGTTGCCGAGATAGGCGTCGAACAACGCGGCACTGCGTAACTCAACATTGCCGATCACGTCCGGGTCTCCGATGGGCAGCGTCTCGCCAGCGTCGTCGGTGATGCGCAATTCGACACCGGGCAGCGCGGTTCCGACGGCACCAGGAATGCGAGGACCATCGTGGCGCGCGCTGGCGATCATCAGCGCCTCGCTCATGCCGTACCGCTCGACGATCTGTTGGCCTGTCGCGGCGGTGTAGGCCTCGTGAACGCGCGCAGGTAGCGCGGCAGACCCCGAGACGATCAGACGCGCGCCGCGCAACGCATCGGCAATTGTCGAGTCGGCCTCGGCGGCTGCCAGCAGGCGGCCATGCATCGTCGGCACGGCAAACAGCATCGTTGCGTCGTCAGCAAGTGCGACTGCGATCGCCTCGGGCGTAAAGCGACCGACGTGGCGGACGCCACCACCTAAACGCAATGGCCCGAGCAGACCGAGTACGAGTCCGTGAACATGGAACAGCGGCAGCGCCTGCGCGACGACATCCGCCTCCGTCCAGGCCCACGCATCGGCAAGAGCCGAGAGGTTGGCAGCGATCGCACGGCGCGACAGCACGACGCCTTTGGGGAGGCCCGTCGTGCCCGAGGTGTAGACGATCAGTGCTGGTAGATCCGCGTCGTGCTCATCGATCGGAAGTGGTGCACGGGCTGTTGGATCAACCACGATCCGCGGTAGCCAATCAAGCGCGGCAGGCAGCTCGGCGGTCGCCGACACCAGCACGGCCTCTGGGGCACTGTCACCCGTCTCGTGCGCAACCTCGGTCTCGCCGGAGGCCGGGTTGAGTGGCACGACCGTCACGCCGGCCACGAGGGCACCAGCGATACCGAGCCCGGTTGCGAGCTCGGACGTACACCAGAGCGCAACGCGAGTCTTGCCGGCAAGCGACGCGGCAACCGCACCGACTGCACCGGCCAGGTCGTCACCGTCGAGGCGTTCCCCCGCAATCTCGAGCGAGGCACGCGACAGTCCGGGGAGCAGCGGTGGCGTCACAGGGCAAAAGTCTAGGGCGACCAGAGATGCATCGTGGCAACGCCACGGTAGGGCGCCCAGGCCTCGCCACGCAGACGCGACTCGCGCTCTGTGGGGCGTCGCCCGTCGGCATCGGCAAGTGCGATCAACACGCCGAGGTCGGTAGCGGGAAACGCGTCAAGGTCGCGAATCGCTCGCATGCGGACGTACATTGCCGTCCACGGGCCAATGCCCTTGAGCGCCACCAGCGCAGCCTGTGCCGCCTCGGGGTCGGCTCCCGGGGAGAGATCGACGCCACCGCAGGCGACAAGTTCGGCAATCGCTCGCAGAGCATCGCGACGCGCATTGGGCAGGCCAAGGCCGTCGAGGTCGCCCTCGGCCACGGTCGTGGCGTCGGGAAAGACAAGGCCACCGTCGGGCAGGTGCTCACCATGCCGCTCGGCGAGGCGCGCCGTCAGAGTGCGAGCGGCCGCGACGCTGACGAGCTGGCCGAGCACAGCGCGAGCACACATTTCCCAGGCGTCCCACGAGCCGGGCATGCGTAGACCGGGTCGGCTCGTGACACGCGAGCCGAGCACAGGATCGTTGCCGAGCAGCTCGAGCCAGGGGCGAGGGTCGTCATCAAGACCAAGCAGGTGGCGCACCCGTGGTGTCGCCTGCTTGAGCGCCGTCGCGTTCCACGCGCTGATCTCTACGCCTGTCTTGCCATTCGCCGTCAGCGAGATCCGCCCGACAGACCGACCAAGCCGAGCCGTTCGCGTGTAGGTCGTGCCGTCCCACGTATCGATGTCGCGCACCGTGCGCTCGCCGAGCCACGCCAGCGTGCCAGCGATGTCGATCGGACCACGACCGCGTTCAAGGGTGCTTACGCGAGCCATGAGCCATCGCGTCCGCTGAGTGCATCGCTGAGTCGATGCCGAGCGCGCACGGCGACCTGAGAATCCTCGCCGACGCGCGACGCGAGCCAAGCGACTGCGAGCAGCTCGCGCACGCGGATCGCCGCGGCCAGAGCGGCTGGATCGACACGACCGGCCAACGATTCGTAGCCCGCTTGGAAGCTCGGAAAGCGAGACGGGCCGAGCCCGAGCCGTCGTTCGGTTACCTCGAGCGGCGCAAGGTCGTAGACGGCTGGGCCGAGCGACAGGAACTCGGGATCGATCAACACCCACCAGTCGGCGCGTTGAGGCCACCAGTTGGCGCGATGGGCGTCGCCATGGATGACGGTTTGCTCCCCCGTGACGTTGGGCCAGTGCTCGTCGATGGCACCGAGCAGGTCGGCACGCTCGGACTCGGTGAAGACCGCGATTGAGCGATCGAGCCAGCGTGTCGCGATCGCCAAGGGATCAAACAACGGCAAGTCGAGCGCATCATCAACAAACAGGTGACGCCCGGCCGTGTGAAGAGCTGCGAGGCAGGCACCGGCGATACCGAGGTCGGCATCCGCAGGAGCGCCTGGGACGACGAGTGGGTAGGGAACGACAAGGGTGTCACCGAGCACTGCAGCCTCGCCAAGAGGCTGCAAGATGTGCTCGGGCAACTGCGCGATTGCGACCAAGACGCGCTGGGTGGCGACGATCGAGTCGGCATCGCCGGGGATTACGCGCGCGACGCGGCTCGCATCGACGCGCACGGTGATCGCATCGGCCGCGCGTAGTACCTCAGCCTGCGTCGGATCGGTACCGAGCGCGTCGCAGGCGAGCGCGAGCGCCTGCTCGGGGGTCACGACTCGAGCGTCTGCAGTGCGTCAGTCACGAGCGACATCGCGTCCTCGACGGTGTCGGGGACCTCTTCCTCGTTTTGGCGCAGCAGCGTCAGGCACTGGCGCAGCGCATGGTCCGCGCCGTGCAGATGCTGGAGGGCGTTGACGAGCTCCTTAGCGGCGGGGGTCATTTCAGCAGACATGCGTTGTGCTCCTCTTTACCACGTGGTGTCGGTCTCAGCGATCGCGGCGGCCTCGCGCCACGGCTCGAGTTCGCGACGGATCAGATCGGGATAGGTCTCTGCACTGTGCACCAACTCGAGTGTCAGGAGTTGCAGTGCGATCGCCGTGGCGGTCAGTGCGCTCGTGCTCGGGAGGAGCCGAGGGGCGTGGGGAAGCAGGATGCGGCCAGCGTTGGTCAGCTCGCGACCCCAGACACTCTCGACGGCCGGCACCATGATCGCTGCACACGGCATGCCAACACGACGTGCTGCGCGAAGCAACATGCGGCCGCGATCGGTGCGACGCGGACGCCCACGGTGCTCCGTCGCGATAATCACGAGGCCGGTGCGCTCGTCGCAAGCCGGCAGGTGTCCATGCAGGAACGTCTCGAGATCGCGTGCTGCCGACGGCAGGTGCAGACCCTCCTCGACCTTCAAGACCAACTCGTCTGCACTGATGCGGTCGTAACCACCACCGACGACGATCAGTCGTTCGATGCCCTTCAGATTCGCGGCAATCTCGGCTGCGTGAGGACGGACGGTGAGGCATTCGTCGAGATGGCTTCGGAGGGCATTGCCGTCGACGGGCTTGTTGGCGACGATTCCAGCGATGACGGCGCCAGCGACCATCGGCGACAGGTACCCAATCGTGTGACACCAACTCGTGTCCTGGGCAGGCGTCATCGCGACGAGGTCTGCCGCCTCAAGGAGTGGGCCATCCGGGTTGGCTGTGATCAGGGCTGTTGTGGCGCCACCCTCGCGCGCGGCTTCGAGCGCGAGTTTGGTGGCGTGCGTGCCCCCGTCGTGCGAGATCCCGATCGTGATACCGCCGACCGCTGGATCGATCGCGGCCTCAAGAGCCTGGCGACCGACCGGACGACTGCCACGATGACCGAAGGCGTCGTCGAGTTGCGCCGCAACGGTGCGCGCGCCGTGTTCGCTTGTGCCACAACCAACGACCACGATCGGTTCGCCGGCGGCGTGGGCCTTC
Organism: Thermoleophilia bacterium; assembly: GCA_037133215.1. Classification (GTDB taxonomy): domain Bacteria; phylum Actinomycetota; class Thermoleophilia; order Gaiellales; family F1-60-MAGs149; genus F1-60-MAGs149. Next base: position 15,773 of record JBAXOM010000026.1, on the reverse strand, counting down.
TTGGCGGCCGCAGCAATCTTCTTGAGCCCAGCAATGCCGACAATCGCCTTCGCGGCTGCGGGTTCGGAGTCGATCATCTCCTCCATCAGCCACGGGCGGGCGTCGCGCAGTTCGGGGAACCAGTCCTCGTGCCATTGTGGAGTGCTCATAGAATCGAGTCTACGCCAGAGGGTCGTCGCCCTCGGACTTTTCGAAACTGGTAGCGTCACCAGCATGAGCAAGCGAATCTGTGGTGTTGACGTCGGTGGAACCAAGATTGAGGCGGTCGTCCTCAACGAAGACCATAAGGTCCGAGGCAAAGCGCGGCTGGCCACGCCCACGACGGATGGCCCAAATAGTGTCGTCAACGCAATCATTGAGGCGATCAAGGCCGCGGCTGATGATGCGGGCTGCAAGAGCAGCGACTTGAGCGGTATCGGCATCGGTGCGCCAGGTGCAGTAGACGCGAGCGCCGGCATGCTTGTGCGGGCACCGAATATTCCCGGCTTCGACAAGCCCTACCCGCTCGCGGCGGCGATCAAAAAGGGTTGTGGTGCACCGGTGTTTCTCGGCAACGACGTCTCGGTCGCCGTGCTCGGCGAGCGCGATCTCGGCGCCGGCGCCAAACTGCACAACTTCGTGGGCATCTGGTGGGGTACGGGTGTCGGGAGCGGCATCGTCCTCAACCGCGAGCTATGGCATGGACGTGGCGCCGCGGGCGAGCTCGGGCACACCGTGATCCAGCGAGGTGGTCTCGCGGAGCCGAGCGGCATGGTTGGCACGATGGAGGCCTACGCCGGCCGCCGCAATATGGAGACGCGCGCTCGGGATGCCGTGGCCGCAGGTCGCGAGACAACCCTCTTCACGCTGATGGAACAGGCCGGCAAAGAGCGGCTTTCGTCGCGGGTCTGGCAGGAGGCACTCGAAGCGGGCGATCCGCTGGCCAGCGAACTGATTGGCGAGGCCGTCGATGCAATTGCGACGGCGGCAGCGAATGTGATCAACATTCTCGATCTCGATGCCGTGATCCTCGGTGGCGGGCTTGGTTCGCGCTTTGGTCAGCCCATGGCAGACCGCATTGCTACAGCCATGCAGCCAACATTGTTCCAGCCAGATAAGGCCCCACCGGTCATGGTGGCGGCACTTGGCGACCTTGGCGGCGCGATTGGCGCCAGCCTTCTCGTCCGCCACCGTCACTAAGCCGGCTCACGGAGTTCCACATCCGCGGGATAAGTGGCGTACCCTAAGCAGCATGCATTCTCCACGCCTGCGCTCTCGCCTCGTTCTCGTTGCCGCAACCGCGGTAGCTGCTCTCGCCATCGTGATCCCGGCGGCTGCAGCCGCACCCGTGACCGTCAACGTGGGTGCTGCACTCACATTGACCGGACCAAACCAGGCCTACGGGCTCAGTTCGCGCCGCGGCATCGACCTCGCGGCTAAGGAAATCAACGCAGGTGCCGTGTCTGGCGTCAAAATGAACGTCAAGACGATTGACGATCTTGGTACCGCCGCTGGTGCGGCTGCTGCCTACGGTGTCTTCTTCCGCGACAACGTGTCCGTCCTGATGGGACCGACGTTGTCGGATGTCGCGTTGACGGTCGATAACTTCGCCCAGGCCGCGCGCATCCCCGTGATGGGAATTTCGAACACGCAGCCGGGGATCACGGAGATTGGCACGTTCATCTTTCGGCCAGCACTGACGGAAGCCGTCGTTCTGCCAGCCGTCGTCAAGGCTGTTGCGACCTCGTCGCTGATGCCAAAGACAGCTGTGGTGATTCAGGGCAGCGACGCATTTGCGGCAACGTCGGCACCCATTCTGAGCACCGCAATTACCGCTAGTGCCATGACCGTCTCGAAGACGGAAATCGTGCCTGCCGGGACGACGGATTTCGCGGCGATTGCCGCTGACGTCAAGGCGACGGACCCCGACATCGTTGCGATTAGTGCCTTGCCGGCCGAGGGTGTGCCACTGCTCGTTGCCCTCCGTGCTGCGGGCTACAAGAAGAAGATCATTGGTTCGAACGCGTTTGCCTCGAACGCCGTCGTCACGAGTGCTGGACCGGCTGCGAACGGCCTGATTGTAGGCACGTCGTGGAGTGCCTCGACGGTCTCGACTGCCAATACGGCGTTTATCAAGAACTTTAAGAAGGCCTACAAGCGTTCGCCCGACCAGTTTGCAGCGACGGCCTACGCCTACACCTACGTGCTGGCGGCAGCGGCGAAGAATGGCAAGTCGGCCACGCAGGATGCGATTACTGCACAGCTGACGGCGATTACTGGCACGAAGACCGTTTCGACGTTGCTCGGCAAGTTTACGTTTGACGCTGCGCGCAACGGTATTTCGCCGGTCACGGTGCAAGAGGTCGTGGGGCAGAAGTTCACGCCATTCAAGCCAAACTGATGCTACATCTGTACACGTGGCGCCTGCTACCGTCCCGCGTATGAGTGAGCGACCTAAAGCGAGTCGGTGGCGCAAAACGGGCATCGTTGTCCTGCTGTTCTTCGGTTGGCTCCTAGTCACGCTCGGTGTGGTCGGTGTGTACCTGCAGCGTTCGCTCTACAACTCTGACGCTTTCGCGAGTCGCGTGTCCGCTGTCATCAGCGAGCCTGGTGTGCAAAACGCCGTCGCGACACAGTTGACGACTGCAATCGTCGAGAAGGTGCCGAAGGCTGCGATTGCGCGCCCATTAATCCAGTCGGCCGCGCTGACAATCGTCACCGAGCCTGCATTCAAGAACATCCTCACGCAGGCACTCGTGCGTTTCCAGAAGGTGCTCGTCGATCCCAACACTGCCTCGCTTGTTTTCAAGGTTGAGGGTGCGCCACAGATGATCCAGGCGGCACTGGAAGGGATCAACCCGAAACTGGCTGCAACGGTGAGTGGTGCGGCTGCCACCGAGCTCGCGAACATCCCCAACCCGGGACCGGCATTCCGTTTGATTCAACTCGGAGCCAAGATTGGACCGATCGCCTGGGGCGTGGTTCTGCTTGGTCTGATCCTCGGTGGCATTGCGAGTTTCATCTCGCCCGACCGTCGCCGTGGTCTGATTATCTCGCTCGTCGTGTTCGCAGCTGCAGGACTCGGACTCGTGCTGATCTTGGCACTTGCTCAGCTCGGCCTCGTTGCGGCAACGGCCAGCCAGCCAGTGCTCTCTGAGGCGCTTGGCGGCGCCTTCAACGGTCTCTTTGGTGATCTCCGCCGCGTCGCCTACTGGATCGGCGCGATCGGCATGGTGGCCGCCGTCATCGTCTGGTCGCTGCGCTTCACGATGCCGGTTGCAGCCTCTGCTGCCGCACGGGCACGCGAGTCGGCGTCGGGTGCCCTCGGTACTGGGGGAGACAAGGTTGGTGGCGCGCTCAGTTCGGCGTCCGATTCGGCCTCTGGCGCGGTCGCCTCGGCCTCTGGTTCAGCAACTGGCGCATTGGCTGCCGGTTCGGCTGCCGTAGCCGCAACAGGTGGCACTGCCGTTGAGGCAGCTGGACACAGAACGGTCGAGGCGCAGGATCTGATGGTTGCCGTCCGTAGTGGTTTCCAGCGCCTGCTCGTACCGGCCGCGTCGAATCCTGGCCGTCTCCTCCAGGGTGCGATCGCGCTCGTCATCGCGCTTCTGATTCTGTTTGCCTGGTCCGTCGTGATCGACGTCATCGTCTTTGCGCTTGGTCTCGGTCTGTTGGCGCTCGCACTCAACCGGATCCTGCTCGTTGTGTTTGCGTATCGCGCTCAGCGTTCGCTCGCCGCCGACCAGCAGGCTGCGGTCGGCGCTGGCTCGTCGACCGACGCCTAAGTCTTCTCGCGGATCGGTCACTTCGACCCTGACGTTGGTATAGTCGTCCCCGCCCATGTCCCCCCCAATCACTACTCGGGATCGTCTGCGCTACCGCTTCGACGCGACACTCTCTCGCGGCACGATCGGTGTGATCGGGTGGTTGGCGGCCTTGACGCTCGTGGTGATCCTTGTCGCAGGTCTAGTCATCATGCTGCTTGGTCTTCGTACCGCAGGCCAGAACCAGACCAGCTTCGGTGAGGGTGTCTGGACGAGTCTGATGCGCGCGATCGATCCGGGTGCCCTCGGGGCAGACCAGGGTTGGTCGTGGCGGATTGTTGCGTTGTTGGTGACGGTTGCCGGCATCTTCGTGTTGTCGACCCTGATCGGTCTGATTGCGACGGGTATTGATCGCAAACTCGAAGAGCTGCGCAAGGGCCGCTCGCTCGTCGTTGAGGAAGGCCACACACTGATTCTTGGCTGGTCGCCAAAGTTGCACCAGATCCTCAACGAGATCGAGATTGCCAACGAGAACCAGCGCAATCCGAGCGTCGTGGTGCTTGCGCCGCGGGATAAGGTCGAGATGGAAGACGAGGTTCGGGCGCGCGCCAGTGGACCGCGCCGTACTCGTGTGATTTGCCGGTCGGGCGATCCGTCGGACCCCTCGGATCTAGCGCTCGTGCGTCCGATGGAGGCGAAGTCGGTCTTGGTGCTCGCCGACGACGAGGCTGGCGATCCGCAGACGGTCAAGACGGTACTGGCCTTGATGGGCTTTGATGCAGGCTTCGAACAGCTCCGCGTTACGGCCGAATTCTTGGAGGGAGATTCGGCTCAGGCACTCGAACGCGCCACCAGCGGCCGCCTCGGCGTCGTGGTCTCTAGCGATGTCATCTCGCGGATCACTGCCCAGGTCTGTCGCCAGGCCGGGCTTAGTTTCGTCTTCCAGGATCTGCTCGACTTCGATGGCGACGAGATCTACTTCCAAGCCGAACCGAAGCTGACGGGCCATACGTTTGGTGACTGCCTGACGCTGTACGAATCTTCTGCCGTCATTGGCGTGCGAGCGGCTGATGGCACGATCACCTTGAGTCCCTCGATGCAGCGTGTCTTTGCCGATGGCGACCAGGTCATTGCGATCTCGGAGGATGACGATACGGTGGTGCTCAACGGCGAGATTGTTCCCGGGCAGGCCGCTGCTACCGCCTCCGAGCCACCACTCGAGTTGAAGGTCGAGAGAACCCTCGTGATCGGCTGGAACGCCATGGCGCCGCTCGTGTTGCGCGAGTTGGATCGCTACGTTGCGCCCGGTTCCGAGGTGCGCGTCTTGTTCGACCCAGCACGGACGGGCATGGCACCACGGGCTGCCGCTGTCGAGAACATGACGATCGACCCGGTCGAGATGGACACGATTGACGGGCAGTTGCTTGCAGCCGAGATCGGTCGCAGTGCCTATGACCAGGTGATCATCCTCTGCTACCGCACCGGCGATGTGGCCGAGAGCGACGCCCGCACGCTCTTGACGCTCCTGCAGGTGCGCCAGGCGACGGAACTGGACGGCAGTCCAAACAACGGCGTGCGTCTCGTCACGGAACTGCTCGACGTCCGCGACGTCGAGTTGGCGCGCATTGCGAATCCCGACGACTTCGTCGTCAGTGAGCGCCTCACGAGTCTGATGCTCGCACAGTTGTCCGAAAATGCCGATTTGCGGGGTGTCTTTGCCGACCTCTTTGATGCCAAGGGGGTCGAGCTCGTACTCGTGCCGGCAGCCCGCTACGTGACGACGGGCGAAGAGCAATCGTTCGCCGACGTCGTCGCAGCGGCTCGTCGGCGCGGCCACGTCTGTGTCGGCTATCGCCGAGTGGGCGATGATCAGGGCGACGAAACGCTGGGTGGCGGTGTCGTGCTCAATCCGCCGAAAAGCCAGCCTGTCACGTTTGCCGAGGACGACCAGATCCTCGTGCTTGCCTGACTCTGGTAGAGCATGGGCCGACAGGGAATCGAACCCTGACCGAGAGATTAAAAGTCTCCTGCTCGACCTTCGAGCTACCGGCCCGCTGGGAGTGTACGACGGGTGTAGCGGCGAGACGCTAGGTGTAGATGCCTGGCGTGTGTTCGCGAAGGCGAAGTACGGGGATCAGGGCGATGAGTAGCAGCGCTGCCAACGTGATGCCGACGGCTGGAAAACCAAAGCGGTCGAGCACGAAGCCAGCGGCGATGACTGCGGTTGCGCCGCAGAGCGCGACGATCTGATCGTTCGTTGCCGTCAGGCGTCCACGCTCCTGTGGCGTCGTCACATCCGCCAGCACCGTCGTGCCCGCGACCCAGCTTGCGCACCAGCCGAGGCCGAGTAAGAAGAAGAAGGGGAGGATCGCGATCGAGTGGCCGAGCAGCGACGTGCCGACGGCCCCGACGGCCGTGACGAGGATGCCGGCAATCAGCGTGCGGCGTCGCCCGGCCCGGTCGGCCAGCCGGCCGAGCGGCGCGGCCAATCCGAACATGCCGAGAAAGTGGGCGGAGATAAAGATGCCGATCACGGCTGGTCCCATGCCCTGCTTGTTCAGCACGACAGCCGTCACGCCCATCACGCCAACCATGGCAGCCTGGATGAAGGCCGACGCCGTAATCGCGGCACGCGCGGGCTTCAACTGCAAGAGCTCGCGGCGGGTGCGTGGCTCGCCGTGTTCGGGCTCATCCTCCGCACCGGGGAAGTAGTCGCTGAGGTGGCGTGCCACGTCGCGCGGATCGACGGCAATGCCACGCACGAGCATGAGGGCTGCGATCGCAGTGATCGGCACGAGAAACCACGGCGCGGCGCTCTCGTTGAGGCTAAACACTCCGGCGACCAGTACCAGCCCCGAGCCCAGCAGCGGACCGATGATGCTGCCGATTGCACCGGCCGAGACGACGAGGCCGACGCCGTGGGCTCGCTGTGCGAGGGGGTAGAGATCGGCGGCAGCTGCGCGGTGCATCATCGCTGGTCCCTGGCCGCAGCCGAAGACGATCGTGCCCAGCACGAGCAAGGGATAGGACTTCGTCACGATTGCCAGCGCGCAGATGATGGCGCCGACCGTGAGCAAGGCGAGCCCTCCGGTGAGAACGGGAAGACGGCCGTGACGGTCACTGACACGACCAGCCACCCACAGCGCTGCCACGCTCGACAACAGAGCGAGACCAACGCTGGTACCAGCCATTCCCTCGTGTCCCGAGAGGTGCGCGGTCGCGACGGCGCCGACGCTGGCGTTGAGGGGAATCGCGGCACTGGTCGCGGCCTGGCCGGTGGCGAGGCGCAGCGTCCACTGCGAGATCCGACGCGGGGTCTGGACCGTGGCCATCAGTTCAGCGACGGATCATTAGGCTGGAGCGCAAACACCGCGATTGCACCACCATGGCGGCGAAGGACGTTGCGCCAGAGCGTCTCTGGGTCCTCCGTAAAGCAATCATCGATCTCGGCCTCGACCAACACCCACGCCTCATCTTCGAGTTCGTCTTCAAGCTGGCCCGCGCTCCAACCCGCGTAGCCGGCGAAGACGCGGGCACGAACGAGCGTCGTCGGGTCGAGGGTCTCGTCGGCATCGGCGGGCAAAAAGCCAACGCTGCCAAAGGCGATCGCCGCCGAACGCTCGCCGTCAACGAAGTCGCCGAGTGCCATCACAGCCTCGGGTTGGACGGGCCCGCCGGAGTGCACGCTGGCGTTTTCGGCGACGAATTCGCTGAGGATTGGTACGGCGCTCGCGACTGTCACTCCGAGCGGACGATTGAGCACCAGGCCCATCGCTCCCTCGTCGGAGTGCTCGGTGATCAACACGACAGTACCCGCAAAGTTCGGATCGCCGAGCGTCGGCATCGCGATCAACAACTGGCCTTGGAGCGAGCGGTACACGCAGGCAGCATACGCCTACTCTCAGAGCGTGCCGGAGCTGATTGCCTCGGCGACCGTTGCTGCCCGAGCGCGAATCGCTACCTGCTCTTCGGCCGAGAATCGTTCCCAACCCCGGGCGGCCTGCGCGGTGCGCGGGTTGGCGGCCAGGCGCGCGTGGTGGCGAGCGGTGAAATCCCAGTAGAGCGTGGTGAAGGGACAGGCCTGATCGCCGGTGCGTTGGCGCGGATCGAAGCGGCAGCCTTTGCAGTGCCCGGTCATGCGCTTGAGGTACGCACCACCGGCCGCGTAGGGCTTCGTCGCCATCAGACCACCATCGGCATGCAGGCTCATGCCGGTGACGTTCGCTTGCATCACCCAGTCGTAGCCGTCGGCGAAGCGCTCGCGAAACCACGCGTTGGCGGCCTGCGGCTCGGTACCGAGCAGGAGCATCAGGTTGCCGGCGATCATCAAGCGATCGATGTGATGAGCCCAGGCGTAGCGCTCGACAGTGTCGGCGACGTGTTGGACGCAGGCGAGTTCAGTCGTCGCCGCGCCCGCGAGGGCCGGGGGCACGGGAGCGTGTGCATCGAGTTCATTGAGGGCCGCGTAGCCCGGCATCTCACGCCAGTAGACCCCGTTGACGTACTCGCGCCAGCCAAGGATCTGCCGGATGAAGCCCTCGACGGAGGCCAGTGGGGCAATACCGGCACGGTAGGCAGCCTCGGCCGCGGCGATGCATTCGCGCGGCTCGAGCAGACCGATGTTGAGGAGAGGCGAGAGCGTCGAGTGCCGCAGCCACGGGTCGTCAGGGTCACTGACGTCTTCGAACGGACCAAAGCCAGCGAGACGCTGCCCGACAAAATCCGTCAGCCACCTCAGGCTCTCGGCCCGCGTGGTGGGGAGCCAGAAATCCTCGGCGCGCCCAGGCAGGCCCGGGGCGTATCGATCGATGTCTGCCTGCACGGCTGCGAGCACGGTGTCGTCATGATCGATGGGTGGTGGTGGGGTCGGCCGCTCGCGCTCGTCACTGCGACGCCAGGCGGCGAAGGTCTCGCGGTTGTCGGTATCGAACGACCACTTGCCTCCGCACGGCTCACCGTCGTCCAGCAGCACGTCGTGCTCTCGGCGCATCCACGAATAAAAGTCCTGCATCCGCAGCCGCCGTCGCGTCCCTGCCCACTCGGAAAACTGCTGACGACCACAGAGAAAGTGCGAGTCGAGAGTGGTCTGGATCGGGCAGCCGATCGCCTCAGCGAGCCGAGGAAGGTTGGCCTGTGCCTGCCACCCGGGCAGCTCCATCACGAGCACCTCGGAGGCAGCGTGGCTGGTCACCGCACGCTTGAGGGCCTCGGCAAATCCGAGCTCGAGCTCGAGACGAAATTCGTCGACCTGCCAGCCGTCGGCGCGTAGCTCCTCGGCGAAGCGTCGCATGGCAGCCAGAACCAGCGTGACCTTATGGCGATGCAGGCGTCCGCGAAGGACGTGCGGCAGCGATTCGATTAGCACGACGCGGTCGTGGTCACGATCGGCGGCGGTGAGGGCGCTGTTACGCAGCGATAGCTGCGTGCCTTGGATCCAAACCAGGCGGGTTATGACGTCTCCGTCATGACCTGCTCGTTGGGGCACCAGTACGTCGTGCGGCCGCCGACGGTGGCGCGCTCGAGTTCGCAGCTACAACGTGGGCACTGGCCGCCACGGCGAGCCCGCGCGAAGCGGCCTCGACCCGAGCCACCCTTCGGCGTTAGAGCTTCGTTCAGGGCGAGCCTCAGAGACGAGCGCAGCTGATTGAGCGCGTCTGTCGACAGCGTCCCCGCGGGCTGTCGGGGATTGATCATCGCGTCAAACAACGCCTCGTCGGCGAGCAAGTTGCCCACACCGGCGAGTACCGCCTGGTCGAGCAGGCGAGCTTTGATCGGTGCGCGGCCCGCCCCGACCCGCTTGCGGAAGGCTTGCGGAGTAATCGTCAAGGCGTCGGGCCCGAGCTTGTCGATGCCGGCACCGAGGTGCGCGCGCGACAACCGCCGCTTGTCGCGGAGGGCGACGCGCGACCCGTCGTCAAAAACAATGGTGATGCGATCCCAGTTGCGTGGCGAGGGCTTCGGGGCGCTGCGAATTGATCCGCCCATGCCGAGATGCAGTCCCAGCTCGTGTCCACTGTTGGTTTCGAGCCAGAGAAACTTGCCGTGGCGTCCCGCCGCGGTCACGATTGATTCGCGCAGCGCGCTATCGATCTCGCCCGGTTCGTGTGGGCGGCAGACCCATTCGTCGTCATCCTCGACGTGAACAATGCGCAGGCCGACGCAGAGGCGTTCGAGCGTCCGGCGCGCCTTCTCGGCTTCGGGTAACTCAGGCATATACGACCCTTCGCGCGCCGTCGTGCTGCGGCGCGAGGAACGGCGGCGTTTCGGAGCGAGCAGGCGACATTTTGGGCCCGGGCCCAAAATGTCGCCTGTCCTCATATCGCACCAAAGGCAAACCCATGGCAAACTCGTGCCTATGGCTGACGTGATTGTGATTGGAGCGGGTCTCTCGGGTCTGCGTTGCGCTGGCCTCGTGGCCGAGCGAGGCCTTGAAGTCGTAATCGTCGAGGCGTCCGACGGCATTGGTGGCCGTGTCCGGTCCGATGCTGTCGATGGCTTTGTCCTCGACCGCGGCTTTCAGGTGCTGTTTGATGGGTATCCGGAGGCACAGCGGGCGCTTGACCTCGAGGCGCTCGATCTGCGTGCCTTTCTGCCGGGTGCAGACATCTGGTGGGACGGGCGCATGCGCACGGTGGGTCACCCACTGCGCGACCCACGCTCACTGCCCGATGCGCTGCGCGCAGGTTTGGGCAAGCCACGCGACATTCGGGCCGCCGCCAAGTGGCTGCGGGAAGCGCGCCCATTGGCCACGGCGACCGCGCCTGAGGTGACGGCTGACGAGCGCCTCCGTTCGCTCGGCTTCTCGGATGACATCCGCGAGCATCTGCTGCGCCCGCTCTACGCCGGCGTATTTCTGGACCGTGAGCTTGGTGTCTCGAGCCGTCTGATCGACCAGGTCTTCTTGCAGATGGCGGGGGGCCGCACGGTCGTGCCGGCCCGTGGCATGGGTGCGATTGCTGAGCAGCTGGCAGCACGACTACCTGCGGATGCAATTCGTCTCAACCAACGGGTTGCAAAGGTTGGCAAGCGCAGTGTGACGCTGGAGTCGGGCGAGAAACTGCGCGCGGAGATTGCGGTTGTGATTGCCGCCGGCACCGTTGATACCTGCACGCTGGCGGGTGTCGAAGCACCTGCGCCCAGAGGCTCGACGTGCCTCTGGTTCGACGCGCCCGAGGCACCCGCCGGGCGCCGCATCGTGCTCGATGGCGATGGGGTCGGCCCCGTCAACAATGTCGCGGTGATGAGCGCTGTTGCGCCTTCCTACGCTCCGTCCGGCCGCTCGCTGGTCGCGGCGTCGTGCGTTGGCCTGCCCTTTGCCGGTGACGATGCGGCGCTCGAGGTGGCCGCGTACGCTCAACTCACAGGCTGGTTTGGCGGTCGCGTTGATACGTGGCGCCTGTTGCGGACCGATCGCATCGAGTGGGCTCAGCACGCCCAGCCACCTGGTTCGCTGAGTACCGGTGCGCATTGGCTGCGAGACTGCGTCGTGGTGTCGGGTGACGGTACCGAGAATGCCTCGATTGATGGTGCGTTGCGCGCAGGACGTCGGTCCGCGGATCTCGTACTCGCCGGTGTGGTTGCGCAACAGTCGGAGGTGTCGTGATGAAGGTTGTGGTCGTTGGTCTTGGTGCGATGGGGTTGCCGACGGCACGGGTGCTGGCCGAACGTGGCCACGATGTGATCGGTATTGATCGGCACGGCATCTCAGCGCCGGCCGGCTCGTCGGCAGGCGAGACCCGCATCTTTCGGCTCGCCCATGACCGGCCGGAAGATATCCGCCTCGCACGCCGCGCACTCGAACTATGGCGCGAGCTGGAGCAGCTGAGTGGCGAGCAGATCATCGACCAGGTTGGTCTGATTCTCCGTGGCGAGCCTGTGCCAGCTTGGGTGACCGCAATGCGTGACGAGGGGCTTGCCGTCGAAGAGCTCGATGCCACTGGTGTTGAACGCGTCTTTCCCGAATTGGCGTTTCGCCCAGACGAGCCCGCAGTCTTGGTCCCTGCCGATGGAGTCGTCTTTGCGCGGCGAGGCCTCGCGGCTATCGCCGCTGCAGCGCGGGCCGCCGGCGCCGAGCTGGCGATGCCTGAGCGGATGCTGGAGATCACCGAGACACCAGCCGGCGTGCGCGTGACGACCGATCTGCGCGTGATCGAGGCTGATGCGGCAGTCATCGCGGCCGGGCCGTGGGCAGAGGAGCTGCTACCGCCGCTCGGCTTTAGCCTCCCGCTGGTCCCAGCGATTGGACAGGTTTCGTATTGGCGTGGTGGGGGCAATTGGGAGCGCCGCCCGTCGCTCGTCGATTTTCAGGACGACGGCAAGATGGGCGTCTACGGTCTGCCGACGCCAGGCAAGGGCTACAAGATTGGTCTCGATTACGGCGACGAGGCAGCCTGGTTTTCGGATGCCACCGAGTGGGCGCGCCGGGAGTTCGAGGAGGAGTGCAACCGCGAGTGGGTTGCGAAGCACGCGCCCGGCCTTGTCGCGGATGGCCCGTACATGACCGAGGCCTGTCCGTGGACAATGACTCCAGATGCCGAGTACACGTATGGTCGGCGTGGGGCGATCGTGGTCGCGGCGGGCTGTTGTGGACACGCCATGAAGTTCACGCCCGTACTCGGCGAGATCCTCGCCGACTTGACCGAAGGCCGAGAGTTGTGGCCGGACGCCAAGGCCTTCGCGCTCGAGCGGATCCCCGCCGAGATGCCCTTCACGCGCTATGACACGCCGATGGGTTCGCGGATCTCGCTCTGACGATAATCGTCGGTGCTGGATGACGGTGGAACGCCTGTCGTGCCGTCGGCTGGCGAAATCCACCACAATGCGTGCAATGGAACGCTTTGCCGAACTCGCGCAGACCGATGCGCCACACCTCGACGTGCTGGCGCTCGCGATTGCCAGCGCGCTACGCGAGGTCGATAGCGAGGCCGCACTCGCCGAGCTCGACCGGTTGGCCGGCGAAGTCGTGCGTCATGGCCTAGGGGAGACACCGGACGAGCAGCTCGACGCACTCACCGCCGTGTTGGGTCGGCACGAGGGCTTCGCGGGCGATGTCGAGGAGTACGACCACCCCAACAATTCGATGCTCGACCTCGTCCTTCAGCGACACAGGGGACTGCCGATTCTGCTCAGCGTCGTCTGGATCGAAGTGGGGCGGCGGCTTGGCCTTCCCCTACGGGGGGTTGGACTCCCGGGCCACTTCGTAGCGGCGTACTTCGGGGACGGTGCTCCCATCCTTGTCGACCCGTTCAAAGGTGGCGTGCGCATGCCCGGAGTCCCAGCTGGCGTGACGATCGAGGCGACCTCGACCCACCAGACCGCTCTGCGAATGCTCTCGAATCTCGTTGGCTCGTATGAGCGCCGTGGCGACGTCGGCAGGACCTTGATTGCCGCCAGAATGCGCCTAGACCTGCCGTTAGACGACCGCGATCGCCGCGTCATGGAGTTTGATCACAAGCGCGTCTCGGCGCGTATGAACTAGTCGTACATTCCCCCGACCCGCCTCGAACGATTAGGATCTCTCCATGCATTCCTCCTACGCCCTCAACTCCGAGGATTTCGCTGTCGTTCGTGATGGCGCGTCCGCTCCGCTCACGACCCTCTGGCCCGGTGGTTATAAGAACGGCGACCGCTTCTGCGTGCTGATGGGAACCCCGATGGATGCAGTCGGGTGCTCGAATCTGATCGGTGGCACGAACACACTGTTCTACGACCACCTGCGCGAGACGCGCGGTACGTCGAACTTCTTTCGCTACGCCGACACCTACATGATTGGCGTCGACTGCGAGCCCGGAGACTGGAACCAACTCGACGTCTGGCCGATGCACAAGTTCGTCAGCATCATGTCGCCGACAGCCGAGTCGCTGATCCACACGATCAACGATCGTCGCATTACGCATCTCGCGATTCCCGAGACGGGCATTCGCGTGCGTGGACCGGTCGTGTTGTCGACGTGGAACTCGTTCCTCGACACCGTCAAGTGCATCGTGCTCTACAACCCGTTGACGGGCAAGGCGCGCGAGGCCGACGTCGCGCTGTTGGGCAACAAGGTGATTGAGTCGTACGTCGAGCAGGCGATCTTCTCCACGCCAGGTATCGGCGCTGGTGCGCAGGCGCGCTACCGCCGCATTCGCCGCAACCTCGATCAAGAGCCGATGCGTTGCCTCGAGGAGTACCGCACGCTCGCGAATCCCGCCGCGGCACGCGCGCTGCTTGGCGTCTCCGAGGTCTTGCCGCCCGGTCATCAGCCGGCCGACCTGCGCCAGGCACCGATCGTGATCATCCCCGTTGACAGTCCGATTGCCGCAGCCGATCAGGAGGGTTCACCTCCCGTTGACGCCGCTGGCATCACCGTCGTCGAGCCCCCTGCGCCACTGCCATCGACAGAGGGCCTTCGCAAGACGGCGTTCGACGGCATCCTGCGTCGCTATGGCGGCAACTTTGCCGAGTGGGAGGGCTGGTCGTGGATCTCCGACTTCGGTGACCCACTCAACGAGCATCACGCTGTCCGCGAGACCGTCGGTATCTGGGACGAGTCGCCACTGCAGAAGTGGATCTTTCGTGGCCCCGACGCCCTCAAGGCTGTCGACTACTGCTTTGCCAATGACATGGCTTCGATGCAGGTCGGGCAGGCGCGTTACTCATGCTTCCTCGATGAGCACGGCCGGATGCTCGGCGACGGTGTCGCCTTCAATACGGGCGATCCTGAGAAGGAAGGCATTCTCGTTGTGACGGCGTTGCCCAGCGATGTTGACCAGTTCCGCCGCGTCTCGAAGCAGCAGGGCTTTGACGTTGAGGTGCTCGATCGCACCGAGGAGTGGCCACACATTCAGGTGCAGGGCCCGAAGGCACGCGATCTCGTTGATTCGATGACGGACTTTGATGTTGCCAGCCTCAAGTACTTCCGCTTTACTGCGGAGCCAATCACCATCGCCGGTATTGATGGCTGCTATCTGGCCCGCACCGGTTATTCGGGCGAGCTCGGCTACGAGATCTACGTGCCGAAGGGTGCCGCCGAAGCGCTCTGGCAGGCATTGCTCGACCACGGTGCCTCGCTGGGTATCCGCCAGTACGGCCTCGCCGCCGTCGAGTCGCTCCGCATCGAATCGGGCCTGATCTTTATCGGCTACGACTACTTCCCAGGCCTGACGTCGCCGTTCCATATGAATTTGGAGCGTACGATCAATCTGGAGACGGGCGACTTCGAAGGCAAGCAGGCGCTCGTCAACGAGTTGGCGGGTGGCATTACCCACCGCCTCACAACCCTCGTGGTTGCGGGCAACGAGGCGCCAGATTACGGCGCCGACGTATTCGTCAATGGTCGTGGCGTAGGCAAGCTGCTATCGCCTTCGGACGGGCGCTCGCCGAGCGTTGATCGTCTGATCGGCATCGCGTGCCTCGAGGCCGACTTGGCCGAGCCAGGCAACCGCGTCGAGGTGGCGTTGCCGGATGGTCGTCTTGTGCCGGCCTATACCGACACGTTCCCGATCTACGACCCGGAGAAGAAGCGACCTCGGTCGTGACCTGGAGCGCCGACCCGGCTGGTCCAATCGGAGTCGTCGCAGAGGGCTGGGAAGGAGTGCGCGGAGCAGAGCTCCTGCGTGCTCAATTGCCGAAAGAGGACCTGGTGGTGGTCGCCGATCAGGCCTTCGCGCCGTACGCCAAGCGGCGGCCTGATCAGATCGTGCAACGCGTCCAGGACCTCGCAGTGGGGCTGCTCGATGAGGGTGTCAAGGCATTGCTCCTCGCGAGCGGCTTTGCCTCGTTCGAGGCCCGCCCCGAGACCGAGGGCATCGCTCTACGTGGCCTCGAATGCGGCCTGCGGGCAGCACTCGCCGAGGCCCAGGGACGTCCCGTCGTCGCCGTCTTTTCATCGGCCGAGGTCAAGCCGATGGTGCTCGCCAAGACGATCCGCACGCTCCGCGGTGGTGGCAGCGTCACGCTGATCGAGCGCGGCGAGGATTCCGTCACCGATCTGCTCACTCGCTTACGCGGTCATGCGCCAGAGGTGGCAGTGCTCCTGCTGTTGACGCC
>JBAXOM010000025.1:0-21795 GCA_037133215.1 Thermoleophilia bacterium | reverse complement strand
GAGAGCACGAGCAGATCGCCGGCGGCCTTCGAGGCGGCGTAGGGGCTCGAGCCGTGCAGCGGATCGCCTTCCTGCGAGCGGTGTGGCGGATCGACGTCGCCGTAGACCTCATCGGTCGAGACCTGCAGGTAGCGCAGCTCGTGCGTGCGGGCATAGTCCAGCAGGCGCTTGGTGCCGAAGACGTTCGTCGTGACGAACTCGTCGCCACCCATGATCGAGCGATCGACGTGGCTCTCGGCGGCGACGTTGATGATGCCGTCGCAACCCTCGGCAGCACGCGCGACGTCTTCGACGCTGGCGATATCGCCGTGCACGAAGGTGTAGCGCGGGTTGTCGGCGAGGTCGGCGACGTTCTCGGGGCGTCCCGCGTACGTCAGTAGATCGATATTGACAACGTGCAGGTCGGGGTGCTCACGCAGCAATCGACGGACGAGGTGCGAGCCGATAAACCCGCAGCCACCAGAGACGAGAACGCGCTTCATGCGACGTAGCCTGCCATACACGCCGCCACGCCTTGGCGCCATGGCGGTAAGACCGGTGTCTCGGCCCGTTCGGAGCCGAGTGCGGAGTAAGAGGGGCGCTCTGCGGGGGTCGGAAACTCGTCACTCGTGGCGCCCTCGACGATGGTCGTTTTACCGGTGGCGGCCAACACGGCCTCAGCCCACTCGCGCCGCGTGGCAGCACCGCTACCCGCGATGTGGTGAACCCCGGCGGGCACGACGTCGGGGAGGCTCAGCAGCACGGGCGCGAGATGGCCAGCGTAGGTGGGGCTTCCGACTTGGTCCTCGACGACACGCAAGACGTCACGGGTCTCCGAGAGGCGCATGATCAGCCGTGGAAAGTTCGTGCCCTGCTCGTCATAGACCCACGCAGTACGCACCACCCAGGTGCCTTCGGGGTAGGCCTCGAGCGCGGCCTGCTCGCCAAGCAGCTTGGTCTCGCCGTAGTACGAGATTGGGTTCGTCGCATCCGACTCGACGTACGGCTCACCCTTGCGCCCATCGAAGACGAAGTCGGTCGAAAGCGTCACGAGCCGTGCTCCGACGGCCTTGGCGGCCTCAGCGACATGACGATTGGCAAGCACGTTGGCGCGATAGGCACCATCGCGGTCTGTCTCGGCGCCATCGACGTCAGTCCAGGCCGCTGTGTGCAGGATCAGCGTCGGCTGGTGCTGTTGGGCAGCGGCCAGCACGGCGGCGGCGTCGGTCACATCCAGGTCGGCGTGGCGCAGGCCGATGCCGTCGGCACCGAGTTCGCGTAGCGCGGCTCGGCCCAGCTGGCCACCCGCGCCGGTCACCAGCACCGTCATCCGTCCAGCACGTCCCGGGCGGAGAGGATCGGTGTGTCCGTCGTCCAGAGGTGCTTGACGCGCTCGTCGTTCCACGGAAAGGTGTTCTCGTCGTCCGGGTTGTACTCGTGCGTGACGTGGTAACAGAACAGGCAATCCGTCAGCGACTCGTAGCCGTGCGCGGTGCGCCCGGGTACATAGACGGCGGCGGGGTTGTCTTCGCCGATGTCGATGCTCCAGGCGACGCCTTCCGTCGGCGAGCCTTCGCGCCGATCGAACAACACCACGCGGACCATGCCCTGGGCGCAGAAGAAGAGGTCGTCCTGGCCAAGCTCGTGGTAGTGCAGACCGCGGATGACACCCTGCTTGGAGTAGACGATGTTCGTCTGCATGCTGGGCTTGCCACCGAGCTCGCGAAACCACGACTCTTTGCGGGCCTCGAGAAACCAGCCACGCGAGTCCTCGTGGCGCGTCAACGGCACGACGAGCGCACCGTCGATTGGCGTCGTCTGTGGAGTCGGGCTCACAGGATCTCGATGCGCGAGCCATCGCCGACGAGCAGGCGGTTGGCCGAGCGGATGGCGTCGGAGCGTGTGATCACGCAGTCGGCACCGATCAGCGAGTCCTCGATGCGGGTCTCGATGCCGATGATGCTGGAGCGCTCGAGCAGGATCGCGTGCTCGATCTCGGCGCGCTCAACGTGGGCGTCCTCCGAGATCGCGCTGTACGGGCCGACGTACGCGTCGCGCACCGTGGCGCCGGCGCAGATCACGACGGGACCGCGAATATGGCAGCGCTCGACGGTTGCACCGGCCTGGATGATCACGCGGCCCTCAAGCTTGCTGTCGATCACCTCGCCCTGAATGTCCGTATCGATCGCATCGAGCACGAGACGATTGGCCTCAAGCATGTCGACGAGCTGTCCCGTGTCCTTCCACCAACCGGTCACGACGTGCGGCTCGACGCTATGACCACCGTCGACCATGCCTTGGATGGCGTCGGTAATTTCGTACTCGCCGCGCCACGAAGGCTCGAGCGCCTTGGCGGCAGCGAAGATCGGTGTCGTGAAGAGGTACACGCCGACGAGCGCGAGGTCGCTCTTGGGCTCCTTCGGCTTCTCGACGAGGAGTTTGACCTTGCCGTCCTCGAGCTCAGCGACGCCGTACTCGGACGGGTTTGGCACGTGTTGCAGCAGGATCATCGCGTCGGCAGAGCCCTCACGGAACTTGTCGACGAAACTCGCGACACCGTCGCGCAAGAGGTTGTCACCGAGATACATGCAGAAGGCGCTGTCGCCGATAAACTCCTCGGCCGTCAGCACCGCGTGAGCGAGACCGCGTGGTGCGTCCTGGGGGATGAAGGTGACTTCGAGACCAAACTGCGAGCCATCGCCAACGGCGGCACGAATCTCGTCGCCGGTGTCTCCGATGATGATGCCGACCTCGCGGATGCCGGCCTCGGCCATCGCCTCAAGCCCGTAGAACAGGACAGGCTTGCCCGCGACAGGCACCAGCTGTTTGGCGCGCGTATGCGTGATGGGGCGCAGTCGCGTGCCCGCGCCGCCCGAGAGTACGAGTCCCTTGACGTCCATTACCGGCAAGCCTACAGGGAATCAGGTCTTGCGTCCTCGTAGGACGGGCGTTGACGCGGTGTGCGGCGTACCGGCGTGCGCTCCAATGCGAATGTCATAAAGGGGTCAGACCCTTATGTGACATTACAAACGTCCCTAGCTTCACAGGGGCGCGTAGATGTCACATAAGGGTCTGACCCCTTTGTGACATTCGAGTCCCGATTGCCAGACGCTCAAGAGTTAGGCCGTGTGCTGTGGCATCAGGACCGACAGCAGGTGCTCAATGCCTTCGACGTGCTCGCGCATGGCGACGCGGGCGGCATCGCGATCGTGGGCCTCAAGCGCCGCGAGGATGCGTCGGTGCTGCTCCTGCGAGTTGAGCATCGACTCCTCCGAGCGCGGCACGCTGTTGAGCACGTCCGAGAGCGCAGACTGTGATTCGGTAATCGCTGCAGCGAGGTCGGGCGAGCCCGAGATGTTGGCGATGGCGATATGGAAGCGCGAGTCGATCGCACGATACGAGCCGTAGTCCGAGAGGTGGTAGCCCATCATCTCGGTCACCAGCGAGGCCAGAAACTCGCAGTCAGCCGGCGTCGCGTTTTCGGCCGCCAGTTCGGCCGCCCCGAGTTCGAGCACGCGGCGATAGCGCAGCAGCGAGGCCAGCTCGGCGCCACGCAGGTCGCGCACACCATCCTCGGGCGGGCGGGCGGCATCGGAGGGCAGCTCGAGGCTGACAAAGGTGCCACCACCACGTCCGCGACGCGACTCGAGATAGCCGGCCTCCTGCAACACGCGCAGTGCCTCGCGCACCGTCGAACGCGACAGCGCAAGGTGCTGGGCTAGGTCGCGCTCGCTCGGCAATTGCTCGCCCGGTGCGAGTAGCCCCATGCGAATCGCACGGCCAAGGCGCTCGACGGTCTGCTCGAACGCGTTGGTCGTGCGCACGGGTGCGAAGACGGCACCGAGGCCGTCGTCGACCGGACTGTCAGCGGGCTTCGTCATTGCAGTGCCGACGCTATCAGAATGTCAGCCGTGGGCTAGGTCTCAGGACTAGATTTCCGTGACGGTCGTCAGGAAGTCCGTCGCACCAAGGTGGTGCAGTTCGGCACGGCGCCGACCGTGGCGGTCGATGCGCACCACGACCTCGCTGAGGCTTGCATTGCGAACGAAGAGCGCAAACGAATCCGGGGCGTCGGGCGGAATCGCCATCGTCCAGCGCAGCAGTCCCTGAATGGTGCCGGCGTGCGAGACGACGAGTGGTTGGCCACCGGCCCGCCAGATCGCCTCGGCGGCCTCGCCCGTGCGCTGCCAAAACGCCCCGATCGTCTCACCGTCCCAAGCCGAATCCTCTGGATGCCAGATGTCGTCGTACGGAGCCTCTTCAATCATCTCGGCGAGCGTGAACGGGCTCAGTGCACCGCTACCGAACTCCATCAGCCGTGGCTCGGTGGTGACCTCGAGCCCAAGTGCCTCGGCACAGGCCTGCGCTGTCTGTTGAGCGCGCACGGCGGGGCTCGCAACGATGCGATCCGGGCGATCGCTACGGGCCGCCAGGGCTGCACCGAGTTCGCGGGCCTGCGCCTGCCCGGTCTCGGTCAGCGGGTCCTCGGCCGTCCAACGATGGTCGGGACCACTCGTGGCGTGACCGTGGCGCGCAAGCAACAGGCGTGTGTTCACAGTGCCTCACGATCATTGGAGGAGAGGCTTGGTGCCAAGGCGATGGCGGCGGCGAGAATCAGACCGACGAGCGGATAGACAAAGCCAGAGGTCTGGAAGTAGCGCGCGACCCAGGCGAGGACGAGGAAGGAGAGCGCGAAGCCGAGTGCGGCGCGCCAGGGTGCTGGGTCGCGCAGTTGGCGACGTAGGAGCAGCAGAGTCAGCGGCAGCCAGGTGACGAGTGCGATCAGGACGAAGGGGTACGACCCGTCACGGACGACCACGTGCAGGTCGACGAGGATGCCACTCAGCCCGTAGCCGACGATGCGGTAGGCGCTCGTGCCGAACACGATCGTGTCGTTGATAAAGGCGCCGGGTCCCCAGATGAGGAAGGGCACGGTAAAGACCGCGGTCACGCCGACGAGCCAGGCACCCGCGCGCTTGAGTGCCGCACCACCGCCGGCCTGCCAGGCGGCAACGCCGAGGAAGGGGATCGCCACGAAGGCGTATTGCTTTTGCACGAGTGCCAGCGCAACGAGCGCTCCTGCCCAACCCCAGCGGCCACGCAACGACAGCGCGAAGGCGAGCACGAGCGCCAGCACGACGGGGGCATCGAGGATGCCAAACCAGGTGCTGCGGATCATCAGTGGGTTGGCGGCCAGCAACGCACCCGCGGCGAGGCGCAGTTCGAGTGCGCCGGGGAGCAACAGTGCGGCAGGGAGCAGCGCGAGTGCGAAGAGGAGCATCAGGACGCGGACGTCGCCGAGCGGTCCTGGCAACGCGGCACTCACCGCACCAAGCACCGGCAGGCCGGGGAAGTACGCGAGGTGCTCAAGCGCCACCGTCTCGACGCGCCCATCGGTGACGGGCGTGCCGTCGAGCGAGTAGAAGCGCTCGAGGCCGGTGCCGAGGTAGGTGCCGCCGTACGGGTCGTGTCCGTCGAGGATGCGTTGCCCGGCGAGCTCGACTTGATACGCGGCGTCATTGGTGTGGAACCACGGCGCGGTGCTGTCGCGCAGGCCGACCTGTAGCAGTGTGGCGGGGACAAGCAGCGCGAGGACGACGCCGGCCGTGGCGACGATCAGCAAGATGCGACGAACAGGCTCCCGCCTGGGCAGCACGATCGCGAGCACGGCGACTAAGACGCCAGCCAACAGTGCGGGTGCGCGCACGATGCCGAGATCCCAGTGGCCACCGGCTGCCCGCACGAGCGGTCCGAGCACACCACTGCCAGAGGCATCGGGTACAACAAAGGCCCACGCGTCACTGCCGAGCCACGGCACGGCGATCAGGACGAGGCCAATCAGCACGCCGAGCAGTGCGAGTCCGCGGGTGTCTCTCATGCCAGATCCCCACGGAGCAGCGGGCGCTCGGGATCATCCGTGAGCAGCGGAAAAATCCCCGCGCCGGTGGCGAGCAATGCCGCAACGACCCACATTGCTGGATCGGCAAAGAAGTTGTCATAGGCGAGGGCGTGGACGAAGATCGTCGCGAATAGTGCCGCCAAAATCAGGTGTGTTGGCCGGTCTGCGTCGGGGCGACGATTGCGAATCGCCCACAGGACAGTCAGTAACAAGGCAAACAGTGCGAAGGTGCCGACGATGCCAAGCTCGGCTGCGGTGCCAGAGACGACGTTATGCGGCGCTGCCTTCTTCTTGCCGGTCGCCGTGGCGAAGGCGCCAAGACCACTGCCTTGGATCGGGTGAGCCTCGAACAGATCGAGCGATCGCTGCACGAGGCCGAGGCGAGCACTCGACGCCTTCTGCGCTGGCTCGTTAAGAAGGTGTCGCCCTTGGGGGGTAGCCAAGGCTCCACCCGCGACGATTAGGATGATCACCGCAAGCGCAATCACTGCGCGCCAACGCCAGACGATGCAGGCGATCACGAGTACACCGACGCCGAGTGCGACAAAGGACGACTGTGAGTACGACACGGCGAGGCCCGCGAAGATCGGAACGCTGGCGGCGGCTGCGAGCAACAGGATCTTGCGTGGTGGTGAGAGCGCGAGGAGACCGACGATCGTGACGAGGGCGAGCGCCTCGACACGTCCAAACAGGCTCGGATCGAAGAGCAGTGAGTTCGCGCGGAAGTAGCCGCCATAGGCGTTCGTGTGCATCAACTTCTCGTTCCAGAACACCTCGTGCGAATGGACCTGCCAGAGCGCGACGGCAGCCAAGATCACGGCCACGCCGATCAGGAGCCAGGGCAAGACGCGCGTCAGTGGTGGGATTGGCAGCAGTGTGCCCGTGAGCGCCGCTAAGAGTCCGAGCGGTAGCGTGAACGCAACAACGGCGTAGGTGGTGGCCTGAGTGTCGGCGGTCCAGGCGAGACTGGCGGCTGCGAAGATCACGTACGCGCCCATCGCCCAGCCGACGTAGCCGAGCCGGTTCGGTGGCGAGGTGCCACGCAGCGAACGCAAGACGAGCGCGATCACGCCGGCCGCCAGCACGAGGTAGAGCGGCAGCAGATGATCGGTCGGGCTCGGTGGATTGCGCAGTGGGACTCGCAGGCCAATCACGAGTGCGATGACTGGTACGAGCCACGGGTAGCGCTCGAAGATGAGCGTCAAGACGGCGAGGGCAACAACACCGGCGACGAGGCCAACGCCGAGCAGTACAGGTCGGTCGAGTAGTTGGTGCGTCAGCGATGTGCGCGTGATCACCAGCGGCCCACCACCCGCCGCGATCAGGACCGCTCCGACCACGCGTAGCGGGATCGAACTGGTCACAAGCAACATCGCCACGCCGATGGCAGCGGCGACCCCTGCGACAGGAATCAGAAAGGCATCCACCCGACCCCAATCATCGCAGACGGCGAGCGGGCCGACGCGAAATCATCAGAATCCAGCCGAATGCGCCGGCGATGGCTAAGGACAACGTGCCGACGGAGACGTGGATCAAGACCAGCCACCACGGCAGTTGTGTGTGCCATTGCCACTCGCCAATCACGATCTGTGCGGCGATCGTGATCACGAGCGCCCAGGCGAGACGGGTTACGACGCGTGGGGGGTGGATCACCCGAGACAGGACGACCAAGAAAAGTCCGTAGAAGACGACGAAACTGGCGGCAACGCGTACGTGGAGGTACGCCGAGTCGAGCAGATTCCAGAGCCGCGGCACGTTATCGCTGCCGGGATGTGTGCCAGACATCGTCACGATTGCGCCCGAAATAACCACAATCCAGGCCCAGACCGTCAGGATCACGCCACCGGCCGGGAGCCAGCTCGGTGGCGTTGGCGACCAATCAGGAGAAATCTCGAAGGTCTCGAGCGTCAGGACTACCGCAATGAGGAACACGATCAGGGCGAGCACGAAGTGGCTCATCACCGCGATCGGGTGAAGGTCAAGGAGGACCGTCAGCCCGCCAAGGGGGCCCTGTAAGAACGTCAGGATGCCGATCGAGAGCGAGCCGCGAAAGAGCCATCTTGATTGTTGGCGAATCGAACGCCAGGCGGCGATCGCCAACAAGATCGCAGCAACGATGACGGCCAACGCGATGACGCGATTCGAAAACTCGATCAGCCCGTGAAATTGGAACGGTGGCGTCGGCTTGCCCTTGCAGAGTGGCCAGTCCGGGCAGCCGAGACCCGAGTTTGTGACGCGCACGAGGGCGCCCGAGACGATGTTGAGATACAGCGCTGCGAGAGCGATCACGACGAGCCGTCGGTAGGCCGTCGGGCCGGTCAGACGTGAGAAGAAGCGGCGCACACACAAAGTATCGCCGAGAAGGATGGAATGCGGTCGGCATGCCACGCGTTTTCCGACGTATGGAGTGCCCGACCCTCGTAGCGCAAGCCGACCGTAGCGCGGCTGACTGGTACCCTCGGAGTGTGTCCGACGACGCTGCCGACCAGCCCGATCCAGCCGTCGATCCCGCACGGCTCGCCTTCGACGAAGAAGCGCTCGCGCTTGCCGACGATGTCTGGCGTGTCGCACGCCGCCTCGCGCGGGACTACCAGGCCGCCGAGGATCTCGTTCAAGAGGCCTACGCCCGTGCCTTTCGTTCGTGGCGCTCGTACGAGTCCGGCACGAATCTGCGCGCGTGGCTTTTGCGCATCCTGCACAACCTCGCGATTGATAACGCGCGCAAGCAGCAGCG
Organism: Thermoleophilia bacterium; assembly: GCA_037133215.1. Lineage (GTDB taxonomy): Bacteria > Actinomycetota > Thermoleophilia > Gaiellales > F1-60-MAGs149 > F1-60-MAGs149. The sequence continues at coordinate 13,183 of JBAXOM010000025.1, read as the reverse complement.
AGCACCCGAGCAGCTGGGGCTCGAGGCCGACGACTACTACCTGTACGAGCGTCTTGGTGGCAACCCGATCGCCGATGTTGATGTCTTGGTCGAGCGGCTTTCGCCCGGCCCCGTCTTGGACGCGTTGGCCGAGCTGTCGCTGCCGTTTCGCGAGGTTGTCGTGCTGGTCGACCTCGGCGATCTTTCCTATCAAGAGGCCGCCGATGTGCTCGAGATCCCCGTTGGGACTGTCATGAGTCGCCTGCACCGCGGTCGCCGCGTACTCAAGCGCGCCCTCGCCGATCACGCCGAGGAGGGCACGGCATGAGCACTCAGGCCCGCCCCGAACCGTGTCTCCAGGCCGAGCGCTGCATGCAGGCCTACGTTGATCGTGCACTCTCGGTCGAGGAGGTGCGCACGGTCGAAGAGCACCTTGCCGTCTGTCCAACCTGCGCCAAGTGCTACAGCTTCGAGGCAGGAATGCGCACGGTTGTGCGGCAGGCGTGTGACGAGCCGTGTCCCGACTCGTTGCGTGCGCAACTCAAGAAGATCTGCGCGGACTGCGACTGCGAGTAGCTCGACGCGGTTCGGTCGATCGGGTGTCGCGCGCTGGTGTGGTGAGTCGGCCCCGGTACCTTCGTGGCGCCCTGTACGCTCTTGACCTATGACGTGGACCCCGAAGACTCCCGCTGATCAAGTCCAGACCGTTGGCATCGTTGGCGCGGGCGTGATCGGTGGTGGCTGGGCGGCGAAGTTTCTGGCGCAGGGCTATGACGTCGTGGTCTGGGATCCGGCGCCCGATGGGTCCGAGAAGCTCCAGCGTCTGCTCGACATCGCCTGGCCGTCGCTCGAGCAGCTCGGGCTCGCACCGGGCGCCTCGCGCGAACGGCTGCGGATGGTCGACACGCTGGAGGAGGTCGGCGCTGTCGCCGACGTGATCCAAGAGAACTGTCCCGAGGTGTTGCAGCTGAAGATCGACACGCTGGCGCAGATTGATGCGGCGACGCCGCCGGGCGTGCCGATCCTGTCGAGCACGTCGGGCTACCGCATGACCGACATGGCCGGTGCCTCCGCGCACCCCGAGCGGCTCGTCGTCGGTCACCCGTTCAATCCGCCCTACCTCGTGCCACTGGTCGAGGTGGTGGGGGGCGAGCAGACCGATCCAGCCGTCGTCGACTGGACGCTCGACTTTTACACGCGCGCCGGTAAGAAGGCGCTGCGCTGCTCCAACGAGCTGCCCGGCTTCGTTGCCAACCGCCTGCAAGACGCCGTCTGGCGCGAGCTGCTGCACATGGTCGATAACGACGAGGCTACGGTCGAGGAATGCGATGTCGCACTGGTCTATGGACCGGGTGTGCGCTGGGCGCAGATGGGCGTCGGCCTCACCTTTCACCTGGCGGGCGGCGAGGGCGGCATGGGCCACATGCTCGACCACTTCGGCGATTCGCTGCTCGAACCGTGGACGCGCCTCGAGGCGCCGCCGTTGACGAAAGAGCTGCGCGACAAGATGGTCGCGGGCTGCGACGACGAGGCCGCCGGCCGCTCGATCGCGGATCTGCAACGGCAGCGCGATGCGTTTCTCGTCGAGCTGATGCAGCTGCTCGAGAAGCACGCTGCCTGCTAGAGCAGGGAGCGCTTGAGCGTCCTACCCGAGTAGGCCGACGTACTCGTCGCCCACGCGGGCGATGACCTCGGTGCCGCGGAAATGCTCGATTGCGAGCTTCTCGAGGGCGAGGGGTGTGACGGACGGGCGCTCGGCTGTTGCCGAGTTGCGGCGACGCAGACGGACCGCAAAGGGCTCGGGATCGTCGAGGCGCGAGTCGAGCTCAGATGTGCTCATCGGCTCGATCAACTCGACGCCGGCCCGCAAGGCGGCTAGGCGGAAGAGATCCTCTGGGGTATCGACATCTTCGCCACCGCTGAGTAGATCACTCATGTCGATCGGCTCGGGGTTGAGTGCCTCGCCCGGACGGTCACCCGTCGCGGCGATGCGATCCCAGTCGGCCCGGGGAATCACGACCGGCGGAGCGGTGCGGTCCTCGTAGGAGGCCGTAACGGCACAGTTGAGGCGACGGTAGGCGGTCAGCACACGATCGACGACAGTCGTTGGCACAGCCGGTGCATCGCCGAGCAGCACGAGCACGGCTTCGACCTCGGCAGGCATCACATCGAGCGCGAGTCGCAGCGAGGACGACTGACCCTGTGCCGGCTTTGGATTGCGGATGCACTGGAAGCCATGCGCCTGGAAGAGCGGCAACAGCTTGGCCGTTGGCGTGCTGATGACGGCGACCTTGAGGCCGGGCGGAGCGATCTCGAGTGCACGCTCGACGAGTGGGCGACCCCACCATTCGGCGAGGAGCTTTGGCGAACCAAAACGTTCGGAGCGTCCGGCGGCGAGTACAACAGTGGCGATCATGCGAGGGCCTCCCAGCGGCGCTGCGTAACGGGTGAATAGGCGAAGACCCAAGCGGCGAGCAGAAGCTCGAACGTCTCTCGGACATCGTCGAGCGTAGGGCGTTCTGTGCCGGCGCGCTCCAGCGCAGCCGTCCACGTCGCCTCAGCCAAAATGATGAGCTCGGCGACGGAGCCAAGTTCGCCCTCATCGTCGCGGCAGACCGCAGCAGCGAGACCGAAGTGGCCGACGTAGTCGGGACGGCGCTGCCAGATCGAAGGCAAGAGGGCGACGAGGTAGCCACCGACGCGCTGACGCGCCAAGTTGACGACCCGCTCGCGCGGAGCGATCGGGGCTGCCGAGAGCACGGCGTGCTCGCCGCGCAGGAGGCGGTCCATCGTGCCACCGACAATCGCGGTCGTTACCTCACGGCTTGCACCAACCTCGAGCAGTACGGCGAGCGTGGCCAAGAGGCTCTCGCGAATCGTGCCGTAGGGCAGGTCGGACGCCCACACCAGTTGCTCGGGCGGCACACGCGTCAGGAGGCCGTGCAGGTCGACGGGGCTCCAGGCCGAGGCGTCGAAGACGACGTTCGGACGCCCAGCGACGAGGCTGGCGATCCGGTCCTGATCGACGATCGCAGCATGCGCGAGAATCAGGATCGCGTCGGGGTGGCGCTCCGCGGCCGTCGCCAACTGGTCGCCAATCGGCGGCATGCCGCGACCCGCGTGGATCAGGATCGGAAGCTTGTGCTCGGCGGCGATCGCAAAAATCGGGTCGAGGCGCTTGTCGTCCACGCTGAAGGCCTGCGCGCGCGGGTGCAGCTTGATGCCGCGGGCTCCGAGCGAGATCGCGCGACGCGCCTCCGTTAGTGGATCGCCCGTCAAGTTGAGGCGACAGAAAGGGACAACGCGACCGTTGCTCTGCGCGGCCCACTCGAGCACACGATCGTTCGGCACGGTGTAGTTTTCGCCGCGGTCTGGGTCGTGCAGCGGGAAGGCGACGGCACGGTCGATTTTGTGCGCATCGAGGTGTCCGACCAGCTCTTCGAGCGTCTGCGCCATGCCGTCCTCGTCGAGGCCGAGGTGCGTGTGGGGGTCGATGCGCGGCGTCGAACCCGCCAACTCGTCGATCAGCGAGTCCATCCGCGCGAACATTCGCGCTACATCGTCTTCACGTTCCACAGCGGCAGTCTACCCGGCGTCTAGATTTAGGCTCTGATACGGGTTATAAAACTAGGCGCCGATCGCGGCGCGCAACCCGTCGACATCGTCGAGCGGACCAACGGCGGCCAGCACGGCATGGTCGAGGCGGACGACGCGCTCGCCGACCCGCAGCAGGTCCTCAATCGTGACGGCCTCGATGCCACGAATGACGGTGTCGAGGTCGACCCAGCCATCGTCGAGCAGCTCGCGACGCAGACCAAAGAAGATGCGACCGGCCGGGTCCTCCTGGTTGAGGACGGTATGGCCGATCAGGTAGCGCTTGGCCTTGGCGATCTCGTCGGCCGGGATCGGTTCGGCAACCATGCGACGCAATTCGTCGGCGATCACCTCGACGGCGAGCGCGGCACGGTTGATGTCGACGCCAGCCTGCACGGCGAAAGAGCCGGTGTCGCTGTAGCTCGCGTTGCGTCCAAACACGTAGTACGCAAGGCCACGGCGCTCGCGGACCTCGGTAAAGAGGCGCGACGACATGCCCCCGCCGATGACGGCCTGCCAGACAGCCATCGCGTAACGATCTTCGTCTGCCGTGCGTAGTCCATCGACGCCCAGCACGATATGAGCCTGGTCGCCCTCGCGGTGCTCCACGGCCACGATCGGCTCGGCGATGGTCGGCACGATCGTCTCGGGCAACGCGGGCGTGCTCTCGGCGGCGAGGCCACCAAAGCGCTCGCGTACGTCGGCCACGAGGCTCTCGGTGACGCCACCACCCAGTCCAATCGCGATGCGCTCGGGCTTGTACCACGTGCTCAGGTAGTCGGTAAACGTCTCGCGCGTCGCGGCGCGCACCGTCTCCTTGGTGCCGATGATCGGGCGACCAATCGGCGAATCGCCGTAGCGTGCCGTGTCGTAGACCTGGCCGACGATGTCGCGTGGCGTGTCCGTGTACATGTTGATCTCTTCGACGATCACGCCCTTCTCGCGCTCGAGCTCTTCGGCATCGAACTTCGAGTGAAGAAACATGTCGGACAGAACGTCGAGCGCAGTCGGCGCGTCGGCGGCCGCACACTTGACGTAGTACGCGGTCATCTCCTTGCCGGTAAAGGCGTTGAACTCGCCACCGATGCCGTCGATCTCGGCCGAGATGTCGCGTGCCGTCGGGCGGCGCTCCGTGCCCTTAAACAGCATGTGCTCGGAGAAGTGGGCGATGCCTGCCGACGCGGGCTTTTCGCAGCGCGAGCCGGAGGCGACGGAGATGACGACGGCGACGCTGGCGGCGTCGCGCATCGGGGCGCTGAGGATACGAGCGCCGTTGGGAAGAGTCTCTAGTTCGAACATGCCCCTCACCGTAGCGGACTGTCTAGGGCACGGCCGAGCGCACGAGCACGATCGCAATCGTCAACATGACGACGCCGATTGCCGCGTCGAGTACGCGCCACGTGACCGGCCGAGCCATCAGGGGCGAGAGCAATCGTGCGCCGAAGCCAAGGCCGCTAAACCAGACGAGGCTGGCGACGGCAGCACCGAGCGCGAACCACCAGCGATCGGCGCCAAACGAGGCGCCGATCGTGCCGACCAGCAGGATCGTGTCGAGGTAGACGTGTGGGTTGAGAAACGTAAAGCCGAGTACGGCCAGGGCGACGGCGGCGACGGCCTGTGGCTGCTGCTGTGAGGGCAGGAGGACCTCGGGATGGAGCGCGCTGCGAAAGGAGCGGAACGCAAACCAGAGCAGGTACGCACCTCCAATCAGCGCGATCGCGGTCAGCACATCACCATGGGCCTGCACGATTGCGCCGAGACCACCGACACCGAGCGCGATCAACAGCGCATCTGCGCCCGCACAGATCGCGACCGCGACACCCACGTGGTTACGCGCCAGGCCGAGCCGCAGCACGTAGGCATTCTGCGCTCCGATCGCAACGATCAGCGAGAGGCCCGTCAGAAAGCCAGCGAGAGCGACATCCATCGCGGTGTCTGGTCCTCAGCCGCCGTTACGGCGTAGCTGCTCGTCGGCCACGTCGCGCAAGACGCGCGAGGGCACACCGACGACGACCTTGCCAGCCGGCACGTCTTGCGTGACGACCGCACCGGCACCGACAAAGGCCTCTTCGCCGATCTCAATGCCAGGCAGGATGCAGACGGCGCCACCAATGCGAGCGCCGCGTCGAATCGTCGGGCCCTTGAGCAGCGCGTGGCGTTCCTCGGTGCGACCCATAAAGTTGTCGTTCGTCGTCACGACGCAGGGCGCGATAAAGACATCGTCTTCGAGCAGGCTCTTGGCGGTGATGTACGACTGCGACTGGATCCGGCAGCCCTCACCGATCGTGGTGTCGTTCTCGACCGTGACACCGCGGCCAATTACCGTCTGCGCACCGATCGAGCAGCGCTCGCGGACGAAGGCGTGGTCGCCGACGATGACGCGCTCGCCGAGCGTCGTGCCGGCGTAGACGATGGCGTGCGTCGAGATGGTCGAGCCAGCGCCGACCACGAGCCCGGGCAAGTCGCCACCCTTGGCAACCGACTTGGGGCCGAGTTTCGGCCGCTTGCCGAGCACGGCGTACTCACCAATCGTGACGTTATCGCCGAGCACGGTGCCGCTGCGGATAACCGCACCGGGTCCGATCTCTACTCCCTCGCCAAGCGTGACGCCGGCTTCGACGATCGCGCTGGGATGGACGTCGCTCATTGGCTGTCGAGCCTCACGGGTGCGCCGTGCTGTTCGAGAGACGTCTGCAGCGCCGTCAGTACCTCGACAACAGCCAGACCCTCATCGCCCGACGCGATGGTCGCCGCGCCGTTGCGGATCGCCTCGACAAACGCCTTCGTCTCTTGGATCAACGGCTCGGCGTTCGAGACCTGCGGAATCTGGACGTCGCCGGTGCGCAACGCTTGGAACTCGCCCCAGGTGTCGAAGCGCGACGGCGACGACGCCTTCTCGTAGACCGTCAGCTTGCGATCTGTCTCGGTGTCGTCAAAGACGGCCATGCCCTCGGAGCCAACGACCGTCAACTTGCGGCTCTTGTGTGGATCGAGCCACGAGACGTGGAGGTGAGCGACGAGGCCGCTGGGGAAGTGCAGGTAGCCGAAGACGACGTCCTCGACGCCTTCGCGAAGGAACGCCTCGCCCCGTGCCGAGACCTCGACGGGTCGCTCGTTAGCCAGTGCCAGCGCGAGCGAGATGTCGTGGGGCGCGAGGCTCCAAAGGGCGTTCTCGTCGGCGCGCACCTTGCCGAAGTTGAGGCGATTCGTATAGAGGTACAACATGCGCCCGAGCGCGCCGCCCTGGGCAAGCTCGTTGAGGCGCTCGAAGACGGGGTGGAAGCGCAACAGGTGGCCGACCATCAGCACGCGATCCTTGGCGGCTGCGGTGGCAACGAGCTCGCGGGCGTCGGCGACAGTCAGGGCGAGCGGCTTTTCGATCAGGGCGTGCTTGCCGGCCTCGAGCACGCGCATGCCGATCGCGTGGTGGCTTGGCGCGCCCGTCGCGACGACGATCGCATCGAGCGTGTCGTCCTCCAAGAGGTCATCGAAGCGATCGGTGATGACCGTGCCGGGGTAGCGGCCTTCGAGGCGCGCGCGGTTGCCTTCGTCGAGGTCACAGGCGTAGGCGAGCTGGCAGCCAGGCGTGCTGGCGAGGGCGCGGGCCATGTTGGGCCCCCAGTAGCCAAGGCCAACGATGCCAATGCGGACGGGTGCGTCAGAGTCGGGAGACATTGTCGCCCTCTAACCCGCGTCGCCCGGTTGCGTTGCGCAGGTCGAGGACGCTGCTGGCTTTCGCGACGACCATCTCGTAGTCGACGGCGTTATGGCCCGTGATGATCACGACGGCGTCGGCCTGCTGGACGGTTGCGGCATCAAGCGCGACCGAGTCGAGGCCGAGCTCGGGCATCGAGGCGACGTGCGGATCGTGATAGCTCAGCTCGGCGCCACGCTCGCGTAGCAGCTCGATAATCGGCAGCGCCGGCGACTCGCGCATGTCGCCAACATCGTTCTTATAGGCCACACCGAGCACGAGAATGTTGGCGCCACGGACGCTCTTTGAGGCATCGTTGAGGACGCGGGCGATGCGATCGACACAGTAGCTCGGCATATTGCCGTTGACCTTGCCGGCCAGCTCGATGAACTCGGTCGAAAACTCGTGCTCGCGGGCCTTCCACGTCAGGTAGAACGGGTCGATCGGTAGGCAATGGCCGCCGAGACCAGGACCCGGCTCGAAGCGCATAAAGCCGAACGGCTTCGTGGCGGCCGCGTCGACGACCTCCCAGACATCGAGGCCCATCTTGTCGCAGAGCATTGCGAGCTCGTTGACGAGCGCGATGTTGACGGTACGGAAGATGTTTTCGAGCAGCTTCGCGAGCTCGGCCGCCTCCGGCGACGAGACGCGCACGATCGTGTCGACAGCACCCTGGTAGACGGCGGCGGCATGCTCGGCACAGGCCGGCGTGATGCCGCCCATCACCTTTGGCGTCGTGTGTACGGTGAAGTCCGTGCGGCCGGGATCGATGCGCTCGGGTGACATCGCCAAGAAAAAATCGGTGCCGGCGCGCAGGCCACCCTCCTCGAGCATCGGCTGCAGCACCTCGCGGGTCGTGCCCGGGTAGGTGGTCGACTCGAGCACGACGGTGTGGCCCTTGCGGAGGTTGCGAGCAACAGCAGCGGTGGCAGAGCGCACGGCGCCAAGGTCGGGTTCGCGGTGCTCGGACAGCGGCGTCGGTACGCAGATCAGAATCGCGTCGGCATCGCGCAGCTCGGTCTCGTCCGTCGTGCCGGCCAGCTTGCCGTCGTTGACGAGGCGGGCGAGGTCGGCAGAGTCGACGTCTTCGATGTACGAATCGCCCGCATTGAGGCGCTCCATCTTGCTCGCGTCTGGGTCAAGGCACACCACGGTGCGCCCCGCTTCTGCGAGACGAACTGCGAGAGGAAGACCGACGTAGCCGGCTCCGACAACTGCGACATCGCGCTGCACGGGGGAGATGGTACCGCTGGCGTAGCCCGGGCTGCTGCGGCAGCGTTGTCGAGGCCTAGCCGAAGAGGGCGCTGGCGATGCGCTCTGCCGCGTGACCATCGCCGTACAAGGCAGGCCAAGCGGCCGGTGCCGGCGGGTTTGCGACCGCTGCCGTAATCGCTGCTGCGTCGTCCTCGACGAGCACGTTTGCACCGGTGCTAACGGTCTCGACCCACTCAGTGCGATCGCGCAGCGTGACGCACGGCACGGCGTGGAAGTACGCCTCTTTCTGGGCGCCGCCGGAATCGGTCAACAGCAGACGCGCACCGCGCAAGAGTGCGGTGAACTCGAGGTAGCCGACGGGTGGAATCACGCGCACACGCCCACCAAAGGCGAGGCCCTCCCGTTCGAGTGCGGCAGCGGTACGCGGATGCAACGGCAGCACGACGTCGCAATCGAGCGCCGACAGGGCATCGACAAGACGGCCAAGTGCAGGCTGCCGCGTATTGGCGTCGCGGTGGATCGTGGCCACCGCGTAGCCGCCTACCGTCAGGCCGAGATCGGCGACGGCCGTGGAGCGCTCGGCGATCGGTCCAAACAGGCGCGCAGCGTCGGCCATCACGTCGCCGACGATGGTGACGCCATCGACGATGCCCTCACCCGCCAGATTGTCGGCACCTGTCTGCGACGGGCAGAAGAGCGCGGTGCTGAGGCTGTCGGCCACGACGCGGTTGACCTCCTCTGGCATCGAGCGATCGAACGACCGCAGGCCCGCTTCGACGTGCGCGATTGGAATCCCGAGTTTGGCGGCTGCGAGCGTGGCCGCCAGCGTCGAGTTGGTATCGCCGTAGACGACACACCAGTCCGGCGCCTCGGCGATCAGCACGGGTTCGATGCGCTCGAGGATGCGCGCGGTCATCTCGGCGTGCGAGCCCGAGCCGACGGCGAGCCGGTGCTCGGGCGGTGCGATACCGAGCTCGTCGTAGAAGATCTGCGAGAGCTCGGGATCGTAGTGCTGGCCCGTATCGACACCGACAACGGTGGCACGCGCGGCCAGCGCCACGCAGAGCGGGGCGGCTTTGACGTACTGGGGGCGATTGCCCACAACGGATACGACCTTGGCCATCGCGTCATACGATATGCCTCATGCAACCGGCCCCCGTGCAGCGGCAGGACGAAATCTTCTGCGTCGTCGATCGAGACGACCACGTGTTGGGCTATCGCACGCGCGCCGAGTGTCATGCCGACGCGACGCTGATCCACCGCTCGGTTAGCGTGATCGTCGAGACGTCAGAGGGCATGCTCTTCCAACGACGCTCGCTGCGCAAGGACTCGTCGCCCGGTTTTTGGGACGTCGCCTGCTCGGGGCACGTTGACGGCGAGGAGACGTACGCCGAGGCCGCAGTGCGCGAGCTCGGCGAAGAATTGGGGTATCAGGGTCCAGCTCCCGAGCACCTCGGCACGATCCTGACCGAGCTCGAAGACGAGACGGAGATTGCCGGCGTCTTCCGGCTCCGCTCCGACGGCCCGTTTGGGCTGATGCTGCCCGAGGTGATTGGTCTCCAGGTTTTTCCGGCCGGCGCCTGGCCCGAGCCGTTGACACCCAGCGGTCGGTTGGTGTTGGCATTCGCCGGCTACGAACCCTCCGTGTAGTTGGAGTGCAGTGGTGGGATGGCGATGTGATTCCGATGTCACAAAGGGGTCAGACCCTTATGTGACATCACCGTCATGTGATTGGCCTCTGATCTCGATGGATGTCACAAAAGGGTCTGACCCCTTTGTGACATCGCGCGGCTAGACGATCACGCCATAGCCGCTCAGCTGCTGCGTGATCTGGGCGAGTTGGCCCGATGCCAGCAGGACGCCGACGATGATCATCACGACGCCCGCCACGCGATTGACCCAGACGCCGTACTTGCGATAGGCGCCAGTGCGTTCGAGCAGCCACGAGGCCAAGAGGCCGCTAAGCAGAAACGGCACGCCGAGGCCGATGCCGTAGGCGAACAGGAGTAGCGACCCGCCCGCGCCACCTTGCGATGCGGCGTAGAGCAGGATCGACGTCAGTACGGGTCCGATGCAGGGCGTCCAGCCGACGGCAAAAACCACGCCGGCGAGGCCTGCACCGGCCAGCGAAGCAGGGCGCGCCTTCAGTTCGACGCGAGCGCTACGCCCGACGAGTTGGCGTGCAAAGCCGAGCAGTGCGAGCCCCATCAGGATGACGAAGACGCCGCCGACGATTTCGATCGTGCGCCGGTAATCCGCAACAAACGTGCCGAGGTACCCGACGCTAAGGCCGTAGAGGGCGAACACGACCGTAAAGCCGCCGATGAAAACGCACGTGGTGATCACCACGCGGCGCCGGTTCGAGCCGAGTTCCTCGTACGGCACGCCGGAGACGTACGAGAGATAGACGGGAACGAGCGGCCAGACACAGGGCGACAAAAACGAGACCAAGCCGGCCGCAAATGCTGTTGCGAGCCCAACCCCAGACAGGCTGATCGCGCCGATCACTGCGCGGTCATCGCCTTAACGTGCGCAGCGAGCAACGGCTCGGTCACCTCACCAAGGATGCGTTCGACGATCTGGCCCTGACTGTTGATCAAGAAGGTGGTGGGCAATCCGGGGACCTTGTAGTGACTCCCGATCGGTCCATCGTCGACCACGCTGGGCCACGTCGCGCCGTGAGAAATCGCGAAGGCGGCGGCGTCGGCCGCGTTGTCCTGATAATCAACGCCCAATACTTGGATCTCCGGATGGCTCTTGGCGAAGGCGGCGATCGCGGGGATCTCGCGGCGGCACGGCCCACACCACGAGGCCCAGAAGTTGAGAATGATTGGCTTGCCCGCGTAGTCCGCCAAAGCGAACGGCTTGCCGGTGATCGTCTGCCCCGTAATGGCTGGCGCCTTAGTGGGGGTGAACGGCGGAATCAGGCTCGACTCGGTTGGCCCGGTCTCGGCCTTGGTCGCATCGGAAACACCGCGGAGTCCGACAATCAGTGCGACCGCGCCGACCCCCACGAGGGCGACGATGATGATGAGCGACCGGCGAGACATTACCTCAACGGTATCGCAGTGTGATGGCCGCTTGGCCGGTGTCTCAGCGAAGCAGGCGTCGTGCGTCGTCGGGCGACATCGGCGCACGCCCGAGCGCAGCGCCGAGTCGGACAGCGTGCTCGACAAGCTGAGCGTTCGAGGTCGCAGGCGATCCATCGGGCAGCGTGACGGCATCTTCGAAGCCGACCCGGATGTGCTCACCGGCGGCGGCAGCGACGGCCTGCACGATCGGGCTGGTCGCATCGCGGCCACTCGCCACAATCGGCGGCTGTGCGAGCACCGACCGGACCGCGTCGATCAGGCGCAGCACGTTTTGGGGCGTGCCGGCAGCGAGGTCGGCCGACTCCGAAATAGCCGCACCGAGTGTGAGCATCACAAACGGCGCTCGACCGAGTAGCGAATCGTTGTAGAGCACCTCGAGGTCACCAAGTGCGTCCAGGCTGCCGGCGACAGGTGCGGGGCGAACGTCGGCCGCGTCCAAGGCCTCGATGATCTGACGAGCCTCCTCGCGATGAGCGGGCAGCTCGGCCTCAGGTGGTCGGACGTGGACGGAGGCGAGATCCGGCAGGTCGCGCAGCACGCTGAAGAGCGCAGTGACCGTGCCGAGCGACGTCTGGCGTGCTCGCTGCGACGAGATCGAGATCGGCACATCAACGGCACCGCGAATCGCCGCAACGATGTCGTCGATCACGAAATCGAACGTCGAGGAGCCATCGCTCTTGCGGGCGTGCACGTGCACCATGCCAGCGCCCGCTTCAACTGCACGCTTGGCCTCTGCTGCGAGTTCTTCCGGAGACAGCGGCACCTTCGGACAGGCGTCGCGCTGGCGGGTGCCGTTGAGCGCAGCGACAATCAGCAGCGGGTCACTCATCGGCGAGCCTCCGTGAGATCGTTGAGGTCGCGCAGCTGAAGGTCGATCCAGCGGCTGACGTCATGGGTCATCAAGAAATCCTTGATCGCGACGGAGCGGGATGCACGCTCGCCTTGCGATAGCTCGATTGCCCGCTCCAGTTGCGCGGCCGTCGCCTCAACGTCAAGCGGATCGATACCAAGCACGAAGGGCTCGAGCTCTTCGTAGGCGCCTGCACGTTCCGACAGCACGATGACGCCGTCGGTCACGTTGAGCAGGGGGGCTTCCTTGGCGATCAAATTCATTCCGTCGGCAATCGCATTCACGAGGAGGACGTCGTACTGCTGGTACGCAGCGATGACGTCGGGGAAGTTATCGCCAATCCGTAGGTCGATGGGGAGCCAACCGTCGTGCGCGTGGCGCGCATTGACCTCGGCTGCCGTCTCCTGGATCGTTTCGAAGTACAGCGAATAAGCGGGAATCGAGAGCCGCGAGGGGTCGAGGAGGGTCAGCAGCGTGACGTCGCCGTGCAGGTCGGGTCGGCGCGTGAGTAGGCGATCGTAGGCATGAAAGCCACGCACGATGTTCTTCGACGGGTCGGTGCGGTCGACGCGGAGGATCAGGTGTTTTGTCCGCGTGCGTGTCATCTCTGCGGCAGCCTCAACCATCTCGGGCGTCGTGATGTGCTCACGAAATTCGGCTGGGTCGACGGAGATCGGATAGTTGCGAACAAGCACGGTGCGCGCCTGGTGATCGTTCACGACGCGCACGGTGCGTGCCTCGTGATCCACCGTCACGCCG
>JBAXOM010000024.1:0-22459 GCA_037133215.1 Thermoleophilia bacterium | reverse complement strand
ATCCACCACAGCCTGCGCGCGGGCGAGGGTCTCGTCCCGCGTCAGCGCGCAGGCTGTGGTGGATCTGCCATGACGCTGCATCTCTACGACTCCCTTCGCCGTTCGGTCGTCCCGGTCGAGCCGCTGACGCCTGGCCAACTCGGCCTCTACGTCTGTGGCCCAACGGTGTACGGCCCGATCCATGTTGGCAACGCGCGTCCGTTTGTGGTGGCCATGACGCTCGCGCGCCATCTGCGCCGCACCGGCTGGCAGGTCAAGGTCGTCTCGAATCTGACCGACATCAACGACAAGATCTATACCGCCGCGGTTGCGGAGGGCATCGAAAGTGAGGCGCTTGCCGCACGCGAGTCGGCGCGGTACATCGCCGACACCACGCGGCTCGGCCTTGGACGGCCCGACGTGGAGCCGAAGGTAACGGACTCGCTGCCAGAGATTATCGCCATGATCGAGCAGTTGATTGCGGGTGGTCACGCCTACGCCGCCGATGGCGACGTCTACTTCAGCGTCGCCGATTTTCCCAGCTATGGAGCTCTTTCAGGGCAAAAAATCGACGAAATGCAACCGGAGGAGATCACCTCCAAAAAGGCGGCGCCACTCGATTTCGCGCTCTGGAAGGCGACCAAGCCTGGCGAGGACGCAGCCTGGGAGTCGCCCTGGGGGTTGGGGCGCCCTGGCTGGCACATCGAGTGCTCGGCGATGGCGATGACGGCGCTGGGCGAGGAGATCGATATCCACGGTGGCGGCATCGACCTCAAGTTTCCGCACCACGAAAACGAACGCGCCCAGTCGGAGGCATTGACCGGTCGTCCCTTCTCGCGCATCTGGCTGCACAACGGCATGCTGCGTTTTGGTGGAGACAAGATGTCCAAGTCGCTCGGCAACATCGACCGGCTGGCCGACGCCCTCGACCGCGAAGGCCCCGAGACGTTGCTGTCGTTGTTTGCCCGCGCGCAGTATCGCTCGTCGGTGGACTACAGCCCCGACTCGCTCGAGGACGCTCGCCGCTCGAACGATCGGCTGCGCGAGGCGTTGCGTCGAGCAGCTCGTACCAGTGGCACGGTCCCGGCTGCCGCCGGAGGCCCACTTGCCGAGGCTGCCGCTGAGGTCGATAGTCGCTTCTGCGCCGCGCTCGACGATGACTTCGCGACGCCCGAGGCGCTTGCCGCCTTGTTCGATCTGGTGCGTCAGTTGAATGCCGCGATCGACGCCGGCGATGCCGACCCCGCCGACGTTGCAGCGGCTCGCGGTGTGCTGGTTGACTGTCTCTACGTGCTTGGCCTTGATGGACTCGCAGCGTCGACCGAGGGTCCACCTGCCGAGGCGCTCGCGCTCCTCCAAGAGCGCGAAAACGCCCGAATAGAGCGAAATTTCGAGCGCGCAGACGCTCTACGAGACGAATTACTCGCGCTCGGTTGGGTTGTTCAAGACCTGCCTGATGGACCGGAGTTGACGCCCGCGTGAGCGCCGATCTGATCTACGGAAGGCAGCCGGTCCACGAGGCGACGCGTGGTCGCCGTGCCGTGCAGGAGATCCTGGTTACCGAGAAGGCGAAGGCCTCGCTGCCGTGGCTGCGGGGTCTTGACGTGCCCGTGCGGGTGACGAGCGCGGATGAAATCGGTGCGCTGATCGGCAACTCCGACCATCAGGGCATCGCCGCTCACGTCGATCCGTTTCCCTACATCGATGGCGACGAATTATTTGCCATCGAACGCCCGCTGATCATCGCACTTGACGGCGTCAGCGACCCACGCAACCTGGGAGCGATTGTTCGCAGCGCCGAGTGTGCGGGCGCCGACGGTCTCGTCGTGCCGCGGCATGGCAGCGCGCCGGTCACCGCCGCTGTGGCTAAGGCCAGTGCGGGTGCGGTTGAGCATTTGCCGATTGCGATCGTGCCGAATCTGGCCGATTGGCTGCATCGCGCCAAGCGGCCAGGGCTGTGGACGTATGCGGCCGCCGCCGACGCGCAAATGGCGTACACCGACGGCGATTATCGCGATGGCTGCATCTTTGTCCTGGGGGCAGAGGGCTCAGGCGTCCGTCCGCGCGTTCAAACGGCCTGTGATGCGATCGTCTCGTTGCCGTTGGCGGGCAAGATTTCGTCGCTGAATGTCTCGGTTACCGCCGGCATTCTGCTGTTTGAGGCCGTTCGGCAACGTCCGTAGGACTCAACGCCTTTTGAGGCTTTCCGAATAGGTTTGTCCCTATGGAAACCTCGTAAACCCACTGATAGAGCCGATTCTACGGGCTGCCACAGCTGTCACAGAATGTAACGGTTTGCAGGCAAATTAGGATTTGCCCTATCAATTGTGAGATTGCCCTTGTAATTACCTAGGCCGTCGGGCATAGTGCGGATGTCCGGCATAAACCTCAAGTACACAATGAGGTTTATGGAGAGTCATGGAGGGTTATCCCGTTATGCAAGCAGCACGAGCAACAACCACCCGCACGCTAGATCCAGCAGCGCGGCAGAAGCGCGATCAGGGTGATCTCTCCCTCGTCTTGCGTGCTCGCAACGGCAATGACGCCGCTCTCGACCAGCTGATTCGGCGCTATCAGCCATTTGTGCGCCTTAAGGCCTCGAGTTACTTCCTGGCCGGCGGCGATTCCGACGACCTCCAGCAGGAGGGCCTGATTGGCCTCTACAAGGCGATCCGCGACTACCGCGTCGATCGTGAGACCTCGTTCCGCTCGTTTGCCGAGCTCTGCATCACGCGCCAGATCATCACGGCAATTAAGGGCGCAACCCGCAACAAGCATCAGCCACTCAATGGCTACATCTCCTTTAGTCATACGCCTGCTGGCGCTGATCCAGAGGGTGGTGAGTGCACGCTCGGTGACGCCATTGCCGGCTCGCCAACGCTTGACCCGGCGTCGCGCGTCGTTTCGAGCGACGAGCTTGACTCGTTGGTCTCGATGCTCGGTAAGGCGCTCTCGCCGCTCGAGTCGGAGGTACTCGCCTCGTTTATGGCCGGTGAGTCGTACGAATCGATCGCCGAGCGAGCCGGTTGTGATCCGAAGGCCGTCGATAACGCCTTGCAGCGCGTTAAGCGCAAGATCGAGCAGCACCGTGCCAGCCGCGAGGTTGGCGAGACCGCCTAGATTTTCGGTATGTCTGCCGGTGACCTCGTATTCGCCGGTTTGGCTGCGCTCGCGGCGGGAATCATTAATGCCCTGGCCGGTGGCGGCACGCTGATCTCATTTCCCGTGCTGTTGGCCCTCGGTGTACCACCGATCACGGCCAACGTGACGAACACCGTGGCGTTGGTTCCGGGCTATCTTGGTGGCACTCTGGCTCAGAGGGGCGATCTCGTCGGTCAGGGTCGCCGGATGCGGGTTTTGCTGCCACTCGCGGCGCTCGGTGGATTCGTCGGTGCAGGACTGCTGCTGATCACACCAGAGCATGCGTTCTCGGTCTTGATCCCGTTCTTGATCATCGGTGCTGTCGTTCTCTTGGCGCTCGGTAATACCGTCAAGAAGCGTGTCGCAGAACGAATTTCGAAGTTGCATGGTGGGCAGGAGCGGTTGCTGGGACCAGCGATTGGCATCTTTGCCGCGGCGATCTACGGCGGCTACTTTGGTGGTGGCCTCGGCATCATCGTGCTGGCGGTGCTCGGCGTTGTATTGGTTGACACGCTCACGCGCATCAATGCCCTCAAGCAGTGTTCGAGCCTCGTCATCAACGCTGCCGCGGCCCTCGTCTTCGTCTTCTCGGGACACGTCTTGTGGATCACCGCCGTGGTGATGCTGGTCTGCGCACTTGGCGGTGGCTACCTTGGCGGACACCTGGCGACGCGCCTTCCCGCAGTCGTCCTACAACGTCTCGTAATCGTCGTCGGCGTGGTCGTCGCCGTCGTCTACAGCGTGCGCACGTTCGGCTGAGAAACTACGCAGCGATTGCGGTGCGCTGCGTCGCAGCAACCCGAGCGGGGTCGGGCACGTTCGTGCAGATGCCGTCGACACCCATCGCGCAGAGGCGCGCGATCGTGGCCGGGTCGTCTGGTGTCCAGACCCAGATCTCGCCACCACCACGGTGGACCTGTGTGACCAATTTCGGTGTCACGAGGCGATGCTGGACCGTTACCAAGTCAATGCGGTAGGCCTTCATCAGCAGATCGACGCGGCCGGTCCAGACGAAGCGCCAGAGGCGATTAGCGGCCCAGCCGAGCGCGCGCACCCAGTCGTGGTGACGGCGTGGGATCGTGAAACCGATGCGAATGCGGGGCTCGAGGTGGCGAACCCAGAGGGCCTGCTCCCAGCCGCCGCCTGTCAACACGACGCGATCGGTCATCTCGCCCTCGCGTAAGACACGCACGAGTTGCTCAGATAGGCCATTCTGCTTGAGGTCGAGATTGAGTGGGATATTGGCGTGGCGCGCCAACGCCAAGGCGTCGCGCAGGAGCGGGGCGGTCAGGTTCGCACCCTTTTCGTGGGCCAGCACCAACTCACCATCGGAGCCGCGGCGGCGGACGTCAACCTCGACCATGTCGCAGTCGAGTCGGATGGCCTCGGCAATCTGAGCCAGCGTGTTATCGCCAAGTCCGGTGCGGTAGCCGCGATGCGCAATGTGTAGATGCGTACCCATACACCTAGCGTAGCGCTCGGCCACGGGAAAACCGAAGAAATTCACCGAATCGAAATATCCCCCAATGGGGCGAATCGTTGATTCCAGAGCCGACGCGCGGACTCGAACCGCGGACCACTCGCTTACAAGGCGAGAGCTCTACCAGCTGAGCTACGTCGGCAACCTGTGCAGCGTAGCGACCGATCGATGCGGCATCGTAGGTTCCATGTACGACTCGCTTCGCGTCTTGGTGGTCTCCAACATGGTTCCCTCGCTCGAGGTACCGCAATATGGCGTGTTTGTGATGCGTCAGACCGCGGCGCTTGAGCAGGCTGGCTGCACGGTTGAGGTCGTCGGCATCGAGCAGCGCACGACTCGGTTGCCGGGCACGTTGCGCAAGTATGCGCGGCTGCGGAGCCAGGGCGCACACGCGGCGGACCGCATGCAGGCCGACGTCGTGCTGGGGCATTACCTCGTTCCGACGGCGCTGATTTGTCGGCGCGTCGCGCGCTCGGTCGGTGCCCCGTACGTCCTCGTCGCACACGGCGGCGATGTCGGTCATCTTGAGCGGTCGCGACCACTCCGGACCGCGGTGCGGCGCGCGGTGTTTGGGGCTGCGGCCGTCGTGGCCGTTTCCAGCGAGCTGGCCGCGCGCCTCACGGCGGTCTTTCCCGGGCTCGTGGTCGACGTCATCAACACTGGGGTGGACCGAGCACTGTTTCGTCCAGGCACGGCAGATCTATCGGCGTATGGCCCCGCCCCGAGTCGGCCGCTGGTGGTGCAGATCGGCAATCTGATCGAGCGCAAGAACCCCGAGCGCCTCGCCGCAGCAGCAGAGCGACTGTTTGCCGAGCACGGTGGTGGCGAGCTATGGATTGCGGGTACGGGGCCGTTGGCAGAACAACTCGAGGGATTGGCACACGTACGACTACTGGGGTCTGTTCGCCCTGAGCAGGTGCCTGTATTGCTGCGAGGTGCGGATGTCGCAACGCTCGTGGCACTCAGCGAGGGCTATGGACTCGGGGCGCTCGAAGCGACCGCCTGTGGAGTGCCCGTCGTCGTCTCCCAGACAGCACCAGTGGCGCGTGATCTGCCGGCAACAGCCGCTGTACAGGTCGATCCGTATAGCGAGGACGCGATTTTTGAGGGCCTGCGGGCGGCACTCAAGCTGACACGCGAGGATTCCGCTGGTCAGTCGACGGCAGATGCGCACGCAGATGTCGTCCAAGCCCGTCGCCTCGCCGATCTACTCGAGCGTGTCGCACGCTCGCGAGCTGCCTGAGCGCGCCTAGTCGGCGGTAACTGCCGACGGCTCTTCGACGTAGGGAGCGACGCCAAAGTCGTCTTCCCAGAGGTCTTCGACGGTACGAAACTCTTCGTCGGTGAGTGGCGGCGTCTCAGACGTCGCAGCAAACTCATCGATCTGCTCAGCGTTGTAGATATTTGGGAGCACGGAGGCGACGACGTTCTCGTGCAGGAGCCACTGGATCGCAGCCTGGCCCATCGTGCGATCTTCGAGCTCGAGGAACCGCACCTGCTCGACCTTCTGAACGCCCTCCACGAGCCACGACTTCGGGCGGTGCCTACGGTGATCGTTCTCGTCGAAGACGGTCTCGAGCGTGTACTTACCTTCGAGCATGCCGGAGGAGTGGGGGACACGTACGACGATCGAGGTGTCGTTATTTTTTGCACTGGCGATGAAGTCACGGCCCGGCTGCTGCTCGAGCAGGTTGTGGATCACCTGGATCGCATGGATCGGTCGGTTCTCAATCGCCCACAGACCCTCCGTGCGCCAGCCGATTGCGGGGCCGAGGGCGACGCCGATCGAGCCAATCGTGCCTGCCTGGACGAGACCATCGAGCATCTCGAAGAGTGCATCGTCCTGAAGTGCGTCGAGGCGCGGATTGTGGAGCTGGTAGAAATCGATGTGATCGCGACCAAGGCGACGCAGGCTCTGCTCAAGCGCGTACTTGACGAACGCGGGTGTCCAGTCATGCGGGCGCTCGACGTGGCCCTTGCGCTCCCACGGCGAGTAGATGTCGTAGCCAAACTTGGTGCCGATGACGACGTCCGAGTCGGCACCGAAGGCCTTCTCCAGCAGCGTTTCTCCGCGACCCTCACCGTACGTGTCGGCCGTGTCGTAGAAGTTGATGCCACGATCGCGGGCATGACGGAGGAGGGCTACGGCTTCGTCGTCGGAGTACTCGCCCCACCAACCGGTGGCGACAGTCCAGACGCCAAAACCAACCTCAGAGACGTTGACCCCACTGGATCCAAGCGCACGCTGTTTCATACTTGGAGAGTAGCGCGGGTAGGTGGTGCTGCGCGAGGCGTCAACTTTTGTAGAGTGGATCGTCCTACGTCGGGAGGCATGCGTGTCGAAGCAGGAACTGTTGCGGTGAGGCTGTTGACCGATCTGCAGTGGCTCGATGTGGACGGGGCGCTCGCGGGCGGCTGGATCCTGATCGAACACGCTTGCATCAGCGACTGCGGACACGGTGATCCGCCGCAGCCGGAGGGGGCAACTGTCGAGTCGCTTGGGGGCGCGATCGTGCTGCCTGGCTTTGTTGACCTTCACTGCCACGGAGGTGGGGGAGGTTCGTATCTATCGGGATCGACGGATGAGGCGCGCCACGCAGCGCTGACTCATCGTAGGCATGGCACGACGACGAGCCTTGGCAGCCTGGCTTCGGCCTCTCACAGCGACCTGCTGCGACAAATCGAGGCGTTGCTGCCACTCGTCGCCGACGACACATTGGCGGGCATCCGCCTCGAGGGGCCATGGTTGGCGCGGGACTACTGTGGGGCACACGATCCTGCCGTTTTGCGTGGGGTTGCCGACGAGGAGTTGGCCGAGTTGCTAGCCAGCGGCCAGATTGCGATGGTGACGTTGGCGCCCGAGGTTGATGGTGCGCTCGACGCGATTCCGAAGCTCGTCTCTGCCGGCGTCGTCGTGGCGATCGGACACACCGGTGCGGACTCGTTGGTCATCAGGCAAGCCATCGATGCCGGCGCGCGTGTCGCGACGCATCTCTTCAATGCGATGTCACCGTTGCATCATCGGGAGCCTGGTCCGGTGGCGACGCTCCTGCTCGACCACCGCGTGGTGATCGAACTGATCGCTGATCTCGAGCACGTTGCGCCGGCGATGCTCGAGTTGGCCATCCGTGTTGCTGGTACAGACCGCGTCGCTGTGATTACCGATGCGATCGCAGCAGCCGACGATGGCGACGGCGACCACCGCTTGGGCGAAATGGACGTCGTCGTCTCCGGTGGTGTCGCGCGACTTCGGGATGGGGGAGCGTTGGCCGGGAGCACGCTCACCCAGGATGCGGCGCTGCGGCATCTGGTCGAGGTCGTTGGGATTAAATTGGCGGCAGCGTCCACGATGCTCTCGGCCACACCAGCTCGCGCGCTTGGGTTGTCAGATCGCGGACGGATTGCTCCGGGCCTACGCGCCGATCTCGTGGTGTTGACGCCGGCGTTTGAGGTGGTTGACGTCATCCGCGCCGGCGTTCGCATCAACTAGCGCTGCGCGAAGCGATCGCCAGCGATGAGCGCGGCACCGAGCGCGCCACAGTCGTCTCCGAGTTCGGAGAGGACAATCTGGTTTGCGACGTTCGGGCGCAGCAGGGCTGGCTGTGCGGCGGCGCGGACGTCGCTGAGGAAGTGGTCGCCAAGTCGAGTTGCCAAGCCACCACCGATCACCACACAGTCGACGTCGAGCAAATTCGTGGCGCTACCAGCGGCCGTACCGACCGCACGTGCAGCCTGAGTAATCAGTTCTAACGCGAGCTCGTCGCGGTGCAGGCATGCATCGAGCCAGACGCGGCTTGTTAGGCGGGTACGGCCCTGCGCGTCCATCAATTCGAAGAGCATCGTCGGGCGTCCTGCCGCATGGTGTTCGCGAGCGAGTTGCTCGAGTGCGCCGCGACCGGCATAGGCCTCGAGGCAACCGTTGCGCCCACAGCCACAACGGTTTCCATCTTGCACAATCACGGTATGGCCGATCTCGCCGGCAGCGCCAGCGCCCACCCAGAGTGCGTTATCGAGAATCAGACCTCCACCGACACCCGTGCCGCAGAAGATGCCCAGCAGGTTGGCTCTGCCGCGGCCAGCACCGAGGCGGTGTTCGGCCACCATGCTCGCCTGCACGTCGTTGGCCAGCGCAACGGGTACGTCGTACATCTCCCCGACGATCTCCGCGACCGCTACGGGCTGGTCCCAGCCGGCAACATTGACCGCTTGGAGTACGACACCAGCAGCTGCATCGATCTGGCCCGGAGCGCCAATTCCGATCGTGGCGAGAGCGGAAGCTGGTTGATCTGCGCGCACGAGCAGTTGCTCAATCGTTTCTTGGACGGCCGCAAGTACGGCACTCGGGCCACCCGTGACTGGTGTTGCGCCACGCTTGCGGGCCACGATCGAGTTGTCGTCAGCGACGAGTAGCGTCTGGATCTTCGTCGCACCCAGATCGACACCGACGCGCAGACTCATCGGCCTATTCTCCTCGTCGACTTGGTCCAGTTTGTCTTCACGGGGGACGACGTTACCACTCAGGTGTAGCGGTCTGGTCGGAGAATCGGCGTTGGATCCTGACGATCCGGGTAGACTCCGCCCATGCTTGAAGGCGTCTTTGTTGCATTACAGGTGATTCTTGGGGTCCTCGCGATTGTGCTCGTGCTTGCTCACTCGGGCAAGGACTCGGGCCTCTCGGGTGCTTTTGGCATTGGCCAGTCCCAGTTTGGTGCGACGCAGGTGATGGAACGCAATCTGACGCGCTTCACGGTGACGATCGCGATTCTGCTCGTCGCCAACACAATCTTCTTGGGCTTCCTGCTCGCATGAGTCCAAAAATGCACGAGACCCGCGTGAGCGGGCCTCGGCGTCGTGCGGGAGGAGGAGCTGGTGACCGCGAACGTCTCGCGGTGGAGATCACCTTTCCGGTTGTACATTGGACTCTTCGCGTGACGGAAGCTCGTCGGCTGAGTCGAACCCAAATATCCCTCACGGAGTACTGCAGATGATCGATCGTCAGCCGCACCTGATTGCCTCCGACTTGGATGGCACGCTGCTCGATCCGGAGGGTGAGGTCAGCGTCCGCACGCGGCGCGCGCTCGACCGTGCGACCGCGCTCGACATCGACATCGTGCTGGTGACCGGGCGACCACCCCGCTGGGTGCGCGACCTGCCCTCGGCAACCGGTGCGCATTCGATTGTGGTGTGCGCTAACGGTGCGCTGCTCTACGACGTGGACGAACACGTGGTGATCGACCACGCACCGTTGGCATCGCCATTGGCGGTCGAGCTCGTCGAGCACCTTCGACAGGACGCTCCGGATTGCGTGTTCGCCTGCGAGATGACGTTTCAGTTCGGCCGCGATACCGCCTATCCCACGCGCTACAACACACCCGAAACATTGATTGGCGATGTCTGCGAGATGGTGTCGGCAGCCGAGACCACGAAGCTGATTGTCCGCGACGACGCGATCGGACACGACGAGCTGGTGCGGATCGTCGCGGCAATCGTCGGCGACCGAGCCGAGGTGACGCATTCGGGGTATGGAATCGTCGAGATTTCGGCCAAGGGTGCAGACAAGGGTCGTGGCCTGCGCGTCGCCTGCGAACGCCATGGCATCGACCTCGCCGACACGATTGCCTTCGGCGACATGCCGAACGATCTCCCGATGTTGCGCATTGCAGGCCACAGCGTCGCGGTCGCCAATGCGCACGCGGACGTGTTGGCTATTGCTGACGAAGTAACGTTGTCCAACGCTGATGACGGTGTGGCCGTCGTGCTCGAACGTCTTCTCGAGACCTAAAGCACGCCGGCGATCAACGTTGCTTTGGGGTCAGGCCCCTAAGCAAAGTCGGTCGGTTATGCCAAGACGATCGCTTAGGTCAACGTTGCATAGGGGCCTGACCCCAAAGCAACGTTGATCACGCCATCTGACGCAACACCATCGGGAGGATTCCCCCGTGGCGCAGGTACTGGATCTCGACCGGAGTATCAACGCGGGCGAGTGCGGCGAACGACTCCTCCGAGCCGTCGGCGCGCGTGATCGTGACCTGGATCGAGCCACGTGCCTCGAGCGTCGGCAGGCCCGAGACGGAAATCGTTTCGGTGCCGTCGAAGTTGAGCGTGGCGCGCGAGATGCCGTCGGGGAACTGCAGCGGAAGGACGCCCATCCCGACGAGGTTCGAACGGTGGATGCGCTCGTACGACTCGGCGATCACGACCTTGACGCCGAGCAGCAACGTGCCCTTAGCGGCCCAGTCGCGCGACGAGCCCGAGCCGTACTCGCGGCCAGCCACGATCATCAGCGGCACACCGTCGGCCTGATAGCGCTCGGAGGCGTCATAGATCGACAGCACGTCGCCCGATGGCTGGTGCGCCGTAATGCCACCCTCGGTACCGGGGACGAGCTCGTTTCGCAGGCGGACGTTCGCGAACGTACCGCGCACCATCACCTCGTGGTTGCCGCGGCGCGCGCCATACGAATTGAACTCGCGCTGCTCGACACCATGCTCCAACAGCCAGCGACCAGCCGGGCCGTCGGGCTGGATCGCACCGGCAGGCGAGATGTGGTCGGTCGTAATCGAATCGCCCAGCACTGCGAGGGTGCGCATGCCGGCGATATCGATCAGATCGTGTGGCTCAGCCGCCATGTCGGTAAAAAACGGAGGCTGACGCACGTACGTCGAATCGGGATCAAAGTCCATCGTTTGGCCTGTGGGGGCGGACAGGGCCCGCCAATGCTCGTCACCATCCCAGATAGCGCCGTATTCCTTAGCGAAAAGATCCTCGGTCAAGGATTCGGCGATGACCTCCTTGATCTCTTCCAGCGACGGCCAGATCTCGGCCAGCATGACGGGCTCGCCGTCTGACCCAATCCCAACCGGGTCACTGGTCAAATCGACATCGAGTGTGCCGGTCAACGCATAGGCGACGACGAGTGGGGGTGAGGCGAGGTACGCAGCGCGGACCTTCGGGTGGATACGCCCCTCAAAGTTCCGATTGCCCGACAGGACAGCGCCAACGGCGAGCTCGTGTTCGGAGATCGCGGCGTCGAGTGCCTCGGGTAGCGGGCCTGAGTTACCAATACAGGTCGTGCAGCCGTAGCCGACGAGGTTGAAGCGCAGTTCGTTAAGTGGCTCGGTCAGTCCAGCTCTGTCGAGATAGTCGGTGACGACGCGCGAGCCCGGTGCGAGGCTCGTCTTGACCCACGGCTTGGTCTCGAGCCCGCGGGCGCGTGCGTTACGAGCCAAGAGGCCGGCAGCGACCATGACGGACGGGTTCGAGGTGTTCGTGCACGAGGTAATCGCGGCGATTACGACGCTGCCGTGGTCGACGGTGCAGTCCTCGGCCGTCGTGGTTGCACCTGCAGCTCCCACCGGGACGAGGGCCGTGACCGGAATACGCACCGGCGAAGACTCACGTGGGAAGGCCTGCTTAAAGCTCTCACGAACGCCGCCGAGCGAGACGCGATCCTGCGGGCGGCTCGGGCCCGCAAGGCTCGGCTCCACCTCAGCCAGATCGAGCACCAAGACGTCCGAGTAGGTAGCGAGCGGCTGACCGTCTTCGCGGAACATGCCCTGCGCGCGACAGTACACCTCGGCGACATCGGCATTCGCACCACGACCGGTCGCGCGGAGGAAACGGATCGTCTCGGCGTCGACAGGGAACGTCGCGGCGGTGGCACCAAACTCGGGTGCCATGTTCGAGAGCGTGGAGCGGTCGGGAATCGAGAGGGCGCTCAGACCATCTCCACAGAACTCGACGTAGCGACCGACGACGCCATAGTTGCGCAGACGCTCGGTGACGGTCAGGACAAGGTCGGTTGCGGTGACGCCCGGGTTGAGGGTGCCGCGAAACTCGAAGCCAACGACGATCGGCTCGCTCATCGCGAGCGGCTGTCCGAGCATCGCAGCCTCGGCCTCGATACCGCCGACGCCCCAGCCAAGCACGCCGAGCGCATTGACCATCGTCGTATGCGAATCGGTGCCCACGAGCGTGTCGGGTAGCGCAACGCGGCCACCATCAACGTCGCGCACATCAACGACGCAGGCGAGATGCTCGATGTTGACCTGGTGAACAATGCCCATACCCGGCGGCACGACGCGCAGCCGACGGAAGGCTCCCTGGCCCCAGCGGAAGAAGCGGTAGCGCTCGCCGTTACGCTCGTATTCGCGCTCGACGTTCTTCTCGTACGCATACTTCGTACCGAAGGTGTCGACCTGGACCGAGTGGTCGATTAC
The DNA here is from genome assembly GCA_037133215.1 of Thermoleophilia bacterium. Lineage (GTDB taxonomy): Bacteria > Actinomycetota > Thermoleophilia > Gaiellales > F1-60-MAGs149 > F1-60-MAGs149. The sequence goes on along the minus strand of JBAXOM010000024.1, from coordinate 9,640 downwards.
GAGATCGACAGGCACGTGCGAGTCGATGTCGCCGGGGTCGCCACCCCGCAGTGCGTGCGCAACGCGCATGGCCGCAAGGTCGGCGAGCGTGGGAATGCCAGTGAAGTCCTGAAGGATCACGCGCGATGGGATATACGGGACCGACGTTCCTTCCGGCGCCGAAGCAGGCCACGCTGCAAGTGCGCGAATGTCGGCCTCAGAGACGTGCTCACCAATCGAATTGCGCAGCTGCATCTCGAGCAGCACGCGGACGGTATAGGGCAGTGCACTCGTGTCGATACCGGCCTCATCACAGGCGGCGATCGCGAAGTAGTCAACGCCGTCAACGCCGGGGAGCGGACGACGCGCGTGGAGAGGATCTGCTGCAGGCGTCATCCCGACATCATGCCATGGGGTGAAGGTCAGGTGAGCAGAGCGAAGCTCGGGTCGATCAGGCCGCAGACGGCGCCGATCAGCGCTGCGCCGATGACCAGCGCCGGCACAGGCAGGCCGCGCCGATGGAGGACGAACACGGCTACGGCAATGATTGCCGCGAGCAAGTCGACGCTGCCGGCTTGGAAGATCGCGTGGTCGGCGAGATAGATCACCAGCACGGCAATTGCTCCAGCAACCACACCCTGCAGCGCGGCGAGTGCATCGGCAACCGGGCCGCGCCTCGGCACGTGCTCGATCAGCGGCGCGCCCACGGAGATCATCAAGAACGAAGGTGCAAAGGTGGCGAAGGTCGCGACGAGTGCTCCCGCGATACCACCGGCAGCACCGCCGAGTGTGGTCCAGCCGGCCACGAAGCCAACGAAGGAGTTGACCATGATCAGCGGGCCCGGCGTGGTCTCGCCGAGTGCGAGCCCGGCGATCATCTGCTCGGGAGTCAGCCAGCCAAACCGCCCGACGGCAGCGGCCGCGACAAAGGGCAGCACCGCATACGCCCCCCCGAATGTGACGAGCGCGACGATCGTAAAGAAGCCCGTTAGTTCGGCGACGACGCCACCGACGAGTAGGAGCGCGGCGATTGCACCAAGCCACAAGGCTACGCCGATGACCGCACGACGAATCAATGCGGGGCGATCGACGGGGTGGGGCGGCTCGCCCGGATCGGCTTGGTCTTCGAGTGGCACGAGGGCGGTCGGACGGAAACGGCCGATCAGAACGCCTGCCACCGCACCGAGTGCGACGAGGATTGGAAACAGCCCACCGAGCAGCATCGCGACGCCGGCGATAATTGCAATCCCCAGCGTCCAGCGCGTTTTGACGACCTTGCGGCCCATGCGGATGCCCGCCGCAACAACCAGGGCGACGACGGCGCCACCGAGCGCGCGGACGATGCCCGTCACGACGCCTGTGTCACCAAACGCCATGTAGATCCACGACAGGGCGATGATCAGCAGCAGGCTGGGCAGGATAAAGAGTCCGCCGCTGGCGATCGCGCCACGCACGCCGTGCAGGCGATAGCCGAGATAGCACGCGAGCTGTTGAGCCTCGGGGCCGGGCAACGCAGTACAGAGCCGGAGCGCATGGAGAAAGGAGCGCTCGTCGATCCAGCCGCGGCGCTCGACGACCTCGCGGTGCATGAGGTCGATCTGTGCGATCGGACCACCAAACGAGATGCAGCCGAGCCGGAGCCAGACGCGGAGCGCCTCACCGAACGACACGGTCATGTCGTGGCTCCACCCACTGCCCAGACGCCGCGGCGTAGACGCATCGACCCGAGCACGACTCGCAAGAGCACAAACAGCGTAATGCCGGCCCACAGTCCGGTCAGACCGAAGCCGAGGTAGACGGTGCCGAGCATCAGCGGAACGTACCCGACCACAACGGCCACGACGGTGAAGTTGCGGAGAAAAAGTGTGTCGCTAGCGCCCATCAAAACCCCATCGATCGCAAAGGCAATGCCGCCGAGCGGTTGCATCACGCCAAACCAGCCCCAGGCGGCACCCGTGGCCTGGACGACGTCGTCGTCGGAGGTAAAGGCGCGGGGAATGATGCGCCAGCCCGCGAGGATGATCACCCCGAAGATGCCGCCTAGCATCGCGCCCAGCTCGCAGAGCCTGCGCGCCGTGGCGCGCGCCGTGGCGACCTCACCGGCACCGAGGAGTTCGCCAATCAACGCCTGGGCGGCGATCGCGAAGGCATCCATCGTCAGAGCGAGGAAGAACCACAGTTGGATTGCGATCAGGTGGGCAGCAACTTGCTCGGGGCCGAGTCGAGAGGCCACAGCCGTGGCGCTAAGGAACACGCCCTCGAGGGCAATCGTGCGCAGGCCAAGGTCGCGCGCTGTCGCCAGTTGGCTGGCGATGCCTTCACGGTGAGGTCGCAGCGAGATGCGCTCGCGGAAGAGAGCCTGCAGAAAAAGCGAGGCCGCAATAATCTGGCCGACCACGTTGGCCACAGCCGACCCCTCAATCCCCATCTCAAGGCCGTAGACAAGTAGGGGTGCGAGTGCCGCGCTCACGATATTCGAGGAGATCAGAAAAATCAGCGGTTTGCGAAGGTCTTGCACGCCGCGCATCCAACCTTGCCCGGCCATGGCAACGGTCACAAAGGGAGCTCCGAAGGCTGCGATTCTTAGCCAACTCAATGCAAGCCGCTGCGTCTCGGCGTGGTTGCCCGCGATCAGGTGCACCAGCGGTTCGGCGAGGGCCTGCAGTGCGATCAGCAGCACGATGCCGATGCCGAGTCCAAGCCACGTCGCCTGCACGCCTGTATCGACGGCCTCCGTTCGGCGGTTGGCGCCAAATAATCGTGCGGCGCGTCCTGTCGTGCCGTAGGCGAGAAAGCTCATCAGCCAGATCACGTTGCCAAGCAGGGCTGCGCCGACGGCAAGGCCAGCCAGTGATTCCTTACCGAGATGGCCCACGACGGCCGTGTCGACGAGCAGGTAGAGCGGCTCGGCTGCGAGCGCGCCGAGGGCCGGAATCGCGAGCGCGAAGATGCGGCGGTCGGGGACTCGGGCGGTCATCGGCGACAGTATGTCGCCGATGACCGCCCGCGTCTGCGGATGTCACTAAGGGGTCAGACCCTTTTGTGACATTGCGTGATGCCAGGTTCCATGCGTTTGCTTTTGGCGATGTCACAAAAGGGTCTGACCCCTTAGTGACATCCGCGGTATCGCGTTTTGCCTCCTGGTGACGTGATGAAAGGGCTCGTGTTCTTGGCTGGTGCGTCTGAGGATGCGACAAAAGGGTCTGACCCCTTCGTCGTATACGGCTACGCTGACGTCATGAGCATCACTGTCGTCCATCACACCGACCCGGGTTGTCCCTGGGCCTACTCCGCCGAACCCCATCTGCGTGCACTCGAGTGGCGCTACGGCGACGGGCTCGAGTGGCGGACGGTGCTGATTGGCTTGACGGAGAGCGCTGAGCAGTACGTGGCGCGTGGCTATACCGGCGACCAGATGACGAAGTGGAACATTGAGTTTCGCGATCGCTTCCATATGCCGTACAGCACGGACCTGCGCGAGGGCCCGGCCGGTACTGGCATGGCCTGCCGCCTCGTCGTCAGTGCGCGGCGTCAGGGGTACGAGGCGGGGGAGGCTCTGTTGCGGGCGCTGCGCTTCTCGTGGTTTACGAACCCGCGTCGCCACGACAGCCTTGAGGTCTTGGAGCCGGTTGTGCGTTCGGTCAGTGGCATCGACGCGGACGCTGTGTTGGCTGGGCTTGATGACCCCGAGGTCGAGGCGCTGTATCAGGCCGACCGTGCGGAGGCTCGCTCCGTCGCACCGCCCGCGAGCGCTCAGGGCAAGACGGCGCAAACAGATGGTCCGGAGCGCTACACGGCGCCGAGCCTCGTCTTCGAGCACGACGGTCGCACGCTGGTGGCGGCTGGTTGGCAGTCGTTGACTGCGTATGACGTCTGCATCGCCAACCTCGATCCAACGCTGACCCAACGCGGTCCTGCTGGCCCGGACGAGACTCTGCCGGCGTTCCCGCGTGGTCTGGTGACATGCGAGGTCGCACTGCTGATGTGCGCGCGCAACGACGATCCCAATCTCGCGGAGGCAGAACAGGCGTTGGTGGATCTTGTCGCGGCCGGCAAGGCACGGCGCGTGGCGCTCGGCAACGACGCACTCTGGTTGCCGGTCTAACCGGCCGGTGAGTACCTACCAGCGCATCCGTGCCGCCCAGGCTGCGCTGCCAGAGGCGGTCAAGCAGCTTTCGTGGGTGTCGTTTTGGAACGACATGGCGAGCGAACTGTTGTACCCCGTCTTGCCGCTCCTGCTCACGTCGGTGCTGGGCGCGCCCGTCGCGGCGGTTGGCGTCATCGAGGGTGCAGCTGAGGGCGTCGCAATTGGGCTGCGCGCGATCTCCGGCTGGCTGTCGGACAAGAAGGGTGGCAAGCGGCGCCCGTGGATTAGCGCGGGCTATGGGCTCAGCGTGATCGCCCGACCGTTGATTGCGATTGCGCCTGTCTGGGGTGTCGTGCTCGGTGCGCGCCTGATCGACCGCACCGGCAAGGCCGTCCGCACAGCGCCGCGCGATGCGTTGCTGCGCGAGGCAACCCCGCCCGAGAAGCTCGGGTCGGCGTTTGGCTGGCACCGCGCAATGGACACCGCGGGTGCGGTTGGGGGTCCGCTCGTCGCGGCGATCCTGCTGTGGCAAGACGTTCCGCTGCGGTGGGTCGCCGCGGCAGCGATTCTGCCGGGTGTGGTGGCGCTGCTGATCACGTTCCGCATCAAGGACATCCCGCGTACGGCCGAGCAGAAGGCGGAGGTCGCGAAGGGTCGCGTGCGTGACCTGCCGCGACAGTTCTGGTTTGTGGCCGGGGCGTGGGGATTCTTTAGCCTCGCGCTCTCGTCCGACGCCTTCATCGTGCTGCGGGCCGTCAACGTGGGTCTCTCGCCGGCCTGGACCGTGCTCGTCTACGCGGGCATCAACGTCGTCAATGTGTTGCTCGCCTGGCCGCTTGGTGCGCTCTCTGATCGGATCGGGCGTCGTGCGCTACTCCTGCCTGGCGTCGCGGTCTACGCAATCGTCTATCTCGGGCTGGCCGTTGTCGGAGGGCCCGCCGCATTAATCCCCGTGCTGCTCTTGTACGGCGTCTACGGCGCGGCCACCGACGGCGTGGCGCGCGCGCTCGTTGGCGACGCTGCACCTAAGAATCAGTCTGGTACGGCCTACGGCGCCTTCGCAGCGGTCTCTGGTGTCGCCGTCCTGATCGCCTCCGTTGCCGCGGGCTTCCTGTGGGACGACATCTCGCCTGCCACGCCGTTCTGGGTCGGCGGAGTGATCGCGCTGGTCAGCGTGCCCGTGCTGTGGCTTGCTACGCGTCGGTCAGAGCGAGCCGCACCGGCTGCGTCTCCGTAGCTACACCCGTGCGTAGCCGAGAGCCACGACGCGCACCGTTGTCGGAACGAAAGTTCTGGCATTATTCGCGCACGATGTTCCGGTCTACGCGTCTCGTCATCGCCGTTGCGTTGCTTCTGGGATGCGGTTTGCTCGTCACGAGCTGCGGTACTACAAGACAGGTGCCCGCAACCGGCACGGCGACGCTGACCCGTACGAGCGCATCGGAATTGCGGATCACCCCCGTCGCCCTCGGCTTGGTGGATCTCGGCGCGAAAGTGTCGTCCATCGATGTCTACATCAATGACTATCCCGTCCGGAGCGTGAGTGCTAAAAGCCTTGGGGTGGCAGACGAAAGCGCGTGGTACGAGGCGTTTACGGTGCCGTTGGCGTTCGGGCTTCCCAAGGCGAGCAGGATCGGACTTCGACTGAATGGGCGAGGTAATTCCGACGAGATTTTCGGCTGGGCGTTGCAGAACGCCTTCGTGCCGTCCTTCGAGCCCTCGACGCCTGACCCGCCTGTGGCTGTCGTGTTTGCGCATGCGTCGCCGACCGGCGACGCGGGAACACTGATCGACGCTCGCTTGTCGACGGGAGTGGCTCCCTTGCGATACAGCTTCTCACCCGCAGCGTGTGCGGGGACGTCGTACGGGAATGGTGGATCGAGCTCGTCCGCTCCAAGTGGGCCAAGTGATCCCACGCCAACGGGTACCGCGTGGCTTACCTTCTCCGGCTCTGCCTCCGCTATCTCCTGCAACGTCACGGTGACCGACGCACTGGGACAGTACGGGTCCGCGTCAGTCGTGGTGTCTCACGTCGCGGGATGGCAGAACGGCTTCTTCACGTTTGGCAACTCGCAGACGGTCACGATCACGGGTTCTGAGTCCGGATCGCTCGGGAGTGGCTCGTCTTCGGCTCCTGGCGGCGCAACAACAGCCTGTGTGGACCTGACCGGCGCAGGGATGTACACGACTCCCGTCCAGCTCGCGGGAAATCCCGCTACCGGCACGGTTGCGCTCACGAGTCTGTCGGCCGGACTGCACAAGATCGGTGCGACGTTCTGGAGCGGCGGCGTCAACGCAACGTGCGTCCGCTCATCCCCGGTGTTTGCCGACCAGACGATCTCTGACGTCTACACCGTGGATGCTGCCGGCGGAATCTCGGCACGACGCGGCGTGCGAGCCTCGCCCTTCATCGCCCCGTCGTCGTTGCGGTTCGTGTCGTCGAAGACGATCAGCGAGGGTACCTTCGACGTGAAGTCGGGCGTTCTCGCGGGGGCGACGATGAGCGGATCGTTCTCGTGGTCGACGCCGAAGTCGTCGAAGGGTGTCAAGCGGCCGGTGGGTGCGGCGCAGTTGGCGAACGGCACGTACGTGATGCGGTCCATCAACATGCTGCAGGGCCCGAGCGTGGGGAGTGCGTCGATCCTCCTCGGGTCGGGCACGATGCTGTTGCGGGGCTCGGATGGCACGCTTGCGTGCGGGCTGCTCTCGGGCGGGCTGGGCACCAGCACGTTGACGCTGGCGGGTGGCACCAACGCAGCACGGACGCTCGCGGGCAATGTGACGGGCAAGGAGGTCACCTACGTGTTCCCGGCCGTACCGACGGCTGCCGGAGCGCGGTCGGGTGGCGTGTCGGGTGTGCTGGCGACGGCGCTGGGGTGGCTGACAGGCGATCAGCCCTCGCAGCGCGTTAAGAAGCCGGCGAAAAAGCCGAAGCCGGTCAAGGTGCGGCCCGTGAAGGCGTCGGGGACGGCAAGTCTGCAGACGACGGCGAGGGCGGCTGGCCTGCCGGCTACCTGCCAGGCACTCGTCCAGTATTTGCCGCAGTAACGCGCTAGCGGGAGGACTGCGGGCGCGGACACCCGTTTGACGCGCGGCGCGTGTTGCGTGCGGTGGTCTCAGAGCAGCGGTCCTGCGCTGAGGCAGGCACTCCTGGGCGCGGTGTCCGCCATCACAGCTGGTGTTGCGGCCTAGAGCTGATTGTGCGATTGTTCGATCACTGTGCGCCGTCGTTTTTGCCTGCTGCTGCTTGCCGTCTCTCTCCTTGGCACTTCATGCCTGCTGGTTGCCTGTAAAAAACAGGACACCCAGAACAACGTCTCGACTGTAGGCACCGTCGCGTTCGGCAGTTACAGCAGCGACGGTAGCTCATTCACTGTGGTACTGACCGGCGTGCATCCGGCTGGCGCTTGCATCACTTCGGTTGCGTATCAGTGGGAGGTTCCAGCGACCTCCTGGGAGGAGGGGAAAGAAAAATTCGTAGAGATCGATACAACAGCCAACCCTCCTTGTCCGAATCCGACCGTCATCGCGGCGTCAGCCACGATGACGGTGACCGTTCCGACCCGGTCGGGTGGGGGCACGCTGCATTTCCGCTTCAAGAAGTACTACGAAAAGGAAACGTCCTACGTTGCTTGGACGGACGTTGCGATCCCTGCGTACTCGGGTCCCGCTGCCCCGGCGGTCCGAATGTTCGCGCTCGCTTCGCCGGCGGGTGATGAGGGGACGCTGCTGGATGCTCGGTTGTCGACGGGGTCGGGTGCGTTGACGTACGCGTGGTCGCCGTCGGCGTGTGCGGGCACGTCATACCTCGGTGGCGGCGCAGTACCGGCGGGCACATCGCTGGTGGCGTACGGATATTCGGGCGAATGCACCGTGACGGTGACAAATGCAAACGGCGGTCCATCAGCATCGGCGACGGTCTCTGTCAGCAGCGGTCGCGGTCTGCACAACGGCTCATTCACGTTCGACGGTACGTCAACAGCGACGATCCACGGTGTTTACGGCACGAGCGGAGATGCGACGCGGGCGTGCGTCGACCTGACGGGTTCAGGTGTGTATAGCCACGAGGTGGTACTGAGTGGATATAGCGCGTCGATCACTGGGACCGTGTCGCTAACGGCGCTGACTGCCGGGACGCATGTGATCGGTGCGACGCTCTGGACGACGGGCATTCCCACGGGCACCACCTCCGACAACGCGGGCTGCACGAACACGGGCACGACGGGTGCTGCGCAGGTGATCAAGGATCTCTACACCGTGGATGGTGCGGGAGCGGCGAGCGCGGCGCGGCGTGGCGTGCGGTCCTCGTCGTTCGTCGCTCCCTCGTCGATGCGCTTCGTGCCGACGACGACGCTGACCGAGGGCACGTTCAACCCGGAGACGGGCGTGATCAGCGGCGCGACCATGGTTGGCTCGTTCTCGTGGGCGACGCCGACGTCGTCAAAGGGTGTGAAGCGTCCGGCTGGTGCCGCGAAGCTGGCGAAGGGTACCTTCGTGATGCGGGCGATCAACGAGATGCAGGGGCCGAGTGTGGGCAAGGCCTCGATCATGCTGGGGACGGGCACGATGCTGTTGCGTGGGACGGACGGCACGCTGGCGTGCGGGACGCTCGCGGGTGGCTTCGATAGCAGCGCGATCACGTTGGCAGGCGGTACGCGAAGCGCGCGGACGCTCGCGGGCGTGCTGACGAGCAATCGGGTGACGTACGTCTGGCCGACGCCGGCGTCGGTGGCAGCGCGGTCGGGTGCTGTGGCGGGCGTGCTCGCGACGGCGCTCGGGTGGATCACGGGCGACCAGCCGGCGGAGCGCGCTAGCAAGCCAGCGAAGAAGCCGAAGTTGCCGAAGGTGCGGCCCGTCAAGGGGTCGGGCACGGCGAGCCTGCAGACCGCGGCGAAGCCGGCCGGCCTGCCGGCGTCGTGCAAGGCGCTCGTGCAGTACCTGCCGCAGTAGGGCCGGCCGATCCGAGGGGTGAGGGTGGACCTGCATGGCACGTAGGGGTACCCCGACACGTAACCACCGCGCGTTGACGCTCGTTTTGTGATGGGTGACGATGTAGGCGTGCAACGCCGCCGTCTGCTGCCCGTGCTCGCTGTGGTGCTCCTTGCGAGTGCGAGCGTCGTGCTTTCCGGCTGCTCGAACTTCTTCGCCGGGACGACGCAGCTGACTGCGAGCTACGACGCGACCGCCAGTACCAGCAGCGCGTACAGCGTCAACGTGACTGCGAGCTCGGGTAAGGGCATGGGCTTCTGCATCTCGTCCATCAACTACCAGTGGAGCGACGAGGCCACCGAGCATCAAGGGTGGGCTTCGGCGGGTCTGCCGCAGTGCCTCATGTCGGTGCAGCGAGTCCTGAAGATCCCGACGCGTGCTGGTGGGGGCACGCTCCGCGTGCACGTCGTGGCGCTTGATTCGGTGCCGCTGTGGCCGGATCGGTACCGACCACGTCGCCGCTCGCCGCCGTCCTCTTCGCGCGGCAGTCGCCGACCTATTCCGGCGGGACAATCATCGACGCACGCCAGTCGACCGGCACCGCGCCGCTGTCCTATAGCTGGAGCGCGGGGTGCAACGACACAA
>JBAXOM010000023.1:0-22592 GCA_037133215.1 Thermoleophilia bacterium | reverse complement strand
CGTGTTGTCCCACAGCGATGCGTGGTCGCTCCAACCCGACTCCGCAACCCTCGACGGTGGTGGCAGAACGGCGTTGCCGATCCCACTCAGGCGCGAATAGAGCTCCCAGGCCACGACCCCAAGGGCGAGCACAGCCAACGGCGGCCAGACGCGTTCGAGTATTCCGCGGCCTCGACTCATCGGTGGTTCCGCCATCCACAACCCGGCTGCGAAAGATCGGTATCGTGCAGCTCAGGCCGATGCGGTCCTTGGATCTGGTTGGAGAGCGGCATCGTGTCGTCTGGAGTGAAGGAGTTGTTCGAGTGAAGAACGCGCGTGCACCACGACTGGCAATGATGATCGCGCTGGTTGCGACAACAGTACTCGCGCTGCTCGTTGCGGCGTGTGGCGGCTCCACGAGTACCACCGCGACAACCAGCACGACGCCTACGCCAGCCGAGGTGACGGTCGCGCTCGACTGGATACCAAACACGAATCACGTCGGCATCTACGTCGCCGAAGCGCTCGGCTATTACAAGGCTGCTGGACTGACCGTCAAGCTGCTCCCCTATGCCGAGACGGCACCTGAGACGCTGGTTTCCAAGGGCATTGCCGACTTTGGCTTCTCCTACGCGAACGGCATCGCGTTCGCCCGCGCCTCCGACCTCGATGTCGTGCAGGTCTTCGCCAACATCTCCAAGCAGCAGTACCAACTGGCCTACCGCGCCGACGACCCGTCGATCACGTCGCCAAAAGACCTCGACGGCAAGACCTACGCGGGCTTTGGCACGCCGAGCGAAAACTCCGAGGTGACGACGATCATCCAGGCCGACGGTGGCACAGGCAAGGTCAAGAAGATCGTGCTCAATACCAGCGCCTACGAGGCGGTCTACAACGGCAGTGCCGACTTTACGATCTCGGCCAACACCTGGGAGGGCGTCGAAGCCAAGGTCAACGGCAAGCCGATGAAGTACTTCAACCCCGAGGACTACGGCTATCCAGCAAACTATTCGTCGGCGATCATCTCGTCGAATGCCTGGCTGAAGGCAAACCCCGACGTCGCCAAGCGCTTCCTCGCCGCAACCACAAAGGGCTACGCATACGCCTCCGAGCACCCGCAAGAGGCCGCCAAACTGTTGCTCGCCGCAAACCCGCAGACGCTTAAGAACCCCGCGATCGTCGAGCAGAGCATGGCGATGCTAGCCGGTGACGGCTACCTGACCGACACCGCCGGCCAGGTTGGTGTCGTCGACCCCGCCATGTGGACGACCTTTGGTGACTACCTCTACGACCATCAGGTGCTGACCGACGCTGACGGCAAGCCCGTCGCGACCCGCCCGGATTGGTCCACGTTTTATACGAACGACTACCTGCCGAAGCCCTGATGGACGCCGCCACCCTCGCCGGACACATCCGCAAACTCAAACCTCGCTGCGGGAGCCACATCGTCGTGGCAATCGACGGCGCGGCTGGCGGCGGCAAGACAACGCTCGGTCGGGGTCTAGCGGGCGAGCTCGACGCAACGCTCGTCCAGATGGAGTCGATCTACCCAGGCTGGGACGGGCTCGACGAGGCCGCCGTCCGACTCGTGCGCGATGTCCTCGAGCCCTTTGCCCGCGGCGAGGACGGCTCGGTACGGCCGTGGGATTGGGAACAGTCGTGCGAGGGTGAGCCGGTGGCGGTCACCCCCACCTCGATTGTCATCGTCGAAGGCGTTGGTGCGGGGATAGCCGCTGCCTCCCCCTTCCTGAGCCTGCTCGTCTGGTTGGAGGCCAATGCTGCAGTGCGTCGCCGCCGGGCGATCGCCCGCGACGGAGATATGTTTGCGCCGCACTGGGAGCGCTGGGCAGCCCAGGAAGACGTGATGTTCGCGCGCGAGCAGACCCGCGAGCGCGCCGAACTGATTATCCAGACGGACTAGACCTGCTGCGCGACGAGGCGAGCGAGCTCGGCGCGAACCGGTGCTGAGACTGGACCGTTGATCCAGAGGCCGGTGCGGCGGATCGCGTCGTCTGCATCGACGACCCACTCGTGATCGACGAGATGCATGATCTCCGCCGTCAAGAGCTCTGGTGCTTCGGCGAGGTAGGTCGGGCTACCGCCAGCGCGCGTAAGGATCGCTACGGCGTCGGCGCCGTAGCGGCGGATCAGACGCGCGCGGACGGCCTCGGACACAGTCGGAAACCGCCCCGCTAGCTCGCCGGCAAAACCGATCGGATCGACCGCGCTTGGCACGGGACCAGGCGGAACGGCTGCAAACGCTGGCAGTGCCTCCGCGGCGACCTGTGCGCCGATGTGAAGCCACGTTGTGAGCTTGCCGCCGGCCACCGACAACATGCCGCCACGTCCGCGCGAGATCACCGTCTCGCGTCGCGCACCACTCGTCTTCCCGTCACCGAGTGGCAGCACACGTAGGCCGGCGAAGCGTGCGCGAATACGTTCTGGGCGAATCGTCTCGGGCAGCAGACTGATCGCCGCCTCGCGAAGGATCTGATGCTCGTCCTGATCGTCCGCCGCGACCACTGCCGGATCGCCGTCGTACGGCGTGTCGGTGGTGCCGAGCATCAGTTTGCCGTGCCACGGAATCGCGAAGGTCACCCGCCCATCGGGTAGTGGTGTCGTGACCGCCGCCGACCACGGCTCGTCGCAATCGAGCAACAGGTGGACACCCTTTGCGAGGCGAACACTCGGCGCCGCCTGCGGATCCTCGAGGAGCCGCACATGATCGACCCAGGGGCCCGTGGCATTGACGACCGTCGTCGCCTGAACCTCGATCGTGGCCCCTGACAGTTGGTCGCGCAATTCGGCGCCGACGATGCGGCCACCGGCATTTGGAAGTGCCACGACTTCGAGGTGATTCGCCACGCACGCACCAAGCGCGGCTGCCGCGCTCAGTGCGCTGAGCGTAAGTCGCGCATCGTCGGTGCGATGGTCGTGATAGACGAGGGCGCCGCGCAGGCGGTCGATCGCGAGCCCCGGTGCGCGGCGTTGAGCCTCTGCGAGGGCGACCCCACCGCTATGGCCATCGCGCCAGCGCGACAACGCGCCGTACAGCGCAACGCCGGTCCGCAGACGCGCCGCTTCGAGACGAGGGCCCGCCAGCGGCACGACAAATGGCAGCGGCTCGACGAGGTGTGGCGCAACGACGGTGGCGTTGAACCAGCGCTCATGGTGCGCCTCGCGTACGAGCCGGAGGTCACCCATCGCCAGGTAGCGCAGGCCACCATGGAGCAACTTGCTCGAAGCGCTCGACGTGGCACCCGCAAGATCGTGCGCGTCCACAACCGCCACACGCGCACCGGCGCGAGCCGCCGCCCAAGCCGTCGCCGCCCCGATCGCACCCGCGCCAATCACCAGCAAGTCGAAGCGCTCGGACCCCAGTCGGGCAAGCACATCTTCGCGGCGACGCGAGATCGATACAGATTCGGGAGCCATAACCCGACAGACAGTAACTGCGAACCTCGGCCATACTCCACGTATGAGTTCTCCCGCCACACACTCCCCCTCTGCCCGCGGTAACGCCGAGGCACTCCGCAATATCTGGCATCCCGTCGCCTTCGCGGAGACGCTTGGGGAGGCGCCGATCCCGGCCGATCTGCTTGGCGAGCCGCTGGTGATCTGGCGCGACTCGACTGGCTCTGCCAAGGCGATGTCGGATCTCTGCATCCATCGTGGCACCGCGCTGTCACTCGGCCGTGTCGAGGGCGACGAGATCATCTGTGCGTATCATGCGTGGCGCTTTGCCTCCGATGGTCGGTGCACGGCCATCCCACAGCTCGCCGACCCGACCAAGGTGCCGGCCAAGGCGCGCATCGCGACGCACCACTGCCAGGAGCGGTATGGCCTGATCTGGGTCTCGCTCGACGAACCGCGCTGGGACCTGCCCGAGATTCCTGAGTTCGAGACGGATGGCTGGGTGCTCGTCAACACCGGCCCGTACACGTGGGAGTCGGACGCCTCGCGCCAGCTCGAGAACTTCACCGACTTTGGCCACTTCCCGTGGGTCCATCCCGGCCTGCTCGGCGATCCTGAGCGCCCCGTCGTCCCCGAGCACGAGGTGCGCACCGACGGACACGTGCTGCACTACGAGATCATTCGGCCCGAAGCACCAAACTCGGACGACTTTCCCGTCTTTAACAACGAGGAGACGGAGATTCCGACGCGGCGCTCACGCTACGAGTTGCACCTGCCATATACGATCGCGCTGCGCCTCGGCTGGGGCGGCGACGACGGCATGGTCTACCTGTTCGCCTCGCAGCCCTGTGGACCCGACACGAGCCGCGGCTACGTCGTGATTGGCCGCAACTACAACTTCGAGCAGCCCGACTCGGTCCTGAAGGACTTCGAAGACGTGATCTTCAACCAGGACCAGGTCGTCGTCGAATCACAGCGACCCGAACGCGTGCCGTTCGATCTCGCCGACGAGCTACACCTCAAGTTTGACGCGGTGGCGGTCAACTACCGTCGCGCAATGCGGGCCAACGGCCTGACGACCGACTAGAGCACCTTCGACAGGAACGCCTTTGTGCGTTCGTGCCGAGGGTTGGCGATCACCTCACGTGGGTCACCCGCTTCGACGATCACGCCCTCGTCCATGAAGACCAGTGTGTCGCCGACTTCGCGAGCGAAGCCAATCTCGTGCGTGACAACGATCATCGTCATGCCGTCCTTGGCGAGACCGCGCATCACGTCGAGTACCTCGCCCACCAGCTCGGGGTCGAGTGCGCTCGTCGGCTCGTCGAACAACATCAGCTTCGGCTCCATCGCCAGTGCGCGCGCGATTGCCACACGCTGCTGCTGACCACCAGAGAGTTGCATCGGATAGGCATCGCCACGGTCGCCAAGGCCGACGCGCTCGAGCAGAGCCTGGGCGCGCTCGCGCACGACCTTCTTCGGCTCACCCCGCACGGTCAGCGGGCCTTCCATGATGTTGCCAAGCGCCGTCATATGGGGGAAGAGGTTGAAGCGCTGGAAGACCATGCCGATCTCGGCGCGCTTCTTCGCGACCTCGTTCTCCTTCAACTCGTGGAGGTTCTCGCCCTTGCGGACATACCCCACCAGTTCGCCGTCAACCGACAGCTCGCCCGCGTTGATCTTCTCGAGATGATTGATGCAGCGCAAGAAGGTCGACTTGCCCGAACCGGAGGGACCGAGAATGCAGGAAACCTCACCCGGCTGGACCTCGAAGTCGATGCCACGCAATACCTCAACACGACCAAACGACTTGCGCAGACCCCAGGCCCGCACCATTGGCACGCCCGCGGTCATGCTGGCACTCCCGTGAATTTCATCCGCAGACGCTGGAACGGCGTCGGTGGCAGGTTGCGCATCGCGCCCTTAGCGAAGTGGCGCTCAATGTAGTACTGCCCGACGTACATCACCGTCGTCAGGATCAGATACCAGAGACTCGCCACCACCAAGAGTGGAATCGTCTCGTAGGTACGCGAGTAGATGATCTGCGCCGAGTAGAGCAGCTCGGCGTAGCCGATCACCGAAATGATCGACGTGTTCTTGAGCATCGAAATCGTCTCGTTGCCAGTCGGTGGCACGATCACACGCATTGCCTGTGGCAGCACGATGCGGCGGAGTGTCTGCCCGCGCGTCATGCCGATCGACTGCGCGGCCTCGGTCTGGCCCTCTTCGACCGAGATGATGCCGCCACGGACGATCTCGGCCATGTATGCACCCTCGTTCAGCGCCAGGCCGAGCACGGCGGCGGTGAACTGGGTGATCAGGACATTCGCGCTGCCCTCCCAAAGCGTTGGCCCGATCCAAGGAATACCAAAAGAAATCACGGGGTAGAGCGCGGCGAGATTGAACCAGAAGATCACCTGCACAAGCAGCGGCGTACCGCGAAAGAACCAGATGTACAGCTCGGAGGCTCCCGACACGATCTTGTTCGGCGAGAGCTTCATGACCGCGAGGATGATGCCGAGAATCACGCCCAGCACCATCGAGATGATCGTCAACTCGATCGTGATCACCAAGCCGCGCATGATCGTGTCGGCGAACATGTATTCCCACACCGTCGACCAACCGAAACGTGGGTTTGTGACCACACTTCGAGCCGCAAAGGCCCCGATCGTGAGGACGATCGCTGCGGCGACCCACCGCCACGGGTGGCGCGCAGGGATGGCGCGAATCGGCGGTGCTGCTTCGCGCTCACCAGGCGACGGGGTCGTGCTCACTTAGAACCACTCTCCCCTTCACTCGAACGCATCACAGACTCCTCCGGTCGCGCAACTCTACCGCTGCCGGGACAAAAACGCACGGTGGGCGATTCGGATCTCACTCGAGACCCGAACCGCCCACTGGCTTTAACTGATCGCGCCGTTGATGGTCGGATCGGAGATGGCGCCACTCTCGACGCCCCACTTCTTCAGGATCGCGGTGTAGGTGCCGTCAGCCATCAGGCTCTTCAGCGCTGCGAGGATCGGATCGGCAAGGCCGCTGTCCTTCGGAATTGCCAGACCATACGGAGCGACGTCGAACGACGTACCAATCACCGTCAGCTTGCCATCAGACTTGGCAGCGATCCACTCCAAGGTCGGAGTGTCCGCCATGGCAAAGTCGACCTGGCCGCTGGCAACCGCGAGGTTGACGGCGTTCTGGTCGGGGAAGGCAATCGCCGTGATCTCCGGCTTGCCAGCTGCCTTGCACTTCTCGCTCTGGGCAATCGCCGGATCGGCCGATGTCGAGCCCTTCTCGAAGCCCACCTTGAGGCCGCAGGCGTCCTCGATGGTGCTGAAACTCGCGCCACTCGTGCCGGCGATGAAGCTCGTGCCGGCCTGGAAATACGTGACGAAATCGACAACCTTCTCGCGCTCCTTGGTGTCCGTAAACGCGGACATACCAAGGTTGTACTTGGCGGATGTCAGACCCGGGATGATCGAGTCGAAGCCAGCGTTAACGAAGTTCCACTTAAGGCCCATGACCTGACCAATGGCCGTACCAAGGTCGACGTCCATGCCCTCAATCGTCGAGCCGTCCTCTGCGAACAACTCGGCGGGTGGGTACGTTGCGTCGGTAGCAACTGTCAACTCGCCCTTACTGGCGATATCGGCTGGCACCATCGCAGCGATCGTGTCGTCCTTGGCTGCCGTGATGGCACCCGTATCTGCGGCAGCACTCGTGGCGGCCGAGGTGTCGGCGGCACTACTCGACGAGGAACTGTCGGAGCCACCACAGGCCGTTGCGACCATTGCGATTACAACCACCAGTACGGCGAGAAGCAGCACGCTGCGTCGTTGAATTGCACTCATATCGATTCCTCCCAGGAAGTCGTCTCTCGGGAACTGTAGACGTATACGGGAATCTTTCTGAGAAACACACCGCATTGGCACGATTCGGGCTCGCGCGACACGCAGCCGTTTCGCCGTATGCTCCTGCCTATGACGGCGATTGAACGCGAAGCGACGTGCGTCTGGGAGGGCTCGTTGGCTCAGGGTGCTGGGCGGCTTTCGTCGGCCTCGAGCCTTGCCTTTAGTGGTCTCGCCGTGTCGCTGCCAACGCGCATTGGACAGCCAGGTGACGAGACGAGCCCCGAGGAATTGCTCGCCGCGGCCCACGCTGGCTGTTACGCGATGGCGCTCGCCTCGATCCTGACGAACGCCGAAGTGCCACCCGGTCGGCTCGACGTGCGCTGCCGGATTAGCCTCGACGACGTTCCTGGTGAAGGGTTTCGCATCACTCACTCGTCGCTGATCGTCGCGGCAGATGTCGGTGGCGTCTCGCGCGATGCGCTGCGGGCGGCGATGGACGCGGCCGACCAGACCTGTCCCTACTCGGCACTGCTGCGCGATGCCGGCGCGGACGTCTCGACGGAGATCGCGCGTTGACCGCCAAGCTCGCAGTCAACGAGTGCACCAAGACCTTCGGAGCGACTGTCGCGCTCGCCCCTACGACACTTGCGATTGAGCCAGGCGAGTTTGTCTCTTTGGTCGGCCCATCGGGCTGTGGCAAGTCGACGCTCTTCAATGTCGTCTCTGGCCTGCTGCGCCCGGACAACGGTCGCGTCGAGATCGACGGTGTCGACGTCACCGGCCACAGCGGCCACGTCGGCTATATGCTGCAAAAAGACCTGCTGATTCCCTGGCGCAGCGTCGTCGACAACATCACGCTCGGCGCCGCCCTGACGCGCGGTGTCACCAAAGCCGATCGATCGCAGGCTGTCGACTTCGCCCGCCGCTACGGACTCGGCGATTTCCTCGACCACTATCCGCACGCACTGAGCGGCGGCATGCGCCAGCGCGTTGCGTTGATGCGCACGCTCGCTACCAACCATGACCTGTTGCTGCTCGACGAGCCGTTCGGAGCGCTCGACTCGCAGACGCGGCTCGAGATGCAGCAGTGGCTCCTCGAAGTCTGGTCCGAGACCCAACGCACCGTGTTGTTCGTGACACACGATGTCGACGAGTCGATCTTCCTCTCCGATCGCATTCTTGTGATGAGCCCACGGCCGGGGCGCATCGTGTCGGAGCTTGTCGTCAATCTGCCCCGCCCCCGCACGCTGCAACAGATGACGGAGCCCGACTTTATCGCCGTCAAGCGCCAGATCCTTGACCTTTTGCACGGAACGGTGACCGTATGAACTGGCGCACTCCCGCACGCGTCGTCCTGATTCCCGTCGTCTCGATCCTGCTCGTCTTCCTGGTCTGGGATCTGATCATCCGCATCTTTAACGTTGAGCCGTTCGTGGCGCCGTCACCGGGCGAAGCACTTGGCGCCTTGCGAGACAACTGGTCGACGCTGTGGCCGCTCGCGATCGAGACAATTCGCGAGACGACCTACGGCTTCGTGCTCGGCGCCGTCCTCGGCTTTGTCCTCGCCGTCGCGATGGCGCAGACGCGCATTGTCCAGGGCCTGGTCTACCCCGTACTGATCTCCTCGCAGGCCGTACCCATCATCGCGATTGCCGCACCACTGGTGATTCTGCTTGGCTTTGGCATCTGGCCAAAGATCGTGATCGTTGCCTGGATCGTGTTCTTTCCTGTCGCCGTCAGCGTGCTTGATGGGCTCGCCAACGTCGACGAGGACCTCCTCAAATTGGCACACGTTATGGGCGGCACACGCTCCCGGGTATTCCTCAAGATCCGCCTGCCGGCCACGGTCAGTCCGCTCTACTCTGGCCTCAAAATCGGCGCTACCTATGCCGTGACGGGCGCGATTATTGGCGAACTGGTCGCCTCAACCGGCGATTCGCTCGCGGGCTTTCAACGTAACGCCAACAGCTCACTCGACACGCCTGCCGTCTGGGGCACAACGATCCTGATGACCGCGATCGGCATCGGCTGGTTCTTGCTCGTGATGACATTCGAGCGCCTGACCACACCTTGGCGCACTCGTAACACGGTACGACGGCTACCCTTCAGTCGTCGTACCGACTGATTTCCCCCTGGAGACCCTGATGAAGCTGACTCGCCTGCTTGTTCTCGTACTTGCTCTCAGCATTGGCGTTGTTGCCGCTGCCTGCGGAGGCTCCGACTCGAGCTCGACGACCGCTGCGTCGACTGCCGGTGGCTCGACGGCAGCCGCGGCGCCCGTCGACATCACGTTCTCCTACGACTGGCCGACGGTCGATTTTGAGGTGATCCCGATTGTCGTCGCCGATGAGAAGGGCTACTTCGCGGCCAACGGCGTCAACGTCGAGGTGATCTTCCCACCCGATCCTGCTTCGGCCACGAAGATCCTCGCGACGGGAGATTCTAACCTCGGGCTGATCACCACAACCGACATGGCGTTTGCCGTCAAGAGGAGCCTGCCCGTCACCTCGATCGGCGACTACACCACGGGCAACAACTGGGGTCTCTTCACGAAGCCCGGCGTGACGATCGGTCTCGACACGCTCAAAGGCAAGAAAATCTCGACCTACGGCGACTCGTGGACGAATGCGATGCTGCCGTTTGTGCTCAAGTCGGCGGGGTTGACGGACAAGGACGTCCAGGAAGTGACCGTCGACTGGGATCTGCCGCTGCTCCTCAACGGCAAGATCGACATCGCGACGAACACGACCAATTTCCTGATCCCCGGCGTCAAGGACAAGACGGGCAAAAACCCGGAGTGGATTCTTGCGCGCGACAATGGAGCCCCCAACGTGCCGGTCTGGGTCTACGCCGGCAACAAGGACTGGCTCGCCAAGAATCCCGCTGCCGCAAAGGGCTTCATGGCCGCAATCGCGCAGGCGACCGAGTGGGCCGGGGCGAACCCGGATGAGGCCGCAGCGATGTTCGACAAGGCCTACCCCGACAACGGCTACTCGCACAACTACAACCGCATCGGGTGGGTCGAAACCTACAAATTTATGAAGAACAACGATGGCTCCCTGTTGACGCAGAGTGATGAGCAGTGGACGCAACTGGGTGATGCGCTGAAGGGCATCGGTCAGCTCGACACCGTCGCTGCCCCGTCCGCGTACTACACGAACGAGTACCTGCCAACGAAGTAGGGGAACGCGAAGGGCTGTGACGTCTGATTGGACTTCTAACGTCGGGGCTACCTCGCGGGACGGCCGCGGCCGCATCTTCGGCGAAACACTGAACATGCGCCGCACTCTCCCTCTTGCTCTCGCCCTTGTTGCACTTGTTTGCGCAGGCTGCGGTGGCGCCGGAACGCGCTCTGCCTCTGTTGGCGAACCGGTTCCCGTGACGGCACCGGTGCCACCCACCGGTGCGACTCCCGTGCTGTCTGGCTCACTTCAAGACATCGACGGGACGCAGCAGGCGTTGGCGTCCTACAAGGGCAAGGTCGTGCTCGTCGTCAACACCGCTTCGCACTGTGGCTTTACGCCGCAGTACAAGGGCCTAGAAGCGCTGTACAAGCAGTACGCAAGCAAGGGCTTCGTGATCCTCGGCTTTCCGTCGAACGATTTTCGACAAGAACTTGCCAGCAATAGTGAAGTCAAGACGTTTTGCTCCACGAATTACGGCGTCACGTTTCCACTCTTCTCCCGCACGTCCGTCAAGGGCCCAGATGCCAACCCGCTCTTCGCAGCGCTCGCAAAAGAGCCAGAGGACATTGGTGCGCCGCCAACCTGGAACTTCACGAAATACCTGCTCAATCGCTCGGGTGAACCGGTGGCTCGCTGGGACTCAAACGTCGAGCCAGGTACACCAGAGGTAACGGGTACCATCGAAGCTCTGCTCGCTCAGCAGACCTAGTCTCGTGCACGGTGCGTCGCGAGCGAGCGGCTAGCGCTTGCGAAACGAACGCGCGACGCGACCAAGTAGGCCATTCTCCGCACGGAGGCGCTGCATGTCGTTGATGCGAGCGTTGTAGCGAAGCTGCGTGTTGTGGTGCGAGTAAAACATGTCGAGCCTTCCGTAGGGGACGAGCGCGGCGTCTGAAGACGCACACTCACTATGGCACACAAATGCGTCACAAAGTCCGCGAATCCTGCCTCGACACCACCCTGATACGCGTCGGGATAACTACGCCACGCGAAAATTTGGGTTGACGATGATGCCAACCAAAAAACCGCTTGGCTCGCGCACCGAGGCAACGCGAATGCCGTCCCCCACATCCGTCACCGGCTGATGTTCCGTCGCGCCTGCCGCCAGCAGTTCCGCCAAGGCGGCATCGGCATCGTCGACGCCCCAGTACGTGATCGGACCATCCTCCGGGTTCGCTCCCGGGTTGAGTCCCAACTCGTACCCTCCGACGTCGAAGCCGACGTAGAACGGCTCATCGAAGTACGGCTCGCAGCCGAGCAGGTCGGCGAACCACGTGCGACTCGCGGCGAGATCTCGCGCCGGATAGATCGTGGTCCTGAGTCCGTGAAACAGCATCCTGCTCCCTCATTCTCTGGCTTCGTACTTATAGATCATCGATCGATGGGAGCGATTGGATTCGAACCAACGTAGGCAGAGCCAACGGGTTTACAGCCCGTCCCCTTTAACCACTCGGGCACACTCCCAGAGGTCCCAAAGGACCGGGCGGAATCCTAACCCACCTGCCACCTTCAACGAGACGGCAGGTGGGTCAGATGCTTCCTAGGCCGTGCAGTCGCGCAAGGCCTGAGCCTCAGGCAGCGACTCGAGGCGCTTGAGTGTGTTGTTCTCGATCTGGCGGATACGCTCGCGCGTCACACCAAATGCCTGACCAACTTCCTCAAGCGTTCGCGGCTTCTGGCCGTTGAGGCCGAAGCGCAATTCGATCACCTCACGCTCACGCGTGGGCAGCGAGTTAAGCGCGCGCTCAACGTCCTCACGACGCAGTGTCGTCGTCGCAATGTGGTACGGCGATGGCGACGCAACGTCCTCGACGAGATCTCCGAACGAGGCATCGTCCTCCTCGCCAATCGGCTTCTCGAGCGAAATCGGCATCTGCGACATCTTGAGAATGTCGCGCACCTCATCCGCTGTCATGTCGACCAATGCGGCAATCTCCTCCGCCAGCGGCTCGCGACCAAGGCGCTGCACGAGCTGACGCTCCGTATGCACAACCTTGTTGAGCTTCTCGACCATGTGCACCGGGATGCGGATCGTGCGGGCCTTGTCGGCAATCGCGCGCGTTACGGCCTGGCGAATCCACCACGTCGCGTACGTCGAGAACTTGAAGCCCTTGCGATAATCAAACTTCTCGACGGCGCGGATGAGACCGAGCGAGCCCTCCTGGATCAGGTCGAGGAAGGTCAAGCCACGTCCAAGGTAGCCCTTGGCAATCGAGACGACGAGACGTAGGTTGGCCTCGATCATCTGACGCTTGGCACGCATGTCACCTTTCTCGATGCGCTTGGCCAGATCGATCTCTTGCCCAGCCGTCAAGAGCGGCACGCGGCCAATCTCTCGCAGGTACAAGCGCAACGAATCGAGGCTTGGCTCGACGGTCAGATCGATCTCAACCTTCTCGCCACCGACAGCCGAAGCCGCAATGCGTCCTTCGGACTCGTGGATCTCGATGCCGTGCTCGACGAGGTAGGCGTGAAAGTCCTCGACCTGCTCCTTCGAGATCTCGACTTCTTCAAGAGCAGTCGCCACCTCGGCGATGATCAGGTATCCGCGCTCCTGTCCGAGGTCGACGAGCTTGCGAAGCTCCTCAATATCGGGAAGCGCAATATCGACGATCAGCATGCTGCATCAACGTTCCGCATCTGGGACTCCTCTAACTCGTAGTACCGATGAGGGAGTCGCTCTCCAACGACCCCCCCTCGCTCTCCTGAGACAAGTCATAGTCGGGCTTCACCAGAACGCCAAATTGGTGACACGTTTGTGACAAAACGCACGGTTGTGCTGTTTCTTGACTAACTAGTCAGTCATCGTCTGCGGCGCGAGCCGCAGCCGCCACCAGTGCTGCCACAGACGCGAGGGCAAAGGAAACGGCTGCAGCCTGGAGATCGGCCGTCGCCACCCGTGCGCAGGCACAAAGATGATCACCCGCCGACTCGAAGGTGCAGATTCCCCAGAACGCGCCCGCCACCGAACCGCCGTTCTGACGGAGCAGGAGTGGCGAGACATCCTCGTCCTCCTCCCACAACCGCACCGGCGAATAGACGTCGAGCGAGCCGGCGGCCACGTAGTGTCGAACGTGTACCGACGCCGCCTCGAGTTCGAACACCCAGTGCCCCTCGTCAAGCACCGAGTAGGCGAGCCCGAGCTGTCGTAGCACCCGCTCGATCTGGAGGTTGATCTCCTCAGCCGCATCGTCGATCTCGAGACCCTCGTCGAGTGCGCGCTCGAGTGGTACGCCGTAGCGACGCTCGAAGATCAGCGCCAGCGCACGACCACGCGCGGCCTCTTCATCCACGACATCCTCACCGCGCTTGAGACGTCCCTCGATGCGCGGTCGTGTCTGGTAGTGCAGACGCGCCGCCGACTCCAACAGGTCGTCCCGGGAGCCACACGTGTCGAGCTCTACCCGGACATTGTCGGCCAACCGCTCGAGCTCCACATCGTCGAGTTGACGCACCCAGCGGAACGGCTCCTGCTTGCCCACCTTCCGCAACACGGAGGCGACATCGTCGTCCTTCTTGCGCCAAATCCTCATAGTGCTCGCAGTATGGCGCGACTTTCGGGCGCGTGTCGGATCTAGCGCGAAATGCTGTCGGCGAGGTGACGCCGACCGTTGACGAAGTACTCGACGCCGGACACGACCGTGGCGATCACCATCAGGATCACCAGCACATCGTTGAGGCCTTCGAAGCGCGTGTTGAGAATCAACGCCAGCACTGCGATGACCTGCAACACCATCTTGATCTTGCCGGAACGCGAGGCCGAGATAACCTCGTCCTGAGCGGCGACGAGTCGCAGACCGGTGACAGCAAACTCGCGCGCAACCACGACCATGGCGACCCAACCCCAGACGCGGTTCATCTCGACAAGGGCAATCAGCGTGCACGAGATCAGCAGCTTGTCGGCCAGCGAATCGATAAACGTGCCGAAGACCGTGATGTTGCCACTCTTGCGGGCGATGCGGCCATCGAGGACGTCGGTCAGGCTCGCGATCATGAAGAGCGCAGCGGCGACCCAGAGGTGGCCCGAGAAGTGGAGCAGCAGCGCGAGCACAACCAACGGCACCAGCGCGATGCGCACGAGCGACAGGGCATTTGGCGCAGCCACGCGGTAACCGTACCGATCCCAGCGGGCAATTGTGCGCAGTCGGATACCGTACGCCCCATGGAACTCGATGGCGCCCGCGTATTGGTCTGTGGTGGTGGGCGCCGACTGGGGCGAGCCATCGCCGAGGATCTTGCTCAGGCAGGCTGCAACGTTGCCGTCTCGTCGCGCGTGCTGAGCACGCCGGTCGCTGTGCAGACGGGGCGAGAATCGGCAGCACTCGTCGCCGACCTCGCCGACCCCGAGCAGGCTCGTGCCGTTGTCAGTGCCGCAGCCGACGCACTCGGTGGGCTCGACGGCATCGTCTACGCAGCCGCTGGCGCCTTTACTCCCACCCCACTCGCTGAGGTGACGCCCGCCCTTGTCGAGGAGGCACTCGGGTCGATCGTACGCGGCCTCATCTTTGTCGCACAGGCAGCCCAAGAAGTGCTCAGCGACAGCGGCTCGCTCGTGGTGATTGGCGACGTTGCGGCGATCCGCGGCTGGCCCTCGTACCTGCCCCACTCGGCCGCGAAGGGGGCGCAGCGCACGCTCGTCTCGGGCCTTGCCCGCTCGCTGGCGCCACGCCACCGCATCAATCTGATCCATCCGGGCACGGTCATGCCTCCGGACGACAGCGATGCCGCCAGCCTCGACCGCATCACCGAGCGGATACCGCTCGGTCGAATCGGGACACCCGCCGACGTCACCGGTGCTGTCCGGTATCTGCTGACCGCCAACTTCGTCACGGGCACCGAGCTCGTCGTCGACGGTGGGCGTCTCGTCGACTGATGTCACAAAGGGGTCAGACCCTTTTGTGACATCACCCAAGTCCAGCACCGTTGACGAGTGCGGCACATGTCACATAAGGGTCTGACCCCTTTGTGACATTCGCCGTCCAGTCCGCCCCACCGACTAGATTCCATGCATGGATCAGATTGACGTCTTTACCGATGGCTTCGTCCGACTCGACTCGGCGATGGCCGACGATCTCTCGGTCGTCAATGCCGCCCGCGTCTCTTTTGGCACGCGCAAGGAGGCGATGGACGAGCGCGACGACGGCCTGATCGGCTTTCTGATGCGCGAGCGGCACGGCACGCCCTTCGAGCACAACGCCTTCCGCTTTCACGTGCGCTGTCCCATTTTTGTGATGCGCGAATGGATTCGCCATCGCGTGGGTTCCTTCAACGAGTTGTCGGGCCGCTACGCGAAGATCGATGACTCGTTTTACATCCCCTCCGTGGAGGATGTCCGCACGCAGGTCGGTAAGCCCGGTGCCTACACCTTTGAGACCGTCGCACCCGACGTGGCCGACCGCACTCGTTCTGCGATGGAAGAGTCGTACAGCGCGTCGTACGCGGCCTACGAGGCGATGCTCGCCGACGGCGTCGCCCGCGAAGTCGCCCGCAGCGTCCTACCCGTCGGGATCATGACCGAGTTCTTCTGGACACTGAACGCGCGCAGCCTGATGAACTTCCTCTCGCTGCGCAACCAAGAACACGCCCAGCGGGAAATCCGCCGCTACGCCGAAGCGGTCGAGGCGCTCCTCGAGACGCGTATGCCGATCACCCACCGGCACTTCGTCGAGCACGGCCGCAAAGCGCCGTAATCAACTTTGCTTTGGGGTCAGACCCCAAAGCAAAGTTGATTACGGCTTAGAGGTTGTAGAGCGCGCTGTACTTCGTCTCGAGATAGTTCATAAACGAGTCGATCTGCAGTGGCTTGCCCGTCACGTCGATCATCAGTTGCTCGCCGAGTGGGACGGCACCAACCGCGTGGACCTTGTCCCGGAGCCAGGCGAGGATTGGGGCGAACTCCCCCGCACGCACGTGGTCGTCGATCGAAAGGTCCTGTGCCATCGCATCGCGAATCGCGGCGGAGTAGAGGTTGCCAAGGGTGTACGTCGGGAAGTATCCAAACAGACCCTCCGACCAATGCACGTCCTGCATCACACCCTCGAGATCGTCCTTCGGCGTGTAGCCGATGTACTGCTCCATCCGGGCATTCCACGCCTCGGGTAGGTCGGCGACCGCCACGCGCTCCTCGATCAACTCGACCTCGAGCTCGAAGCGCAGCAAGATGTGCAGGTTGTACGTCACCTCATCCGACTCGACACGAATCGGGGTGCGGCCAACAGCACAGACCGCGCGCACCATCTCCTCAGCATCGACACCATCGAGCTTGTCGGGCATAAACTCGCGCGCCACCGGCAGGTAGTGCTCCCAAAACGGCAGCGAGCGCCCAATCACGTTCTCGTAGAAGCGCGACTGCGACTCGTGCAGACCCAACGAGGGTGCTCCGCAGACGCTGGTGCGCCACAACTCGGGCGCATGCCCCTGCTCGTACATTCCGTGTCCACACTCGTGCACCGTCGCGTAGAGGCAGGCCGGCAGCCAGTCCTCCCAGACGCGCGTCGTCAGGCGCACGTCGCTCGGCGCCGTCCCACCGGTGAAGGGGTGCGTCGAGAGATCCTGACGGCCATGCTCGAAATCAAAACCCAGATCACTCAAGACGCGGAGCGAGAATGCGTACTGATCCGCCGTCGCAATGCCCTGCGACAACATCGACGTATCTGGTTGCGGCGCATCGAGCACCCGCTGCGCAAACGGCACGAGCCGATCACGCAGAGACTCGAGCAGCGGCTGCAGACGTTCAAGACGCATGCCCGGTTCGAAATCGTCAAGCAACGCGTCGTAGCGCGTGCCATCGCCCTTCAGGTGATCAGCCTCCTCAACCTTGAGGAGCATCAACTTCTCGAGCGCAGGCTGATAGTCGGCGAACGATTTCGTCCCGCGTGCATGCTCCCAGGCCTGGTTCGTGGCAGAGCGCTGCTCGGCCATCGCGCGCACGAACGACTCGGGCAACTTGGTTGCCTTGTCGCGAGAACGTCGCGCCTCGCGCACCATCGCCTGCTGGGCAACCGTCAGGTCGGGCAGGGCTCCCGCCGCCTCGATCGCCTCGCCATAGGCTGGATCGACAACGCGTTGATGCGCAATCGTCGCAATCGTCGCACCATGGTGAGCACGTGCACCACGACCACCAGGCGGACACATCGTCTGCTCATCCCAGCCAAGCAGGCCCATCACGCCGCCCAAGTCACTCAGCTCGTTCATCCGCGCCTCGAAGGCGCTCCAGGTATCGCTCACAGCACTGCTCCTTGACGAGCTCAGAGCCTACCCGTCACAGAGCGATCACGCGACGCGGGCAAAAAAATTGGCGCCGCCCCCACCCGAAGGTGGAGACGGCGCCGCAAGACGCTGCGATCAGTCGAGCATCTCGACATCGATCGCTTCAGGACCTTTCTGTCCTTCGCGCGCCTCGAAGGTGACTTTTGCACCTTCGCGGAGCGTGCGGAAGCCAGTTCCTGCAACGCTCGTGTAGTGAACGAAGAGGTCCTTCCCTCCGCCATCGGGGGCGATGAATCCATAGCCCTTTGCATCGGAAAACCACTTCACAACACCGGTCGCCATGCGGCACCCGTCCTTCTCTATCGACCCCGTGCGCCGGGCCTCACGTCCCACCACGGGGCGGGAACCGAACCCACACTAACTGATTTGGCAACAAAATGCACCATAGGCGTGCAAATCGGGACGCTGCGTTACATCCAGCCTTCGCCGTCGGCGATGCCGATGACGCGACCTCTCGGCACCAACGCGTCCTCGTCGAGGCCGCCAAATGCGCCGCGATGGAAGATCAAAGGCTCGCCGGGAGAACTCTCAAAATGCACGACCTCGCCGATCACCAAGTCGTGATCGCCCGCCGTGACAATGTCAAAAATCTCGCAGCGCATGATCGCGAGCGAATGCCGGACCGAGTAAAAGCCGTGCGGATCAAGCACCGCGTGCTCCGTCGGAAACTCGCCGCCACGCTTCGCAAAGGCAAGTGCGGCCTCCTGCTGCGTGCGGTGCAAAACGTTGACGGCCATCTTCTTGCTGCTCTTCACGCCATCGAGTGTGCGGGTTCCATGGGCGAGCGAGACCAGTACCAGCAGCGGGTCGAGGGAGACACTCGTAAACGAGTTGAGCGTCATCCCTTGCGGAGCACCACCATGCTGAGTCGTGACGATGGTGACGCCAGTGGCAAAGGCCCCGACGGTGTCGCGGAAGGCGCGACTCTCATGCGATAAAGCGGACATAGGGCGAAAGGTAGCGCGTGACCACCGGGGGCCGCGCGCATCCCCCGACCGTACGATGCAGTTGTGTCTACGACAACGTCGTCGAATAGTGGCCTGATTCGCGCTCCCCACGGGATGCGGGCAGCGCAGTTGATGATCGCCATCTCGGCAGTCCTCTACGGCACTCAGGGCATCTTTGCCGCGCTTGCCTATCGGCATGGCTCCTCGGTTGGTGTCCTGCTCGCAGTCCGAGGCGCGTTGTTCTGCGTGCTCGCACTGTTTCTGTTCAACCGCCGTCGCCGCGAAACCCTCAGGGGGCATCGACGGTCTGTTGTAATCGCCTGCATCACCTCAGTTGTCGGGCCGCTCCTCTATTTCGCTGCTATCTCGCGCATGGACCCAGCGACCGTCACGCTGATCCTCTTTATCTACCCGGCCCTGACCGTGATCGGCGCGCGCCTGCTCGGTCGCATCCACCTCACTGCGTCATCCGTTGTGGTCACGATCGTCACCCTGATTGGCGTCGCCCTCGCGATCGGGAGTCCCGTTGGTGGTGTCGACCCGATTGGCGTCGCACTCACGCTGGCCTTTGCGGTTGTCGTCTCGACCTATTTCCTCGTCGCCGAAGAGGGGCTCGAAGGCGCCGACCCGCTCGCCTGGCTCGGTATTACGGTGCTTGCCGCCGCCGCGTTCTTTGTCCCCTTCGGACCCCTCATCGCCGGCTACGCCCTGCCCGATCTGACCGGTTGGCTCGCGCTGCTCGGGGTTGCTCTGATCGCCAGCATCGCGGCCTGCCTCTTTCAGACGATGGGGCTGATGCGCCTTGGTAGCGCAGCGACCTCGCTCGTGGCGACGCTCGAGATCGCGACCGTTGTCATCCTCAGCTACCTCGTGCTCGGCGAGCGGCCCGGCCCGATCTCAATCGTTGGCGCCGTGCTGATCATCATTGGGGCGGCCACCGCTCCGTTGACGATCCGACGCCGTACGACACCCCCCTCTGGGGTCTAACGACTGCCTAACCCGTCTCGGGTACGCTGACCCGTGGTCCACCTGAGGAGAGTTTCATGCGCTGTGTCGTATTTACCGGAGCCGGAGGCAACGAGGTCGTCGCGTGCGAAGAGCGACCCGATCCGATCTGTGGCGACGAAGAGGTTTTGATCCACGCAGCGTTCGCCGGCATCAACGGTGCCGACGTCTCGCAGCGCCAGGGCAACTATCCGGCGCCTCCCGGCTGGCCCTCCGACGTTCCGGGGCTCGAGGTTGCTGGCGTTATCCAGGCCGTCGGCTCGAAGGTGCGCCAGTGGAAGGTTGGCGATCGCGCGTACGGTCTCGTTGGTGGTGGAGGTCTTGCTGATCGCGTCGCCGTCCACGAGCGCTGCGTCGTCCACGTCCCGTCGCACCTCGACGCACAGGAGATCGCTGCGATCCCCGAGGTGTTTATCACCGCGCACGACGCCATCTCCACTCAGGCTGGGCTCCGCCCGGGCGACACGCTGTTGGTGCATGGCGCCTCTGGTGGTGTTGGCTCTGCTGCCGTCCAGATCGGTGTCGCAATGGGCGCACGCGTGATTGGTGTTTCGCGCCATGCGGCAGGTCGCGCTGCGATCGAGGCTTTTGGTGGCGAGGCGATCGACAGCGAGGGTTGGACCGACACCGTGCTGGAGAAGACGGGCGGCAAGGGCGCAAACGTTGTGCTCGAGCTCGTCGGCGCACCAAACTTTCCCGGCGATGTCGCGGTTCTCGCGCGTCTGGGTCGGATCGCGATCGTCGGTATTGGCGCCGGTCAGAAGACCGAGGTGATGCTCCGCGACCTGATGACGAAGCGCGCCACCGTGTTCGGCACGACGCTACGAGCACGGCCGATTGAAGAGAAGGCCGATGCCATTCAGCGTTTCCACCACGAGCTGACACGCTGCTTCGACGATGGTCGCCTAAAGCCCGTCATCGACCGAGCCTTTCCATGGAACGAGGCTGCTGATGCCCTCGCGCACATGGAATCGCCCGGCAAGGTCGGCAAGGTACTGCTCGACTTCTCGTCGTAACCGCGTAAGCGGTCGGCCCACACGGCCGACCCTTCCGCAACATGTGCAGTTCGCAAACCCGCGCTCCCTTTCCTCATGACCGGCAACATCCGCACGACCGGCAGGCACGGCAAGATGCGCACGCATGGATGATCCCTCTGTCTACGACGCCAACCTTGTGCGTCGTGCGCGCGTGGCCCATGGCACCGGCGACCTTCGGACGGCGCAGAACCTCGCTGCCGAACTCTGGTTGCGCTACGAGAAGCAGGCCCGGGCGATTTCGCGTAAGCGTGCGCGTGGCAATGAGGCGGAAGAGGTACTGGGTCATCTCCAGTTGCGCTTTATCAAGTGGGTGTACTTCCGACAGGACGAGCCACGCAACATGATTGGCCTACTCAATCAGATGGCGTTGTACGCGTACGGCGATGTGCAGCGGCACGAGGCGAGTCAGCCGGTCACGGTCGAGGAAATCGAGGACTACCGTCAGCCTCACACGGATAGCACGATGTCGACGATCTTGGACCGAGCAGAAATCGACCAACTGATGTCTGTCTTGAGCGATCGCGAGCGTCTGATTATCGAGCGCGAATTAGCTGATGTGCCGGATTCTGAGGTCGCGGCCGAGCTGGAAATTGAGCCAAATAACCTGCACCAGATTCGTTGGCGCGCGCTGAAACGCATGCGCGAGGCGGCCGACCAGCAAGAATGGGGTTCGTGATGGACGAACGCGATATTCAGCTCGGCAATCTCTTGGCGGAGACGCTCCGAGCCTTCGACGAGGGCCGCTCGGCCGATGTCGATCGGTTGTTGGACAGTGCGGGCGACGATCGTTTAGAGCTCGTCGAGATGGTTGAGCTTTCGCTGACGCTCCATGGCCCCGCGTCACCAAGCAGCGAGGCAATCGAGGCGTTGGCCATGACACCCGCGTTTGATGCGCGCTCGTGGCCCGAGATCCTGACCGAGGCTCGACACGCGCAGGGCATCAAACGCCCGGCTCTTGTCACCGCCTTGGCAGAGCGTCTCGGCATCTCGTCGCCCGCTGGCGAAGAGCGCGTGCGCGAGCGGTATCACGAGATTGAGACGGGACAGCTCGATCCTCGCCGCATTTCGACGTCGGTAGTCGACGCGCTCGGCGACGTCCTGGGTGGTATGCGCGACCTGCTTGCTGCCACGCGCCTCAACCCGGTTGGGCCGCTCAGCCCAAGCGTGTCGTTTAAGCGCGATGGCTTCGACGATCTCGATGGCAACGTGATGATGGAGGCCATGATGGCTTCCCCCTCCGAGCCAACGGCCGACGAGCGTCGCGTCGACGAGCTCTTCGGCGTCTAGCGCCGCGTCACCCTAAACCGCGCCGGCGTAATCCGTGGGCCGAGGCAATGTGCTGATGTACTTGTAGTTGTAGAGCCGCCAGGCCATCGCTAACGGCGACACGTCAAAACGCTCGGCCGCCTTGACGACGTCGGGGCCATGCTGATCCACGTCCGCGTGGATGCGCTCCTCTGGCATGAGGAGTTCGGCGGCGAAGCGATTCGCCTCGCGCTCACGGAGGTAGTCGGGTGACTTCTTCTTGTCCTGCTTCTCGTCACTCGTGATGTCGCCGAGTCGACAGATGAAGTTCGTCGTCACCTCGTCGGCGTGGAGTTCCCAATGGCCAATCTCGTGAGCGATCGTGAAGCGCCGGCGAACGGGCCACTTCTCGCACTCAACCGCATTGACGCGGATCTCCCGCTCGCGCAGCAGCAACATCCCCGATACACCGGTTTCGAGTGGCGCGGTCTGGACGAGCAGTCCGAGGTACGACTCGGCGATCTCGTCGACGGGGATCGGCGCACCCGCTGGCACCTCGTACGTGTCTGCATACCGTGCGAGAAGGTCGCGTGCAGCGATGATTTCGCGGTCTTCTGTGACACTCATGTCGTAATCGTACCCTCTTCTGTGCGATGGCCTGGG
>JBAXOM010000022.1:0-22640 GCA_037133215.1 Thermoleophilia bacterium | reverse complement strand
TGGCCGTGTTGAGCACGCCCAGCCCAGCCGAGAGTTTGAGGAAGATCTGCTGCGCACGTGGCTTGGTCGAGAGGTCCTCATTGACGGTGGCCGGCAGGCCAATGTCGCCTTCGACCCATGTGGTGTCGTAGCCGGCGTCCGTGAGGCTCTTCGGATACTCGAGGACATCGTGCGGATTGACGAGCGAGACGATCAGGAAGAACGGCTGCTGCGTCGCCGCATACGAGTTAATGAACTGCAGAGCACCTTCGTTGCCGTCGGTGTAGTTCGTCGTCTGGCTACCGATAAACCGCGCGTCGTTCTGCGCTGTGCCGCCACCCATCTCGGGGAAGCTCTGGTTGGCGCCGGCGTCGTTCGGGTTCCAGCGATTAAAGGAGTAGGCGTTGAGGTCTGCCGATGTCCAGGCGACATCAGGATTCGTAGATTGCCCAGGCGGCTTGCTGCAGTGCCACTTGCCCTTGTAGACCACGTTGTAGCCGGCGGCCGACATGACCGTCGCGATGTTCGCGAGGCTCGTCGAGAGCGGTACCTGATCGGGGTACGTCGGAGAGGTCATGTTCGCCTCGAGCGTGTACTTCACGCCGTGCTGCGCGGGGAAGTAGCCGGACATCAGCGTCGAGCGAGCCGGCGAGCACATGCAGGCGTTCGTGAAGGCGTTGTTGAACGTCAGTCCGTGGCGCTGGAGTTGTGTCATGCCCGGCATGTTCTCCTGCGCCCAGCCGATCGGGAAATGCTGGATCGCGCGCTCTTGGTCGGTGATGAACATCACGACGTTCATGCCCTTGAGGGTTGTCGGAGGCGTCGTAGTGGCTGCGCCTGCAATGCCAGGCAAGCCCAGTAGTCCGCCGAGACCGAGTGCGCCAGCGGCAGCAGCGGTGCGAGCCAAGAAACTCTGACGATCGATGGCGGGGGTGTCGAGGTCGTCGCTGTGCTCAGTCATGTTCACGACTGTAGCGGTTCCAGCATTGCCCCGTCAGTTGTCGTAAGCGGGCACGCCGTCGGGAGGTTTGGCTGAGATCACCCGCGTGGTCTCAGCCAACGATTCCTACGTCAGCGGTTGGAGTCGCGTCGACTTGATCCGCTGGAGCTTCAGGTACAGGCGCTTGAACTGGCGCTTCTGCGCATCTGTCCGAGGGAACGATTTGTGCGCGATGTTCTTGACCTCGAGTGGGTCGGTCAGTAGGTCGTACATCTCGAATTGGCTCGGCACGTGGCCATCGGCGTCGTAATACTCCGCAAACTTCCAGCGCTTCTCGCGGAACGAGACGATGTGTTGCGGCGGCGGAACGTACGGGCCCTGCTTCTGGCCGCACTGCGAGTCGTCATAGGTAAAGATGATCTCGTCCTGGACGGGCTTGGCATTGGGGTTGAGTACGAGCGACGAGTAGTCGACGCCTTGCCACGCTGCCCGGGCCGATTCCGGCGCGCTGAAGAGGCTGGCAAGGGTTGGCAGGAGATCGATGTGCGACACCAGCGCGTCGGTCTGGAAGGCGCGCTTGTACAGCTTCGGGCTCGACCAGATCATCGGGATCCGAATCGTCTCTTCGTAGAAGTTGAAGCTTTTCTGGATCATGTTGCCGTGGGTGAGCCCCATCTCGCCGTGATCGGACGTGCGGATGATCACGGTGTTGTCGAACAGGGTCTCTCTCGACTTCGAGTTGGGGTCGGGGCTCTGTTTCGAATCCTTGAGTGCCGCAATGACGTTGACCAGATACTCGTCGGACCACTTGATCAGGTTGCCGTAGAAGTTGAGGTAGTTCAGTCTTCTCCGGTGCGACCAGATTGGCCCGAGCGCCATCGAGAGTTTCTGAAAGAAGGCCTGTGCGTTGGGCTTCGTGGAGAGATCTTCGCCGTTGGTGACTGGTAGATGCATGTCACCTTCTAGCCAGACGTCGCTGTAGCCGGCATCCGTGAAATTGTTCGGATACGCAAGCACGTCGTGCGGATTGACGAGCGAGATGATGAGAAAGAACGGCTTCTCTTTTGCTGTTGGGGACTTGATGAATTGCAGGATGCCTTCGTTGCCGTCCGTGTAGTCATCTGTCTCCGAACCCATGTAGCGCGCGTCGTTCTGTGCTTGCCCACCACCCATCTCAGGGATGCTCTGGTCGGCGCCCGCGTCGTCGGGGTTCCACCGCTGCCAACCGTAGGCCTGCAGGTCGGCAGGCGTCCAATGACCAACGGTTGGGTTGTACTTACTGATGTGCCACTTGCCCTTATAGATCACCTGATAGCCGGCGGCCGTCATGACGGTGGCGATGTTGGTGAGGTTCGTCGAAAGTGGAATCTGTGTTGGGAAGTCCTCGACCGGCATGCCCTCTTCGAGCGTGGCCGTGACGTGGTGCTGCGCCGGAAAGAGTCCGGTCATCAGCGTGGCGCGGGCGGGCGAGCACATGCACGCATTCGTGAAGGCGTTGTTGAACGTGACGCCGTTCTTCTGGAGCGCCGTAAAGCCCGGCAGGTTCTTCTGCGTCCAACCGATCGGGAAGTGTTGCGTCGCACGCTCCTGATCGGTGATGAACATCACGACGTTCATCCCGTTGAGGTTGCGCGGCCGTGCTTTCGTTTCTGCGCCAGCAACGCCAGGGAGGCCAACGAGGCCACCGAGGCCAAGGGCGCCAGCGGCTGCTGCGGTGCGGGCGAGGAAACTCTGGCGGTCGATACCCGGGGCTTCGTCCAGATCAGTGTGTTCGGCCATGTTGCCCAACATACCAGCGCGCGTCGCTCGAAATCAACCCGTCAGTACGCCGATGTAAGGGCGCCCACTGGGGTATCTAGAACAGTTGGTTTTCGCCGTCGAAGAGGTTCGAGACGGAGCCCTCGCGGAAGACCTCTTCGATCGTCTGCGCCAAGATCGCGTCGACGGGGAGCACGCGGATGCGACTGTCGATGGCGCGCGGATCGATCGGCACGGTGTCGCAGACGACCACCTCGTGCAAGACCGAGTCCTTGATGCGCTGCAGCGCTGGCTCCGACAAGATCGCGTGAGTCGCGCAGGCCACAACCTGCGTCGCGCCCGCCTGGTGGACGGCTTCGGCGCCCGCACAGAGCGTGCCGGCGGTGTCGATGATGTCGTCGGAGATGATCGCCTTCTTGCCGGCCACGTCGCCGATGATGGCGGCGACGCGCGCCTTG
The DNA here is from genome assembly GCA_037133215.1 of Thermoleophilia bacterium. Classification (GTDB taxonomy): domain Bacteria; phylum Actinomycetota; class Thermoleophilia; order Gaiellales; family F1-60-MAGs149; genus F1-60-MAGs149. The sequence goes on along the minus strand of JBAXOM010000022.1, from coordinate 19,505 downwards.
CCATGCTCGGGTCGCAGCTTGGCGATGATTGCGACGTCGGCGTCGAGCATCTCGGCGAAGCGCGTGGCCAGCTTGGCGCGGCCGGCATCAGCGGAGACGACGACGGTGCCCTCGCCGTAAAGGCCCATGTCGCGGAAGTGGCGCGCAAACATCGGCAGCGCCGTCATGTGGTCGACGGGGCCGTCGAAGAATCCCTGCACTTGGCCCGCGTGAAGGTCCATCGTTAAGACGCGATCGATACCGGACGCACGCAGGAGCGTAGCGACGAGGCGGGCGGTGATGGGCTCGCGCGGCGCAGACTTCTTGTCCTGGCGCGCATAGGGGTACCACGGGATGACCGCCGTGACGCGCTTGGCCGAGCCGAGGATGGCCGCGTCGGCCATGATCATCAGCTCCATCAGGTTGCGATTGACGGGGTTGACGCAGCTCTGCACGAGGAACACGTCGGCGCCGCGAACGGACTCTTCGAAGCGCGCATAGATCTCGCCGTTGGCGAACGTCTTGAGCGTCGTCTGGCCGAGGCCAACACCAAGTCGCTCAGAGATGCGCTGTGCCAGGTCCTGGTTCGAGCGGCCCGAAAAGATCATCAGGCGCTTGTTCGGGGAATGCTCGAACGACGACAATGGTGTCGTCGCTTCGATAGGTACCTCGAACAATTTGGAATCAGACATCGTGCTTCCTGTTCGCGTAGTGCTCTTTGATGACCTGACGTGCTCGGGCGATGCCGAGCGCGCCTGCCGGTACATCATCGGTGATGATGGACCCGGCACCGGTCAGTGCATCGTCACCGAGCTCGACGGGGGCCACAAAAACCGTGTCCGAACCGGTCCGAACGCGGTCACCGATCGTGGTCTGATGCTTGTTCGTACCGTCGTAGTTGGCGGTGATGTTGCCGGCGCCAATGTTCGAATCTTCGCCGACGGTCGCGTCGCCAACGTAGGAGAGGTGAGGGATCTTGCTGCGCGCACCGAGCGTCGTGTTCTTCGTTTCGGCGAAGGCGCCGACGCGTGCATCCGCATGGAGGTGCGTACCAGCGCGCAGGTGAGCGAAGGGTCCGGCCTGTGCGCCGGAGTCGAGCACGGCGTCAGTCAGCACGCTGTGCGGACCCGCCTCGGCACCCGCGGCGAGGCTCGTCGTACCCCGCAGGATCGTGAAGGGGTGGACGACGCAGTCGGGGGCGAGCGTGACGGTCGCGTCGATGTAGGTCGTGGCGGGATCGACGATGCCTGCGCCAGCCAGAAGATGCTGTTCGACGATGCGGGTGCGCAAGAGTTCGGCGGCTTCGGCCAGCTCGACGCGCGTATTGACGCCGAGCAGCAGCGACGCGTCGGCGACTTCGGAGGCGCGTACGGCAAGCCCCGTCGCGGCAATCGCAGGCACGACGTCGGGCAGGTAGTACTCGCCTTGCGCGTTGTCGTTTGTGAGTCCGGCGAGCGCGGGGCGGAGGGCATCAGCGTCGAAGACGTACAGACCGGCATTGACCTCGGTCACCTCGAGCTCGGCGACTGTTGCGTCCTTGGCCTCGACGATGCGAATGCCAGCGTCGGTGCGCAGCACACGGCCATAGCCACCCGGTTCGGCGACGCGGAAGGTCGCGGCGGTACCCGCAGCGCCACTCTCAACATGGGCGGCGAGCAGATCGGTGAGCAGTTCCGCCGTCAGGAGCGGCGTGTCGCCCGAGACGACCAGGACGTCGCCGGCGAAGCCTTCGAGGGCTGGCACGGCGCAGCGCACCGCGTCGCCCGTGCCGAGCTGATCGGGCTGGACGACAGTCGTCGCGTCGCCAACGACGGCAGCGACAGCCTCGGCTTCTGCCGGCGGTACGACGACGACGATGCGGTCTGCACCGGCCTCACGGACGGCGGCGAGTACCCAGCCGAGCAGCGGGCGACCCCAGATCGGATGCAGGACCTTTGGCAGTGCAGAGCGCATGCGCGTGCCCTTGCCACCGGCCATCACGATGCAGGCGAGAGGACGAGCGGGGGTGGCAGTAGCGCGCGACATCCGGCCTACCCGACTTTAGTCCGTCAATCGGCAGACGTGCTGTTGGCTGCGACGATGGCGGCTTTGAGGTCCGCGGTGGAGAGGAACGTCAGACCGAGCGTCGAGTCGTGGCGAAAGCGGATCACGCCCTCGCCGTCGATCACGAAGGTCGTGCGCTTTGTTCCGATGATCGGCGCCTTCGCACCGTAGAGCGCGGCCACGCTGCGGTCGGGGTCGGCGAGCAGCGGGATCGTCAGCCCGTACTTGGCGCTAAAGGACTCCTTCGAGGCGAGGTCCTTGCCCGAGATGCCCACGAGCGTTGCGTCGAGGTCGGCAAACTCGGCCCACTCGTCGCGATACGTGCACAACTGTTTGGTGCAGACCTTCGTGTCGTCGCCGGGATAGAACACCAGCGCGACAGTCTTCCCGCGATGCTCGGCGAGACGAAACGTGCCGTTCGTAGCTGCAAGTGCGAAGTCGGGAGCGATGTCGCCGACAGTGGGACTGGCCATGAAGAACCTCCGGAGGGGGTGCACTTTCATCTTCGCACGCTTCGTGATGATGGCTCCCCTGAATGTCCAGATCGGGCCTGACCCCTTCTGGACATTTCGATGCCGTGCTACAACCCACGCATGCATCAGCCCATCGAGACCGTTCTGATCAACGCCAAGGTTCGCACGCTCGACCCCGCCAACCCGCATGCCACCGCCGTCGCGCTTGGTTCGGGTGCGATCCTCGCAATCGGCTCGGATGCCGAGCTGCGCGCCACGGCCGGCACGGCCGAGGTGATCGACTTGCAGGGTGCAGCGTTGGTGCCGGGCATCACCGACTCGCACGTCCACCCGTTGATGGGCGCACTCGATGCGCGTGGCGCAGACCTGCTCGACGCCTTTACCTGGGACGACGTACTCGCCGGCATTCGTGCCGAGGCCGCCGATAAGGGACCGGACGAGTGGGTGATTGGCTGGGGCCTGCTCTACGACGCCTTCCAAGGTCGCCCGATCCATCGTGAGCTGATTGAGGAGGCTGCTGGTGGTCGCCCGGTCTTCATCAAGTTCATGGATTTCCATACCGCACTTGTCTCGCAGCGCGCGCTCGAGATTGCTGGCATCACGGGTCCTCGGACGTTTACCGAGAACGCTGAGATCATGTGCGACGCGACGGGTGCGCCGACCGGCGAGCTGCGCGAATGGGCTGCGATCGGTCTCGTCGAAGCGGCCATGCCGCCACTCTCGCACGAGCAGAAGCTCGATTTCTATGCGGCGCAGATGCTCAAGTTTGCGGCCGTTGGCATCACGGGTATTCATGGCATGGACGGCGACCTGACGACGCTCGACACGCTGCGCGAACTCGAGGCCTCTGGGCGGCTGCGCACGCGCCTGACGATGCCGTTTTGGATCACGCCCGAGATGACTGAGGCCGATTGGGAGACGTTTGTCCCACACCGCGATGCGCGCGGCCGCCGCTGGCGCGGTGGTGTCGCCAAGTTCTTCATCGACGGTGTCATCGACACGGGTACAGCGTGGCTCTGCGAGCCGGATTCTGAGGGCGACGGGCTGCTGCCGTTCTGGCCCGACACAGCCAAGTACCGCAAAGCCGTCAAGCGCTTTGCCGACGCGGGCTTCCAATGCGCGACGCATGCCTGTGGCGACCGTGCCGTGCGAGAGGCGCTCGACGCGTACCGCGACGCTGGCGCCCACGAAGGCATCCGTCATCGCATCGAACACATCGAGACGCTGCAGCTGTCGGACCTACCGCGCTTTGCGGCCGAGAACGTCGTCGCCTCGATGCAGACGCAGCACATGATGTGGCTCGATCCTGCCCGCACCTGCAACTGGACGACACGGATGGGTACGGGTCGCTGCGACCGCGCCTTCCCGACGCGATCTCTGCGCGAGTCCGGTGCGATCGTGGCGCTCGGCTCGGACTGGCCTGTCGCCCGCTTCGATCCGCGCATCGGCATGGCCTCAGCGCAGCTGCGTCGACCGCCCGGCTACCAGCGCGACGCCTTCGACACGCAAAACATCGACGGTCTGGCCGCGCTCGAGGGCTACACGACGATGGCTGCCCGCACGATCTCCGAGGAACATCGGCTTGGACGAATCAAGATCGGCTACTGCGCCGACCTGACCGCCTTCGCGGAGGATCCAGTCACCTGCAATCCCGACGAGTTGATCACCAACCCGATTCGGATGACCATGGTCGACGGCGAGATCGTCTACCGCGGCTAGTTCAACTGGTTAGCAAGGTCCGATCCAGCGCCATGGCTGATCGGTGGTCGCATGGCGTAACCCCGACGATCAGGCGACGAGACCTGCAGCCATGACGGCGTAGACGACGCCAAAGCAGAGCGCGAAGCTGCCGCCGATACCAGCAACCCAACGCTGATCCACACGTCGCTCGCTGCCATCGAGGAGGCGGCAGAGCGCCCACGAGCACGTGACCATCGAGACCGTGCAGAAGGCGGCAATGATGACCAGCGACAGGCAGGCGAGCGTAGAGTTCTCGAGCCGTGTCAGAAGCAGCGCGACAATGCTGGCGCTGCCCGCTGCTCCGTGGAGAAGACCAATCGAAAAGGAGCTGCGCAGGGTTCGGGTGCCGTGTACGTGAGGAGGCGAACTCTGGACGTGGGCATGGTCGTGTACGACCACTTCATGATGAGTATGTTCGTGCGCGTGGACCCGCAACTTTACGAGGCCCCACAGCACGCGGATTGCGAGCACGATGATCAGGACACCCACCGCCACCTCGAGGCCTTGCTGCAACGCCATGGGTAGGTGATCAACGAAAAGAATCAGCGGAATGCCGACGGCGATCATCGTCACGGAGTGGCCGAGGCCCCAGGCTAGGCCGAGTCGATACGGGGATCGCTGGTTGTCTTTGAGACGGAGGGAGAGCACCGCGGTGAGGTGGTCAGGATCTGTCGCGTGGCGCAATCCGAGTACGACTGCAATCACAAGCACAAATACCCAGCCGGTGCCGAGCGTCGCGAGGTACTCGTCGAGGGAATCGAAGACTCCCATCAGCGCTGCTCCTCGGTTCGCGCGATCGAGAGACGACTGACGAATTGACGCGTCAGACGTGGCGACCGAAACGACGCCGTACTCAGCTCTGCGCACGCGGTCAACGACGAGTTCGCGACGTTCTTGGCGATCCGTGCGCGAGGGTGTGCTGCGACGAGCGTGGGGATAGTCACGCTCATTCGTTCTACCTATCGTAGGAAGGGGCGGCGGTGGACTACATCTCGTTGACGTGTCTTTCGAGTATCCGCGCCCCGACGACGCAGTCGGTGTGTTTGGGCTAGGCGTCGCGGAATTAGCGGGGTCCGAGCCAGCGAAGTGGCTGGTGCGTGATCGCAGCGATCGTTTCGAAGTCTCGATCGCGATGGATGATGACCTGTTCGGCGGCGATTGCGGCGCCAGCGATCAGCAAGTCGACAACAGGGATCGATCGATGCTTTGATCCGGAGCGCTTGGCGAGCGCGCGTTGGATATCGGCAGCAAGCCGGAAGGCTTCACGTTCGATTGGGGTATCTGGCAGAGCGGAAAGTCGGGCGTCGAGGGTGTCGAACTGGCGCAGGTTCGACACGCCGCGTAGGAGTTCGAGACGCACCGGGTCGCAGGTTCCCGCTGTGCCGTGTTCGATCTCCGTTAGCAGGTTGCCTGTCGCCGCAGCAGAGGGATTGCGTTCGGCCCAGATCCAGCCGGAGCTGTCGATCAGAGCACTCATACGACCGGTCGCTCGTACGCTCCGCGCTGGTGGCGCATGTCCTGGAGCTCTTCCTCTGTGATACCGAACGGGGTCGAGAGGAGTCCGCGGCGCAACTCAAGTTCCACCGCCTCCTTGAGTGCGCGGTTGACGGTTTCGGTCGGTCCACTCGTACTGAGCAGTCGTTGTGCATCCGCAAGCAGTTGCTCGTCGATGTAGAGCGAGGTGTGTTTCTTGGCCATCGTTTCCATGCCTCAAAGTTAGCGTACGTATTGCACTGAAGATAGCGTACGCATGTGTCACAATCACGCCTTGCGCGCGCGGACTGCACCGCCCGTTGTACAGCATTGGTCAGGCCCCCAAAGCGGCGGCCGACTCTGCGTCGGTACCGCCGAATGCTCACCGGTGGCAGCGAGCGCAGTCGCGGCGACGAGCCTCGATCGTTCCGCTGGTCGGAACGGCGCCCGAAATGTTGACCAGAGGGCCTCTCGGACGCTAGCGTGCACCTACCTACTTACGCGCGGGAGCCCCCGATGACCGAGCTACACCACACCATCATTCCGTACGAGTCGATCGACCCGCTGACGATTGGGTCGGCCGACGACGACACGCTGGTCTATCGCGATACCCTCGAGTTGTCGTTCCCGCTCAAGAACCTGATGGCAGATATTCGTCCCAACGAGCCGGAGCCCACTGCGAGCACGCTAGAGGCTGCACGACACGCACTTCGCAACCCGCAGAGTGGGCCGACGTTCGCCGAGTTGATCAAGGGTGGCAAGTCCGTCGCTGTGGTGATCGACAATCAGTTCCGGCCGACGCCGCAGATGAAGATCTTGCCCGCCATCTTTGACGAGCTCGAGGCGGCTGGTGTCACGGATGCGGTCGTCGTCTGTGCCAACGGCAAGGTCTTCCCAATGTCGGAGTCAGACATTGATCAGAAGATCGGCCGCGAGAACCTCGCCCGCATGGAGCAAATGGGAATCCCGTTCTTTCAGAACGATCCACGCGAAGCGGATAATTACTCCTTCGTCGGCGTCTCATCGCGTGGCACACCGGTCTGGCTCCACAACGAAGTGATGAAGCGTGACGTCACGATCACGATCGGTCAGGCGCAGTCAAACCATTGGGGCGCGGGCGGAGGTGGCAAGTTGATCATGCCAGGCGTCGTGTCCGACGAGACGATCGAGTCCAACCATGGAGCCTTCGTCCCCTCACCGCAGACGCATTACGGTGCGCTCGGCGGGCCGATGCGGGCAGATATCGACGAGGTGGCGACGATGTGTGGCCTTGACTGCACACTCAATGCGATTCTCGACACCCGCGGGCGCGCGATCGAGCTGATCTTCGGGCGTCACCCCGAGGCCCATGTCGCAGCGATCACGCGATTCAACGAGATCTATGCGTACGATAGCCCGGTCGCCGAACACGGGCAGGCGGACATCGTGGTCTGCGGCGTCTTTGCGCCGACCGACCATCTTTTCTTCCACACCGGCTGGGGTTGCATGAGCGCTGACCCGATTCTGAAGGACGGCGGGGATCTCATTTATTGCTCGCCATCGCCCGGCGTACACACAGCGATTGGTGATTTTCCGGGTCTCGCTTTGATGGATCTAATGACGCCATATATGCCACCGACGACCGCAAGCTACGAGCGCGTGCTGCGCGATATCCATTCGCGCACGATCCAGATGTGGGCCGGCTGCATCTGGGTGCCAATCTATGAGGTGATGACGCGCAAGCACCTAACAATGGTGACGCTGGAAGAGAACCTCGCAATGGCGGCGGAGATCGGTATTGCCGCTAGCACCTCGCTCCAGGAGACGTTCGATCGTGCGCTCGAAAAGCATGGGCCGGATGCGAAGGTCGTGATCTTGCCCTTCGCCCGCTACCAGTTCGCGCGCCACATGATTCGGATGACGCCGAACGAGCCGCCGCCGGTGGAGATCCCGACGCACTAGGCCGACACGTGACCACCGAGTTCAGCATCATTGGCTCGACGTTACTGGTCGATATCTTTAAAAAATATCCCGGTACGGCGGCCGAACTTTCGCGACGGTTGTACTGGCCGTGCGCGCACTGCAGTGGCGCTCTCTCAGAGCCCTTGACGATGGCTGCGATCCGGCACCGCAACTCGCCGCGTGCAGTACTTGAGGCCTTCCGGTCACTCGCCGACAACGGACCAACGGAGGAGCAAATTGCGGCTGCCAGCGCCAAAGTGCCGCGCCGTCCTGGGTATCAGTCTCGATAGTCCCTCAGGTGGTCTGGCTCGGAACTATCCGGCGTCGGCCCCGAGTAGCACGCTCATTTCGCGGGCGGCAGAGGTGACGGCCTCCGCGAGCGTGGTGACACCAACGGCGTCGAGGCGAAACAGAGGCACGCAGGTGCTGATGGCTGCGATGGCGATGCCGTTGACGTCCTTGATTGGTGCCGCCACTCCACCGACCTCTGGTTGGAAACCGCCGCGGTTGACCGCGTAGCCGGCTGTACGGATTGTCGAGAGTTCGGCATCAAGGTCGAGCCAGCGTTGCTTCGCTGTTGGGGTAGGCGAAGATTCGCCGCGGGCGGTGAGGTAGGCGACACTCTCCGGTGGTCCGAACGCGAGCAGGGCTAGGCCGCCGGATACGCAATATGCTGGTGCGCGGCCGCCAAGTTCGCCGACGCTACGTACAGGCTTGCGGGAGATGACCTGCTCGACGTAGACAACGTCGCCCTCATCGAAGACGGTTAGTTGTGCTGTCTCGCCGGTGCGATCCCGTAGGGCCGCGAGGATCGGGAGAGCGGCGCTGCGCAGGTCGAGCCCGGCCTCGACGCCCTGGGCGAGGTAGAGGCAGCGCGGCCCGAGCCGATACGTCGAATTGGCGTTCTGGACGACGTAGTTGCGCGCCTCGAGCGTCTTGACAAGCCGATGAGCGGTTGCCTTGCCGGCGCCGATCCGCGAGGCAAGTTCGGTGACGCCGAGATCGCCAGAGCGTGCGAGTTCCTCGAGTAATCGCAATGAGCGGTCGACGGATGCCAGGCTCGTCGCGCTACGAGTGACCTCGTCGATCATCCGCCGAAACCCATTGGGGAGGGGGCGTAGACGACGCCAAAGCAGAGCGCACGGCTACCGCCGACGCCCATTGTCGAGAGGTGTTCGTCAATCGGATCGAGCAGTCCCATCAGTGGTGCTCAACGACCTGCGCGAGTGGGAGGTTGCCGACGAATTGGCGCGTCAGGCTTCCTGACCGAAAGGCTTTGGTGCTGATCTCCACGCGTGTGTAGCCAGCGGTCGAGACGGCCTCGACGATCGCTGGCTCGAGCAGATCACGACGCGCGAGGTCGTCCTCGCTCAATTCGACGCGACCGAGCTCGTCGTAGTGGCGGACCCGCAGTGGTCCGAGCCCGAGTGCACGCAGTGCCTGCTCGGCACGATCAATCTGCGCCAGCGTGTCTGCGTCGACCGGCGTACCGTGTGGAATGCGCGAGGCAAGGCATGGGCTGGCGACCTTCTTGGCGTTGGGTACGCCCAGGTGTGCCGCGAGCAGCCGCACGTGGTCTTTGTCAACGGCAAACTCAACCAACGGATGCAGGACGCCGTGTTCCTCCGCTGCAATCAGGCCGGGGCGCCAGTCGCCGAGGTCATCGGCGTTCGCGCCCGACAGCACGGCTGCGTAGCCGCGCTGCTCGGCGATCGCAGCGAGGTTGTCGTAGAGCTCGGACTTGCAGTGATAGCAGCGGTCTGGCCCGTTCGCGCGATAGCCGGCGCGCGCCAGCTCATTCGTCGTGATCGCCTCGTGCCTGATGCCAACGGTGAGAGCAACGCTGGCGGCGCCATCGAGCTCGCCCGTGGCGAGCGCCGGAGAGACAGCAGTCACGGCGAGCGCTCGCTCGCCGAGGGCACGGACGGCCAAGGCGGCGACCACCGACGAGTCGACACCACCTGACAGCGCAACGACAGCCCCATCGAGTCCGGCGAGCCGTTCGACGATCCGGTCACTGAGCAGTGTCAGTGCGTGGGGAGTGGGGGGCGCGCTCATTGTCCGGCACCGTGAGCCTGCGCGAGCGCGGCCGACCAGATTTCCTTGACGGGTACACCGAGTGCTCGCGCCACAACGACACAGTCGTGGTGCTCCGGTGCGACGTTGACGATTGCGTCATCGAGCAGCCCGCGCTTAACACGGATGTCGTGGCCGCGGACCTCCACCGTGATGAAATCGCGGTCAAGTTCGATGCGATGTCCGTCGGTGATGCGGACGCCGAGAGTGCTCGTCGAACGCAACAGAGCGGTTGCGACGGCTTCGCGATCGGTGGGGCGCGCAATCGCGGTGATAGTGACGCCGTGGCGGCCGTGCTTCATGACCACGGGAGCGGTCCAGACATCGAGCGCGCCAGCGCTGCGCACATCGTCGAGTGCGTCGGGTACGAGTTCTGGGTTGAGGTCATCGATTGTCGCCTCGACAATCGCGATTTCGTCGCGCGTGGAAGCAAGCGGCGAGCCGACGAGGACGCGCACGAGGTTTGGAACCTCGGCCGTGTCGCGTTGTCCAGCCCCGTACCCGGTCGCTCCGAGTCGCAGCGCAGGAACCCCTCCCCAGGCGTCGGTGACGGCGGCGATCAGCGCGGCTCCGGTCGGTGTCACGGTCTCGCCCTGGATGGGGCTCGTGGCAATTGGCGCGCCTAGGAGAATTTCGAGAACAGCCGGTGCGGGCAATGGAATCTGCCCGTGCGCGGCCGACGTGACGCCACGGCCGAGCGGAAGCGGGCTCGCCTCTATGCGATCGGCTCCGAGGGCCTCCAGCGCTGCACAGACGCCGACGATGTCACCGATCGCGTCGATGGCTCCAACCTCGTGAAACTGCACATCCTCGGGGTCTTGGCCGTGGACGCGACCTTCAGCGTGAGCAAGTAACTCGAAAGCGCGGTGTGCACGGGCGGCAGCTCGCGGCGCGAGGTCGGCCGCGTCAAGCAAGGCGCGGACGTCACGCCAGGTGCGATGGACGTGGCCTTCGTCGGGACCGACAATAGTGACCGTGCGGGCGCCAATCGCATGTCGTTCGGTATGGCCAACCGTGACAGTGAGTCCCGGCACCAGCGAGCCGACGGCGGCTTCGACCGACTCGAGTGGTGCACCAGCATCGAGCAGTGCGGCGAGCAACATGTCGCCAGCGGCTCCTCCGATGGCATCGATATAGACGATGCCCCGTGCTGTCGGCAGCACCGTTGCGTGGTGTTTGTGGTTGTGGTCGTGGTCGTGTCCGTCGTGTCCCATCAGACACGCTCCTCGCCAGCGGCTCGTCGGGCAATTCGGGCCGCGATCGTCCCGGCGCTGAAGCCATCGTCGATATTGACGACAGCGACGCCGGCCGCACATGAAGCGAGCATCGCGTGCAGTGCGGCCACGCCACCGAAGGTAACGCCGTAGCCGGTACTCGTCGGCACGGCAATCACGGGAGCCGCGACATAGCCACCGACGACGCTGGCGAGCGCGGCATCCATACCGGCACAGACGATGACGCAGTCGACATCCTCGAGCTCGGGAAGGACGTCGAGAAGGCGGTGTAGGCCTGCAACGCCAGCGTCCTCATAGGTGTCGACGTGGGTGCCAATGAGTTCTGCGCGAATGCGCGCCTCGTGAACCGCGTGTCCATCGCTCGTACCAGCCGAGACGATCGCCACGCGTCCAAGTGGTTCGGGGAGCGCACGTTCGAGCCAAATACAGCGGGCACGCCGATGGAATTGCGCATCGGGATACGCTGTTAGCACGGCCTCAAAACAGGCCTCATCAACGCGTGTCACGAGGACGCTCGACGATGTTCCCTCAGCGAGAGCGGCCATGATTGCGATGACCTCGTGCGGGGTTTTGCCTTCGGCGAGCACTGCCTCAGGTGCGCCCTGTCGCAGCTCGCGGTGGTTATCGACGCGAGCGAAGCCGAGGTTGCGAAAGGGCAGTTCGCGTAGCTCTCGCGTAGCCTCGTCAAGACCGAGCGAACCGTCGCGTACGCTCTCGAGCAGCATGGTGAGTGGATCGGTTGTGCGCTGTACGGGATCCATCGTGGCGGGAGTCTACGGTGGGTGGGCCAACAAACGCAAGATCTTGTTCCGCTCAGCGGATTGGTGTTTACTATGTCGGAACCGATGGCAGCAACCGAGACCACGCCAAGTTGGGTCGGACGCGGCATCACTCGCGTTGAGGATGACCCGTTACTGCGAGGTCGCGAGTGGTTTATCGACGACATTGATCCCCTGCCACATGCAGGGCATGCAGCCATTGTGCGCTCACCTTTCGCACACGCTCAGATTCGGTCGATTGATGTGTCTGCCGCGCTGGCTGTGGATGGCGTCATCGGCGTCGTTACCGGAGCTGAGATCGCTGCGATTACCCAGCCATTTCCATCGGTGCTCGACGTGCCGATCGACTATCGACCAGCGGCGTACGAGTGCGTGCGCTTTGCCGGCGAACCGGTCGCGGTCGTGGTGGCACGGGATCGCTACGTTGCAGAGGACGCGGCGGCGCTCGTGGTCGTCGACTACGACCCGCAGCCGGTCGTCGCCGATCCGGCAAGCGCGGCCGAGCCAACGGCAATCCGCTTACACGCCGCGACGACCTCCAACGTTGTCTCGGACCGCACGTTTCGCTATGGCGACCCCGAGCAGGCATTTGCCAACGCGGTGCTTGTTGTGCGCCGTCGGTTTCGACACCCGCGCAACAGCGCGACGCCCGTCGAGACCTACGGCGTGATCGCTAACTGGGACGAGTCGCGGGGTGGCGTTGATGCGTGGGCGAATTTTCAAGGACCATTCACGCTGCACGGTGTCGCGGCTGCTGCACTTGGTATTCCCGCGTCGAAGCTGCGCCTCTGCACGCCGCCGGCAAGCGGTGGGTCCTACGGCATCAAGTCCGCAGTCTTTGTCTACGTCGTGCTGATGGCGGCGGTCAGTCGGGTGCTCGGCATCCCGGTGCGCTGGACGGAGGACCGCGGCGAACACTTGCTCGCTTCATCGTCTGCGACTGAGCGCCTGACCGAGATCGCAGCTGGTTTCGATGCCGATGGCAAACTCGTTGCACTCGACTTGGACCTACTCGATGACGTCGGCGCCTACGTACGCGCACCCGAACCAGCGACGCTGTACCGCATGCATGGCTGCCTGACAGGCGCCTACGACGTACAAAATCTTGCCGTACGCTCGCGTGTCGTGGTGACCAATCGGGCTCCAACCGGGCTCAATCGTGGCTTCGGTGGACCCCAGCTTTACTACCCACTCGAGCGTACGATGATGATCGCGGCTGGCGAGTTAGGCCTCGACCACGCCGAGTTGATCCGCCGTAACCTGGTTCGCTCAGAGCAGATGCCGTACCGAGCAGCGGCTGGAGCCGTATACGACTCTGGGGACTATCGCCGCTGCTTTGATGAGGTCCTCGAACTTGTCGACTACGACGAACTACTGGCGTTTCGCGATGCGAAGCGGGCGCAGGGACGGTTGGTGGGGATTGGTCTAGCGGTCGTCGTCGAGCCAAGCGTCTCGAACATGGGCTACATCAGCCTCGCTCAGCCCGCAGAGGTACGTGCGCAAGGCCTTCCGAAGACCGGCAATAGTGAAGGCGTCTCGATCGCGATGGGGCCGCACGGGGGTGTCACCGTACGGTTTACGTCAACACCCCAAGGGCAGGGTCATCGGACCGTTGCGGCTCAGATTGTCGCTGACGCTCTCGGCGTGTCGCTCGAGGATATTGATGTGCGCACCGAAGCCGATACCTCGGCGAACCCCTGGACCGTCTCGAGTGGCAACTACTCGTCGCGCTTCTCGGCCGTCGTTGCAAGTGCGATCCATCAGGCGGCGACGCTTCTCGCTGACCGCCTGCGGACGCTTGCCGCCGTCGAACTAGGTTGCGAGCCAGAGGCTGTCGTACTGAGCGGTGGCAAAGCACGCTGTGCGGATGACCCCGAGCGCACGGTAAGTCTGAGGAGGCTCGCGGGCGGTGCCCACTGGAACCCGGCCGGCACCGGCGCTGTCGGCGATGTCGGTGGACTCGCTCTGACCGCGACCTACACGATCCCACTACCTGAGCCAGATGCAGATGATCGCTGCAACACCTCGGCGGTCTACGGCTTCATTGCCGATGTGGCCATCGTCGAGGTTGACGCCGAGACCGGACAGGTGCAAGTGCTGCGCTACGCGACCGTGCACGACGCGGGCCGCATCCTCAACCCGCTGATCGCCGACGGGCAGATGATGGGTGGACTCGCTCACGGTCTCGGGGCTGCGCTCCTCGAAGAGCACCGCTACGACGAGGACGGCAATCTGATGACGGCCTCGTTCCTCGATTACCTACCACCGACCGCGACCGAGTTGCCCCCGGTACGCCACCGCGCGATCGAGACGCCGTCGCCGACCACGCCACTCGGTGCCAAAGGGCTTGGTGAGGGCAATACGATGAGCGCACCGGCCTGTCTCGCAAATGCTGTTGCCGACGCGATTGGCGTAGATGCGGTCCCGATTCCACTCACGCCCGCACGCGTTTGGGCACTGTTGCAGGGAGAGGCGGAATGAAGCCTGCGCCACTCGTCTACCAGCGACCGTCCACGATTGACGAGGCCTGTCGGCTGCTCGCGACGGGCGGGTACGTGAAGGTCGTGGCAGGGGGCCAGTCACTGATGCCTCTGCTCAACTTTCGACTCGCCACTCCCGATGTGCTGGTCGATCTTCGCGACGTTGCCGGGCTCGTCGGTATCGAGGTGACGGACACGGCCGTGACTGTCGGAGCCATGACCACGCAACGTGCGCTTGAACGCGATCGCGCGGCGCTCGCAGCGTGTCCACTGTTGGGGCTCGCACTGCCACACGTCGGGCACACGACGACACGTAACCGCGGCACGGTCGGTGGCACCATCGCCCACTCCGATCCGGCAGCCGAATTGCCGTGCGTGCTGGCATGTCTTGACGGCGAGGCGGTCGTTGTCGGTCTCGACGGCACCCGTCTCGTATCAGCAGCCGACCTGTTCGTTGCGTACCTCACCTCGTCACTCGGTGACGACGAGATTCTGACCGCAGTGCGTTTTCCTGTGCTCGGCGCTGGTTGGCACTTCGGCTTTGGCGAAGTTGCCCAACGCCACGGCGACTACGCCATGGCGATCGTTGCGCTCGCGGTGCGTCTAGAGGACGGCAGCGTCGTCGAAGCACGGGTTGCCGCTGGGGCAGTGTCCGATCGTCCTATTCGCCTAACCATGGTTGAGGCCGCGATCGTGGCCGGTGTGCCACCGAACGAACTACGCTCGCTCGCCGCTGAGTCAGTGGATCCGCCCGATTCGCCGCACGCACCATCGGCCTACCGACGATCGCTTGTCGGCACGCTCGTCGTTCGAGCGCTCGCGGAGGCACTGGCATGAATGTCGAGTTCGCGGTCAATGGTCGCACGTACCGACGCGACATCGAAGATCGCCGCCTGCTTTCCGACGTCCTTCGTCACGACCTTGGCTTGCGTGGCACCCACGTTGGTTGTGAGCACGGCGTCTGTGGAGCCTGCACCGTCCTCGTCGATGGAGTCGCCTCACGTTCCTGTCTGCTGCTCGCCGTTCAGGTCGATGGCTGCGAGATCCGCACCGTCGAGGGATTAGCAGACGCCGACGGCAAGCTTAGTCCCTTGCAGGCGGCCTTCTCGACGCACCACGGGTTGCAGTGTGGATTCTGTACGCCGGGCATTCTCGCCACGGCTACCGAAGCGCTTGAGCGCGGCGAACTAACAAGTAGGGCAGCAATCGCAGACCTGCTGTCTGGGCACCTCTGCCGCTGCACGGGGTACGTAGGGATCATCGAAGCGATTGCCGACGCGGCCGGTTTGCCGCCCGAGTCCGAGCGGGCACTGTGAATTTTGCCGAACATCTAATCGGCTGTGCGGAGCGGCACCCTGCGGCGGTCGCTCTCGCTAACGGCGACCGCCGACTCACCTACGCCGAACTCTTCGAACGGGCGAAATGCGTTGCCAGCGGCATGGCAGCGCTCGGTGTTGGCCAAGGGGACCGTGTTGCCGTCGCGCTTCGTAATCGCGAGGAGACCGTCATCCTCTGGTGGGCAACACAGTGGCTTGGCGGCGTCTTTGTCCCCCTCAACTGGCGATTGCGTCCCGTCGAACTTCACTACTGCGTCCAGGATGCGGAGTCTGCGTTGCTCGTGATCGAACCTGACTCGATTGATGTCGCAGAGCTCGTCGAGGGGATCCCGATTGTTGCTGTCGCAGGTGCCGAAAGAGGTACGCCGTTCGCCGATCTCGAGGCTGCCGCTCCGCTCGCTGAGGCAACCGATGTCGATGAGCGCGAACCATCACTGATGCTCTACACGTCGGGGACGACCGGAAATCCAAAGGGCGTGCCGCGCTCCCATGCGGCCGAGCGAGCCGCGTCGATCGCCCACGTTGCACAGTGTGGGTACGGACCTGGCGAACGCACGCTCGGAGTGATGCCGCTGTACCACACGATGGGGCAGCGCTCGATGCTCGCGATGACGCTGGTCGGTGGCAGCCTCCACCTGATGGAAGAGTGGGACGCCAGCCGCGCCCTCGACCTCGTACTGCACGACGAACTGACGTGCCTCTACCTCGCACCAACGCTCTTTCATGACCTGGCGCTGGCGCACGAGGCGGCTCCGCGTGACGTGTCATCGGTTCGACGCATCGCCTACGCGGGAGCGCCGATGACGGGTGTTTTGACCCAACGCTGCGTCGCAATGTTCGACCCCGACGTGTTTGTCAATCACTACGGATCGACCGAGATCTACACGTTCACCGTCCACAGCGACCAGCGCGCAAAACCAGGTTGTGCCGGTCGCCCGGGGGTCAACGAGCGGATTCGTCTCGTTCGACCCGATCTTGAGGCCAGCCCAACCGACGTTGTCGCGCCGGGAGAGGTCGGTCAAGTCGTCTGTTCGCTGGCATCCGACGAGGCCTTCACTGGCTACTGGAAGCGCCCCGATGCCGATGCCAAGCAGATCCGTGACGGCTGGTACTTTCCTGGTGACCTCGCGCAAGAAGATGCAGATGGCGACCTCTGGATTGTTGGTCGCATCGACGACATGATCATTTCTGGTGGTGAGAACGTCCACCCGCTTGAGATCGAGGAGCTGCTCGTTCGTCACCCCGCGGTATTGGAGGCAGCCGTCATCGGCACTCCCGATGAACGCCTCGGCCACCTCGTCACCGCATATATCGTCGCCTCCGCTGCTGTTAGCGACGATGAATTAGATGCCTATTGTCTAGCCGCCACCGAGCTAGCGCGCTTCAAGCGGCCGCGCCGTTATATCTTTGTGGATCAGCTACCCAAGAGCGCTTCGGGCAAGCTTCTCCGACGACTCCTGAAGGAGGAGCAATGACTGAATACGAAGGCTTCCGCGTCGAACTCGACGAAGCGCGTCGCGTCGCGACTCTGACGCTCGATGTTCCAGGCAAGATGAATCGCGTCGCGGTGACGGCGCGTGCTCAAATCGCCCGGGCCTTCGAAGAGCTCGGCAACGACGACCGCGTTCGCTGCATCGTGGTGCGCGGAGCGGGTGATGAGGCCTTCACCGCCGGGGGTGATATCGCCGGGTTTATGCAGGTCGATCCCGAGTGGATCAGCCACCTTCATGACAACGTTGCTGCGCCCGAGCGATGCCCTAAGCCGGTGATTGCTCAGTTGCATGGATATTGCCTTGGTGTCGGTCTCGAGCTTGCGCTGGCCTGTGATTTTCGCATTGCGGCTGACGATACGCAGATTGGCTTGCCCGAAATCTCGCTTGGCATGATCCCCGGGTCCGGTGGCTCTCAACGGATCGTGCAGATGGTTGGCCTGGGGCGTGCGAAAGACATGGTCATGCGCGGCCGGCGTTTGAAGGCCGATGAGGCGCATCGTTGGGGCCTACTGACCGAGGTGCACCCACGGGCCGAGCTAGACGCGGCTGTGGCAGCGTTGGCAGACGACATGGCGGCCCGTCCCACTGTCGCGCTCCGCACCCTCAAGCGCGTTCTCAATCAGGCTCCAAATACGTCGCTCAGCATTGGGATGGAACTCGAAGGTCTCGCCTATGGCCTGCTTCGAAGCACAGAGGACTTCGCTGAAGGCGTGGCGGCCTTCACCGAGAAGCGCAAGCCGGAGTGGCGAGACCGCTAGCGCTTGGCGATGCCAAGTCGCTCGCGCGCGACGTCAGGTCCGGCGACCGTGCCACCAAGGCTCTCGATGATCGTGACGGCGCGCTCGACCAACTGCGCATTCGAGGCGAATTCACCCTTGCTGATGTAGAGGTTATCCTCGAGGCCGACGCGCACGTTGCCGCCGAGCAGCATCGCCTGCGCGACGAACGGCATCTCGAGGCGGCTGATGGCAAAGCCACTCCAGACCGCATTCGGCGGCATCGAGTCGGCAAACGTCTGCATCGTCCGCGGCGTCGCGGGTGCACCCCATGGGATGCCAAGGCAGACCTGCACGAACGGCGGATCGTCGACGAGGCCCTCTTCGACCAGCTTGTTGACGAACCAGAGGTGGCCAAGCTCGAAGCACTCCAGCTCGGGCTTGATGCCGAGCGCGCGGATTTTCTCGGCGCCGATGCGTAGGTAGTCGGGCGTACCGACATAGACCATGTTGCCGTCGCCAAAGTTGAGGCTGCCGCAGTCCAGCGTGCAGATGTCGGGGAGGGTGTCGTGCAGGTGGGCGATGCGCTCGTCGGGGCCAATCAGGTCGCTGCCAGGCAGCGGCGTGTCGGTGCCGTTCGGGCCCACGAGGAGGTCGCCGCCCATGCCGGTGGTGAGGTTGACGATCACGTCTACGTCGGCTTCGCGGATGCGACTGACGACGTCGCGATAGAGATCGACGCGACGCGACGGCTCGCCCGTCTCTGGCTCGCGCACATGACAGTGCACGATCGCTGCGCCCGCCTTGGCGGCATCGATGGCCGACTTGGCAATCTGCTCCGGCGTAATCGGTAGGTCGGGGTGGACGCCTTGCGACGCCCCGGCTCCGGTGACAGCGCAGGTGATAAAGGGATTCCAATGCATGGTGGCGTGTCCTCTCAGGAGACAGGGCGGAGCGTAACGGTGCGGTGTTCGACCTCGGCCTGCTCCAGCGTCGTGCGGAGAGCGTCGTCGTTGGCATACCCCGTCAGGGGGATCGTGCGAGTCGGTACGGCAATCGTCAACTGGTCGACGACAAACGGCCATGGTGCAACTGTCTGATCGTCGCCCTCGGCTGCGATAAAGAGCATCTGCTCGTCGGGCAGCACGACCTCCATCGGGCCAGGGCCAGCCGGGTCGCCGAGGCAGACGCGCAGCGAGAGCCGGTCGAAGACCTGGAGCAGCAGGTAGTTGCGCCAGAGCTCGTCTTGCGAGACGTCGAGGCCATCGCGCACCGCTTCGTAGCGCGCCTCTTGCTCGGCAACGAAGTCGTCGACGAGCGACTGCACATCGGGAGCGCGCGTCAGCTTGAGCGCGGGCTGGGTGCCGTAGCGGCCGGTGTAGATGCCCGCCGAGTGCATCGAGACCAAGAGGCCCGCGTACGGATCGACCGCCGCGACCTCCTCGATGCCGAGTCGATAGAGCCGCAGGTGCTCGTCGATCTGGACGTTGAGGAAGTTCGTTGGCTGGTCGTTGTCGGTGTTGAGGCGCGGCTCGGCCTCCCAGTGGCGCCAACCAATGTCGTGCAGTCGCGCAGCCACGAGCAGGCTGTCGCGCGCGGTGACCTCGCCGGCCCACGCCTCTGCGAGCTGGCCCGAGATGACGGCGTGGTCGACCTGCAGCACGATCTCGGCAGTGTCGCCATTCGGGCGAACGATCATTGGGAGCCTCCGGGGGAGTGGGCTAGCCAGGCATGGCGGGT
>JBAXOM010000021.1:0-23338 GCA_037133215.1 Thermoleophilia bacterium | reverse complement strand
CTCACTCGCCTCAAAGCCCGGAGAAGGCGCTTTGGGTTCCTTAGAGGCCCTTCCGGGCTTTGTCCGCCTGCCTTCGTTTGTTGGGATCAAGCTGAACCTTGCGCAGACGGACCGCGTCGGGGGTGACCTCGACGCATTCGTCCTCGGCAATAAACTCGAGCGACTGCTCCAACGACAGGTGGCGGGCAGGCGTCAGGCGGACCAATTCGTCCGCACTCGACGCGCGCATGTTCGTCAGCTTCTTCTCACGCGTCGGATTGATATCCATGTCCTCGCTACGAGCGTTGATGCCAATCACCATGCCGCCGTAGACCATCACGCCAGGCTCGACAAACATCTCGCCGCGCTCCTGCAACGTAAACATCGCGTGCGCTGTGACGGGCCCCTGACGATCTGCGATCAGCGAACCATTGCCACGCGAACGGATCTCGCCGTGCCACGGTTCAAAGCCTTCCAAGACGTGGTGAAGCTGGCCCGTGCCTCGCGTCTCGGTCAAGAACTCGGTGCGGAAACCAATCAGGCCACGAGCCGGCACGATCTCTTCGATCCGCACCCAACCCGTACCGTGGTTGACCATCTGCTCCATGCGACCCTTGCGGATACCGAGCAGCTGAATCACGACGCCGGCAAACTCCTCCGGCACGTCAATTGCCAGGCGCTCCATCGGCTCGTGGCGCTTGCCGTCAATCGTGCGCGTCACAACCTGCGGCTTACCGACCGTCAATTCGAAACCCTCACGGCGCATCGTCTCGACGAGCACAGCCAGTTGTAACTCGCCGCGGCCCTGGACCTCCCACGCATCCGGGCGCTCCGTCGGTGTGACGCGAAGCGACACGTTGCCGATCAGCTCTTGATCAAGGCGGTTCTTCAGCATCGTGGCCGTCAGCTTGGTCCCGCTCTGGCCTGCCAGCGGCGACGTGTTGATACCGATCGTCATCGACAGGCTCGGCTCGTCGACGGCAAGGACGGGCAGTGGGCGGGCATCGGCGAGGTCGGCGATGGTCTCGCCAATCGTCACCTCGGGGATACCAGCGATCGCGACAATGTCACCTGGGCCAGCCTCGTCCGTCGGGACGCGCTCGAGCTCTTCGGCAACAAATAGTTCGGTCAACTTGACGTGCTCAATCGTTCCGTCAGCGCGGCACCAGGCGACGGTCTCGCCCTTGCGGAGGTGCCCGTGGCGGATGCGGCACAGCGCCAAACGGCCGAGGTACGGCGAGGCGTCGAGGTTCGTCACCAGTGCTTGCAACGGATGCTCTGGATCGTGCTCAGGTGCGGGGACGTGCTTGATGATCGTGTCGAACAACGGCACGAGACTCTCGGTCAACGAGTCGGGACCCTCGTTCGAGGCATGACCAGCACGCGCATTCGTGTACACGATCGGGAAATCGATCTGCTTCTCAGTCGCGTCCAAGTCGAGGAACAGCGCGTACGTCTCGTCAAGTACCTCGGCGATACGGGCATCGGGACGGTCGACCTTGTTGACGACGAGGATCACGGGAAGCTCGGCCTCAAGCGCTTTGCGCAACACGAAACGGGTCTGCGGTAGCGGCCCCTCGCTCGCGTCGACGAGAAGCACAACAGCATCGACCATCGTCAGACCGCGCTCGACCTCGCCACCGAAATCGGCATGGCCCGGGGTGTCAATGATGTTGATCTTGATGTCGCCGTAGCGAATTGCCGTGTTCTTGGCGAGGATCGTGATGCCCTTCTCGCGCTCCAGGTCGTTCGAGTCCATGACGCGCTCGCCAACGTCCTGATTGACACGGAAGGCACCGGACTGCCAAAGCATGGCGTCGACGAGAGTCGTCTTACCATGGTCAACATGCGCGACGATCGCGATGTTCCGGATCGAGTCGCGGCGTTCCACTAGATGCGGCAGTCTACGTTGAGTGGGCAAATGGGGACGCCGGTCGACCCGGCATTCCCCGTACGACAGCCAGCGTAATCAGTGCGGCAATGACGGCAATCACGGCCACGACGTACCAGACGGCGCCCGTTCCACCTGCGGCACGAATCTGCAAACCCGCCAGTGGTCCGAGGGCAAACGCCACGCCACTCGTCGCCGTAAATGCACCGAGGTACGCGCCCCGCATCGAATCGGGCGCCATTCTCTCGGCCACGGCTTGCCCGGTTGGTACCCACAACATTTCGCCCACCACGAAGACCACGATGATCAGAATGACAACGGGCAGAGCACTCGAAACCTCGAGCAGCAAGAACGGCAGCCCCATCAGCAACGTGGCGATGGCCAGCCGAATGCCCACCCGCGGGTAGCGCGACGATGCGCGTGTGATGCGCAGCTGGAACAACACCACCAGAAGCGGGTTGATGCCCGCCAGGAGGCCCCATGACGCAGCGCTATAGCCATACGACTGTGTCAACGAGATTGGCAGTAGCGTCTCGTACATCGTGTAAATGACGTACTGCAGAACGCTCACGCACCAGAAGACGCCGTAGCGCACGTCGGTCAGCAGTACACGCCAGGCGCCTCGGATTCGCTCATTTCGAGGCGGGGTGTAGTCGCCGGTTGCGGGAAGGTAGCGAATGCCAATTGCCGTCGCAGCGATGCCGAGTGCTGCCGCGGTAATAAACAACCCATTCCAGCCGTAGAGCACGAGGGCGAGCGCGCCGATCGATGGGCCAAGCACGCCACCCAAGTTCCCCGTCAGCCGTACCGCGGCAAACGAACGCTCTCGCGCCTCGGGTGGCACGAGGTCGGCGACGAGGGCGGTATCTGCACCGTGGCCAATCGCTGCGAGACCACTGATCACGACAAAGGCAGCGAGGCCAACCAACGTGTTATCGCCCGCTGCGAGCGCTGCCAGTGAGGCGGTAATCGAGGCGCCCCAACCGAGCACAATCAGCGGTTTGCGCCCCACGCGATCTGAGATCACGCCACCAATGGAACCGGCCGCTGCGGCGGTAAACGCAGACAACAAAAAGGCAAGGCCGAGCTCGTGGTCCGAAGCGTGGAGGCGCTCCTTGGCCCAAATCGCTACGTAGATAAAGAAATTAGAGAATGCGACTGAGCCCAGCATGTCGACAACAAGCAGAGGCACCAGCGCGCGCGGAATGTCGTCGAGACCAATCAGATGAAAGACGGTGGATCCACCGCGCCGTAGAGCTGCAGGGGTGCGCATGCCAACAAATCGTCGCACGTGCCTCTTGCAGAATCGTCACCGCCTCGTTACCGCCTCCACGGAGTGCGTCGTCCACGATGTCGGGCTGATGAGATGTTTTGTATTCCTTGTGGTGGTAATTCTTTGCCTTGCGGGCCCGTTGGCTGCACAGGCCAGCTGGCGTGCTGTGCCCGACCCATCTGCTCGGCCCGACGTGCCGGCAGTCACGGTTCGCCAGGATGTTGATGCGAAAACGGTGGTTCTGCGCACCTGGTACGACACGTGGAACGGACACCGTCGGGCAATGACAATCCTGTTTCCGCGCGCCGCCGAGAACACCGGGCAGGTATTGCCGCTGCTCGTCGCTGCGCATCCGGCTGGTGGCGCCAGTACCTGCGTCGACCAAATGGCAACACTCGCGGGGCGGTTCAACTTTGTTCTCGCCTGTCTGGATGGGCAGGGCGATTCCACACGAGCATTCTCGTACGGGGCCCCCGGTCAGATTGCCGATCTCGCCGCCGCACCGAATCTCATCGCCGGTCGCCTGCCGGGTATGAAGCTCGACGCCCGCAAGCTCTATCTCGTTGGCTCGTCGATGGGCGGCACCGAGGCACTGCTTGTCGGGTTGCGCTATCCGGGTGCGTACCGCGAGACGGTTGCGCTCGATCCAATCACCGACCTTGGCTTTCGTTTTAACTCGCTCCCACTCGTTCGGCGCAGTCAGCTCGAGGCCGAGTGTGCTGGCCCGCCTGCGTTGAAAGGCCAGTGTTATGTCGTCCGCAGCCCGATGGCCTATCTCGGTAAGCGGGCTTTAGGCTCAGCGGTACTCAACGTCTGGTACTCCACGGCCGATCCGGTCTCTGGAGCACCACAACAGGTACCGAAATTCCTTACGGCAGAGCGGCCACTGATGCTGCCGGGCCAGCTTGTTGATCGTGTTGGTACGTGGGGGCACGGCGCGCTTTGGGATCTTGCGGACCATCGTGCCGCGTGGCTGATCGATCTCGGGTTAGTGCCACGCGGGGGTCTGTCGGCAACGACTGCTTTTCGTAGCGAGTCGTAGCCCCGGCCTCAGGATTGCACACGTCTGCTTCGTAGAGCATGATTGCGCTATCCCAGAGGGATGCGTAGGAGTGGCTGATAGTGCGCCGCACTGTCGGGCTAACCAGAGGAGGACTCCGTGCCGGGCAATGAACCTGACGTTCAGTTCCACGACGCAGACGCGCAGCGTCTCGCCGAACTGGGCTACAAACAACAATTCGATCGCCGCTGGTCGGGGTTTTCGAACTTCGCCATCTCGTTCTCGATCATCTCGATCCTGTCAGGCTGTTTTACGACCTTCGGTCAGGCGTGGAACAACGGTGGTCCGATTGCCATCTCGCTCGGTTGGCCGATCATCGCCGCCTTGATCATGGTGATTGGTCTCTGCATGGCAGAGCTCGTGTCGGCGATGCCCACCTCGGGCGGTATCTACTACTGGTCGTTCAAGCTCGGTAAACCCGTCCACGGCTGGTTGACAGGTTGGCTCAATCTGGCGGGCCTGATCGCCGTCATTGCGGGCGTCGACTATGGCTTCGCGACGTTCTTCGTTACCACGATGAATCTGTGGAACGCGTGGTGGGACCCGACAAACCTCAATCTCGTCTTCGAGGTCTTTATCGTCTGTGTCGTTGTTCACATCCTGCTCAACGTGTTTGGCGCGCGCATCATCCACCACCTCCAGTCAATCAACGTGTATTGGCACGTGGCGGGCGTGGCGGCGATCGTGCTGATTCTGGTCTTCATTCCAGAGCACCATCAGACTGCGTCGTTTGTCTTTACCGAGCGCATCAACAATTCGGGCTTTGGTGAGAGTTGGTACTGGTTCCTTGTGCTTCCGCTCGGCTTTTTGCTGACGCAGTACACCATCACCGGGTTTGACGCCTCTGCGCACGTTTCAGAAGAAACCGGCGGAGCGGCAAAGGCTGCTGCACAGGGTCTCTGGCGTTCGATCTTCTTCTCGGGGATCGGCGGCTGGATTCTGCTCTTGTCCTTTCTATTTGCGTCCACGCACGTGAAGGAGATCAACGACGCCTTTGGCTTCTCGCCGGTGATCTTCCTGACTGCCCTGCCGCTGAATTATGCGAAGGTGATCTTGGTCATCTCGTGCGTCGGCCAGTTCTTCTGTGGCATGTCGTGCGTGACGGCAGCCTCGCGGATGTTGTTTGCGTTCTCGCGTGACCGCGCGGTACCGGGCCATAGCCTATGGTCGAAGGTCGACAAGAATAAGAATCCGACGAACGCCGCGATTGGTGTTGCGGTCGCAGCCATCATCCTGACGTTGCCTGCGTTGTACGCACCGGCTGGCACCGTCGTGCCGGTTGCGTTTTTCGCCGTTACCTCGGTGACGGTGATCGGGTTGTTCGTGTCCTTTGCGATCCCGATCTGGTTGCGTTGGCGACAAGGTAATCACTTCGTCCAGGGCCCATGGAATCTTGGGAACCACTGGAAGTGGATGTGTCCGGTTGCCGTGCTCGAGATCGCGTTGGTCTCGATTGCGTTCATCATGCCGACCAACCCTGGTGGTGTGCCGTGGGATCCGCGCTTCGACTGGACGCTGGTCCAGTACGCGCCGATCGCCATGGCGATCGTCGTGGGTGGCGCCATGATCTGGTGGGTACTCAGCGCCCACAAGTGGTTTACGGGTCCGGTCTCGGACATCGCGACTCCGCTCGACCCGCATCTGCTGAGGGACTAAGGGTGTGTGCTGTGTCCGGCCCGCATGGTGCGGGTCGGACGCAGCTGGTCACGCGGGTGATTCGCGCGTCATGCGAGCTGTCAGTTTTACGAGATATACCGGTACCGGTATACTTAGGGCATGTCGGCCGCCAGCCTCATTCGTGCCGCACGCGTGTCCGCCGGACTCACGCAGACCGAACTCGCGCGGCGCGCGGGAACGTCTCAACCGGCGATCGTCCGTTACGAGTCGGGCGAGTCGTCGCCGTCGGTCGCCACGCTCGAGCGTCTGTTGCGTGCCGCCGGCCAGCGCCTCGAGCTTTCGGCCATTCCCGTCAAGGTGGCGCACGATGCGTCGTCGGTGCGGATGCGCAAGCTCCGGGCGCATCGCCGCGAGATTTTGGCGCTAGCCCGAGCACATGGTGTGCGTAACGTCCGCGTTTTTGGCTCAGTTGCGCGTGGTGATGACACAGCGACAAGTGATATTGATCTGCTCGTGGATGTTGGCGACGACTATTGGGCCGGGCTCGGTGCGTTGAGTGACATGCGAGCCGCGGTGAGCGAGCGACTCAATGAACGCGTTGATGTTTGGGCGCTCCCGTATATGAAGAAACCCGTCGCCGCCTCCGCACTCGCGGAAGCGGTGACGTTATGAGTCCACGGGAACTCGAACTTCGGGTTGCAGATGTTTTGGCCGCAGTTACCGAAATTCGAACGATTCTACAAACGCTTGATGGCGACGTATTTTCGGAGCTGGAGTTCGCTGCAGTTCGATACCACCTGATTGTGATTGGTGAGGCCGTGCACCATTTGCCTGAGAGTCTTCGTCGTGATCCGACCTGGCGGCCCTTCCTCGAGTTGAGGAACCACCTTGCACACGAGTACTTCCGCCTCAATCACGCGCGTATCGCCGAGCTCATTGGCGAGCCGCTCGCCAAGCTCGAGCGAGCCTCACGAGATCTACTGCGAGAAACCTAAGGCGTCGCTAGCAGCGCGTCGGGCCCCTCGGCCGTCAACGCCCGAGCGATAGCTCGGCAGGCGTACTCTGCATCGCTGTGAAGGGCATTGTCGTCGGGGATCGACCACGACGATTGCTTGACGACGACCACGCCGCGGGGACGATCGACGTAGATCATCTGGCCATGAATACCCACGGCCATCACACAGCCGGGGTCGACGCGGGGCTGATACCAGCAGGAGCGATAGCAGCCACCGGGCAGCCAGTCGGCGTAGTCACCGATTGCCCAGTGAGTGGGGTCGCCTCCGGTTGTGAAGTCCTCGATGAAGTCCGCGGGCACGATGCCTGCGCCACCTTCGGCGACCATCATTCCGAGTCGGCCAAGGTCGCGCGCGGTTGCGCTGAGGCCACCGGCAGCACGGGGCACACCGAAGCGATCAAGGGTCATATCCGCGTCGGCTTCTGCACCCATCGGGACCCAGAGATATTGCGACACGGCCTGAGAGTACGGCAGCCCACTGGCCGCCTCACAGACCCAACCGAGCATGTCTGTGGTCGGCGACATGTAGCGGAAGCGCTGCCCGTGCTCGCCCTCTTTTTGGCGAGAGGCAAGAAACTCGTGCAGCCCCATGTGGTCGGGTGGGGCTGGGTACCAGCCAGCCGAGTTGCGGTAGAGCACGATATCTGGCCCCGGCGAGTAGTCCTCGACGAATGCGTACGACGCCTCCATATCGAGCAGATGGCGAACCGTCGCGTCGCCGAAGCCACTGTCTGCAACGTCTGGCACGTAGGTGATGACGGGAGCATCGACGTCGATCTTGCCAGCGCCGACAAGCGCCCCACAGAGCAGCGACGTGATCGACTTGGTGACGCTGAACATCAGATGCGGTTCGTCATCGCGAATGCCCGGTGCCAACCACTCGAGGGCAACAGCATCGCCTTTGATTGCGATGAGCGCATCGGTTTCGGTCGTAGCCAAGTACTCGCCCAGTACGCGCTCGCCAGTCGAGCTATCGAACCGGAGATCGAGCAGGTTGCCCGCCGGCTCAAAGCTGAGTGGGCGTGGGTGATGGCCATGGCGGATGCGTCCGGTGGGAATCAACTCGCGCACGTGTCGAAGTGACCAGCGCGTGTGAGGTGGCTGCATCCAATTTGCGAGCGTGGGGCGGTCCATAGCGGCAGTATGGTCGCTTGCCACGGGACGCGCGACCCTATTCTGCGGGTGTGGCTGGTTTCACCTCCGAGATTCCGAACATCGCAGCCGATACGCCGATCTGGCTCAGCCTGATTGCAACGGCAACCGGCGCGTTGCAGGGCGCGTTACTCGGACGTCAGCGCTCGCCAAAGATTGATATTGCTGGCCTCTCAATTTTGGCGCTATCGCTGGGTTTTGGCGGTAGCGTGATCCGTGATGTTTTGATCGGCAACACGCCACCGGAGGCACTGCGCCACTGGTATTACATCGCCATGGTCGTCGTAGCGATCGTTGTGATCGTCGCGTTCGGGCGAGAAATCGCGCGCTTCTCCTACTCGCTGTTCATTTTGGATTCTCTGACGATGGGACTCTTTGCAGCGGTCGGTGCGCAGTACGCCATCACGTTTCATCTGCCGAGTCTGACGGCCATCTTGGTGGGCTCGTTTGCCGCGGTGGGGGGTGGTGTTGCGGCCTCGTTGTTGTTGCGCGATGTGCCCCAAATCATGCGCCCTGGCCCGCCCTATGCCGTGGCGGCCGTGGCGGGAACGATTGTCTACGTCGTCCTGGATGGCCGGATCGGCGGACTTGCCCCGATTGCCTGTGTGATCGTCGTCTTCGCGATCCGTGTGATCGCGGAGCGGAAGGGGCTCCGCACGCGCCCGATCCGCCCGATCGATGAGTAGCGTCAAATCAACGGGGGCCACGCCGTCTGGCATGCCGGTCCCGAGTGCCGCGCGGCGTACCCTCTGAGCGCAATGAGCGAACTTCCCGACGAGCAGCAACGCGAGCCGCCTTCTGTGGTGGCCTGTCGACAGCCCTGTCCGATGTGTCAGAGCCTCGAGCCGCCGATTGACGTCCACGGGCATAGCCAGTGCGCGACCTGCAAGATCAACATCGATCCGTGTTGCGGCGGTGCTGCGTTCGAACTTCCCGCGGCGTCGTGAGCGAGTTGGTCGTGTCGAGCCGCGTCTGCGGGCCGACACGACCATGTCGTCTTACGTGACGGTAAATTCTTGGTACATGCCGCCGGCGTAGTGCCCAGGCAGGTTGCAAAGCAGGATGTAGTGCCCAGCCTTGAGGTCGATCGTGACCATCTTGGTGGCTCCAGGCTCGAGGTCTGCGGCCTCGCCAACGCTGGTGGACTCGTTGGCAGTGCCGTCGGGCTCGGTCAGCTGCTTCGGAGTCTTATCCGTCAAGACGGCGACCATCTCGTGCGTCATCGTGCCGAAGTTCGTCACGATGAAGCGCACCTTGCCGGCCTTCACGGTTTTGAGTGAAGATTGCATTGAGAACTGATCGTTGGCCGCGAGCGCGACGGCGACGTCAGTGACACCCGTGATGGGTACGACTGGCTTGACGACCGGTGCGGTGACGGTGAACTCGGCGTACATGCCGCCCTTGTAGTGGCCCGGCAGGTTACAGAGCAGGACGTAGTGACCGGGAATCAGTTTGAGAGTGACGCTCTTCGAAGCCCCTCCAGCGATGTCTGCTGCCTCGCCGACACTCGTCGACTCGTTAGCGGTTCCATCAGGCTCGGCCAACTGCTGCGGTGTCTTTTCGGTCTTGACCACGACCATCTCGTGCACCATCGTGCCGTCGTTTTTGACGTTGAACGTAACCTTGCCTGCCGGTACGGAATTGATTGATGGTGCCAGTGAGAACGTGCTGGTCTTCGCGAGGTCGACCGTGACGATGGAAGTTCCGTTGGCATTCGCGGTGCTCGCGATGGTATCGGTCGGTGCAGTGGTGGCGGTTGTATCGGTCGCCATCGAATCCATGCCGGCCATCGTGCTCGGCATCGTCGAGGCCGAGCCGCCAGAGCCGGTCACCTTGGCGTCGCGATACGTGGTTCCGCCACAGCTGGCAGCGGTCACCGCAATGACGGCAACGACCGCAAGCGCTGCGAAGCGTTGGAAAACGTTCATCAATTCACCTCGGGGGGGAACGGTTGAGGCCGGTTACCTCAATCCATGAGGTAACACACGCACCGTACACCTCAACCGTGTCGAGAAAGTGCTGAAAAACAACCTATTGGGGTAGGGAATTCACCAATCTGCACCTGTCAGGTTCCGGACGTGGTTGGATGTGAGGACACGGCACGTTGCGTCAGGAGTAGTGGTGCTCAAAAGGGTGGTTCAGCGGACGATCTTCTCCACGCTCGTCGCGTTGTTCGCCGTAGGTGCATGCACAGGATTGTCAGTTGCGGCCACAACGGTATCGGCGCCTCGTCTACTGAGTAATCTGACGGTCGCAAGCCCGCACGCAGCGGGCTATTCGCGCGATCTCTTTAACCTCTGGATCGACGCCAATGGCGACGGCTGTGATACCCGCAAAGAGGTCTTGATCAGCGAGGCGCGAGTCAGCCCACATATCGGTGCGGGGTGTTCGCTGACCGGTGGGCGTTGGTGGTCGGCGTACGACAACCTCTTTATCACCAACTCGAGCAGTCTCGATATCGATCACTTCGTGCCGTTGGCTGAGGCTTGGCGTTCGGGTGCCTACCGCTGGAGTCCGGGGACACGCGAGGCCTACGCGAACGACCTTGGGTATTCGTTGTCGTTGATTGCTGTCTCGGCGAGCACGAACCGGAGCAAAAGCGATGCCGACCCCGCTGGTTGGCTGCCGCCGTTCAACTCGTATCGCTGCACGTACGTTGCGACCTGGGTTGCGATCAAGTGGCGGTGGCGATTGACAATTGACTCCCTCGAAAAAGGTGCACTCACACTCGGGTTGGCTGGGTGTGGCGCGGCGGCAAACGTGCTGCAGCCGACGCGCGCAGCGGTCGCAATCGGTCCGGTAGTGCCCACCGCCAGTGGAGCAACGACG
Organism: Thermoleophilia bacterium; assembly: GCA_037133215.1. Lineage (GTDB taxonomy): Bacteria > Actinomycetota > Thermoleophilia > Gaiellales > F1-60-MAGs149 > F1-60-MAGs149. The sequence goes on along the minus strand of JBAXOM010000021.1, from coordinate 12,522 downwards.
ACGGCAAGCAACAACGGCGCGCTCGACCCACGCTTTCCGTATTGCACGCAGGCGATTGCGGCCGGGTTCGGCCCGTACTACCGCGGGCAAGACCCTGAGTACGCGTGGTATCGCGATGCCGATGGTGATGGCATCGTGTGCGAGAAGTGACCCGTCAGACTACGGCCATGATCTCCGTCAGCCACCTGTTGCACACGCCGGTCAAGAGCCTTGCGGTGAGCGAGGTTGAGCAACTCGAGCTCGGCCCGAATGGCGTCGTTGGCGACCGCAGCTTCTTCCTGCTGGGTGATGACGGCCGCTCGCTCAATGCTGCTCGGCGACTACCACTCTGTCAGGCCTCAGCGACGCTCAACGACGGGCAGTTGACCATTTTGCTGCCGGACGGCACGTCCGTGACGGGGCCGACAGACCTTGGCGAACGATTGACGGTCGGCTGGGATATGAAGTCCGAAATTGATGCCTATGTCGTTCCAGGTCCCTGGCGCGAGGCGCTTTCCGCGTTCGCGCGCGAGCCGGTGCGTCTGGCTCATGTCGCCGATGAACGCGGCGGTTGGTCGGGCTTCTCGGTCTCGCTGATTGGGACGCCGTCGATTGATGCGCTCGGCCTCGGACCAATCGATAGTCGTCGTTTTCGCATGCTGATTCAAACTGCGGGTGGCGCGCCATTTGTTGAGGATGGTTGGGTCGGGCGCGACGTACGCGTTGGCAATGCGGTGATTCATGTCGACGAGACGTGTGCACGCTGTGCGGTGACCACGTGTGATCCCGATACGGGAGAGCGCGATGTCGATACGTTGCGCGCGATGATCGACGCCAAGGGATCTGCTGATCTTGGGGTCTATGGCTCAGTCGTAGAGCCTGGTCTGATGTCCGTCGGTGACACGGTGGAACTGCTCTGACCTAGCGCCAGAGTGCGTTGATCGGATCCCATAGGACGGACAGAAGGAATACGCCCATCGCGATGAGGAGGACGATCGCGGTGATGTGCATGAAGCGTGGGTGCATGGGGGCAGCGTACCGGGTGGTCAGACGGCCGAGAGCCCCGGATTACCCTCGGCGACAGCTGGTGCAGACGATCGCAGCCGCGGGAGCGAGATCAAGCCCTCTGCGGCAAGGATCGCGAGAGCAGCCTGCGGAAGGTCGATGCGCCGCTCGTACGCGGCGTAGCGCTGTTCCCAAACGGGGAGGAACTTACGATTGAAGGCATCGAGTCGCTCGAGTTGAAACCAGCGATCGCCACGCATCAGGGCCTCGGCGGCAATGCGTTCTAACCCCTGGATATCGTCGGACCGGAGGATGCGTCCGAAGGCGCTGAAGTTGAGGCCGACGCGGCGAATTCCCTCTGCTTTGGCCCACACGAACAGGGCCGACAAGATTGCCTCGTTGAGACCATTCGGGGCATCAGCCAAGCGCCGCATCGTCGAGAGCGAGAGGTCGCCGGTGGTCAGGACAGGTACGAAATGGATGTACGCCGAAGGCGTGCCGTCTGCAGCAAGGGCGATCGCAAAAACACATTCGCCGTGCGCCTCGGCCCAGGGATCATCCAGTGCCATCGAGAAACCACGCTCGCCCTGGCCTCCCAACCACGTGTCGGAGACATCTCGTAGCTGTGCAAGCAGTGCGGGGTCAAGATCGCGGCGACGTGCGATGCGCATCGTGTACCCCTCGCGCTCAATGCGACTGACAGACTGGCGTACCTTACGCATCGTGCGACCCTCAAGTGAAAAGTGTTCGGGATCGACGATCGCCTCATCGCCGATGTACGTCGTCATCAGACCCGCCTGCTCCCAGAGTTCACACGACGACTGGGGCAAGCCAACAGCAGCGATGCGGCGGCCCGCGACGATCTGTTCCTCGTGGAACGAGAGTAGGAGGCCGGCTCGTGCTGGGTCGCTGCCAATGACGTCACCGGAGACGATTGCAACGCCTGCGACGACTCGATACGCGAGCATCGCCTCATGGTTGTCCGAGATCGCGAGCGTCATGTCCTGACGCAAGGTGAAATACGAGAGTCCGTCATCTGCATAGCGTCGAAGGATCGAGCGGGCTGCAACGCGGTCGCGGCTCTCAGAAGGGTCAGGAGGAGGCACGGGGCGCAGCCAGAGGATGGCGGCGACGGCGATCGCGATCGCCGTATAGAGCCCGATGGCAGAGGTCGAATCCGGAGCCCCGACGAGGGCTTCGAGACCCTGATCGGCAGCCTCGCGCAGTGAGATCGGTTCACCGGCGAGTCGCGCAACCGCCTCTGCCGCTGCGAAGCCGAGCAGTACCCCCGCGACGGCAAAGTACGCCGCCCACTTGAGCGCGCGTCGGGTTGCGTGGTGTGCCCCGGCGACGGTAAATGCCGTGCGCTTGACGATCAGAAGCACGAAGAGGGCGAGTGCTGCGATGGCCTCCTCAATATCGAGACCTTTTGCAAGGTGCAAGATCGCAGTGAGTGCGAGCAGGATCAGTGCGAGTTGCCAGGCGCGATGGCGTCGTCGAATCAGTCCAAACGCCACGACGATCAGCAGCAGGCCGAGTTCGAACACGATTACGTGGGCCGTGCGTGTCGCCTGGATTGGGATCACACCGGCGAGCAGTGACGAACGATTCGCGAGGTCGGGCGTGAGCGCCGAGACCATCGACGAGATGCCGACGAGTGCGACGCCAACGGCGAGCAACTTAACGATCACATCACGGGGACGTACAGCAGGCACAGCCTTAGTATCGCGCACGCGTAATCGTGCGGGTTCGCGTGGTGTGTGCTCTGCGGGTTTACGACAGAGCGAATGGTTCCGGTTTGGCCTCTACCGACCCGAACAATTGCTCGAGAAATCCGTAGAACCACGCTGCCTGAGTCTCATCATGTTCGAGCATGAGCGCATCTTGCTCGGCTCGGGTCTGCGCACCCGGTTTGCCGTAGGCCGCCCAGTCGGCAGCCTGCCAGCGACGAAAGCACTCGATCGTCACCTCGGGATGGAATTGCACGCCGTACGTTGTCGTCCCGTACCGGTAGGCCTGATTCGGGAAGAGTTCGCTTGAGGCGAGGAGGGTGGCGCCCTCGGGTAGTTCGAAGGTGTGAAAGTGGGCCTGTGCGGCATGGATCGGAGCGGGCATAAAGTCCGCGCCGGCGGCGGTCGGCGTCAGTTCGTAGTACCCAAACTCATGCAAGCCAGAGGCCGGCGGGCCAACCTCCGCACCGAGCACGTACGCGATCGACTGCGCGCCCTGGCAGATACCGAGCAGTGGTACCTCTTGCTCGATGCACTGCGAGATCCAGCGATGCTCTTCGCGAAGAAACGGGTGCTCTTCTTCGGCAAAGACGTTAAACGGACCGCCGTGCACGACGCTGCCGGCCCACGTTTCGTCGAGCATCGGTACGGGGTCACCAGCGCAGGGTCGAATCGTGACGGGCTCGAAGCCGCGTAGGAGCAGATACGTGTTGACGCGATCATCAGGTGGATCGTCACCGTGGCGAATGATCAGGACGCGGTTGCTCATACAGACGTATCCTGACAGAGGCGCTGTGCGCTTCGCGCACTTTTATCGGGTCCGTGCGAAGCGCCTATCGGTATGGCGCTCGCGACCGCCGCTGCCTGATCAGTGGGCAGCGATTTGGTGAGTGAGATTTGCGCCCATGCACGCGCTTTCCGACAGGACTGATCGGTTAGCGCTGACGAAGCACTTCGAATGTGGATGCGCTTGCTCTCCTGGTGATTCACATCGTCACTCGTGGGGGCAACAGCACGCATCACGATTCGTTCGTGGACATTGTCTTCACCACTCACGCAGCAGACAACATGCCGCGGCTCATGATTACGCTGGAGCAGGTCCAGCGCTGCGTCACTGACCCTGACCGCGTGAGTTCATCTCACCTTTCTGGTGTGCCCACCACCGGGTTGCGTTTCGAGCGCGATTTTGAGCGTCGTGTGTTGGTCACGATCGTTCGTCAGCAAGAGGCGGCGGCGATTGTCGTCACCGTGTATTGGATGGAGGGCGATGCTCGTGGCAAGCCCTCGAGGAGGAGAGCACGTTGAGGGTTTACAATCCGCCTATGACGTACCACGTGGAATTTGAAAACGAGGGTGGTTTACACCTGATTCGTTTTAGTGACATTCCGTACCACCATACGGAAGAGGTCTATGCGTCTGACGGCATCGTCTGTGGCGTTGTGCACATCGACCCTAACGGTGCACCGATCGACGTTGAAATCTTTAGCCTCCCGCACTTTGATCTCGATGCCTGCGCCGCCAAGTACGGCTTTAGCGATCGGGCTGGGGCGATCGGTATGGCGCTCGCGACCGCCGCTGCCTGATCAGCCAGCCGGGGTTCGCCAGACGTCGACTGCACGCCAGTCGGCAGGCGTTGTGGTCTCGAGGTTGTAGAGACTAAAGCCCAGCGCGCCCGCACTCTTGGCACCACGGGCAGCCGCAATCAGCAGGCGTGGTTTGAGAAAGTCGGTCACGCCGGCGATCACGTGGACGGGCGCGGCTGGGTCGCCGGTCTGCTCTTGAATGGTCGTCACGCACGCGGCAGTCATCGCCGTTGTCTGCGCCGGCGTTAGATACCGCGACGTGTAACACATCGGCAGCATCGCGTCGGTGTTTGCGCGGATCGTGGCGTACGGGAAGATCCGCCACCAGGCGAGGGCATCGCGCGGCACGATCCCCGCAATCGCGAGGTCGGGATAGGTTGCTCGCACCCAGGCGACCATCGCGGCTGCCCGATCTGAGCGAAGCTGGCGGTTGCTGACAATGTCGGCCTCGATGTCGACTCCCAGGCCATCGATCGGGAGGTCTGGATCGCCGACTGCGACGGCTGCTGCAAAACGACGTCGATCGAGGGCAATGCGTTTGTAACCCGGCAGGTACCAGGGCACTACTTTGATGGTGTTGGCGTGGGCGAGCGAGATCATCTCGCGGATCTGATCGGGGTACATCACGTCGGCGGGGCTGTGGTAATTCGAGGTCTCGACGTAGATCGTCTGCACGCCGTGGGCGATGGCCTGGTCGACGACGAACTGCGGGTCATTGATCGTCTGGTCGTAGATGTCGACCCATTCGCCAACGCCGGCAAAGACGGCGGTACGGGAGGCAGCGTCAGAGGCAGCGGCGGTTGTTGGCAGCAGCGCGCCGAGGAGGAGCACCGGCAGGATCAGGTAGAGCGAGCGCCACACACGGCTGATTCTACTGCTGGACCAGCAGCATGCCGGCGAAAAGGTCGCGGTCGGCTAGACGATCCCGGTCTGGAGGAGTAGTGCCCAAATCGAGATTGGGACACCAAAATCCGAGACCAGAATCAAGGTATTACCGGGCGCAAAGTTCTTGTCGCGCACGATTTCTTTGACGTGGTTGAGGCCAGCCAACGCGAGGAAACACGAGGATACGATCGCCATCACGATCCAGGCATCCTGCGAGAGATGGACGGAGATCACGCCAGCGATGCCGAGTCCGAAACAGACGTAGCCGAGCTCGTGCTGGAACGGGCTTGTCTCCCAGCCAATGTTCTTGGCCGTCGACTTGGCGAAGATCGTGTGCATCACGCCGCTGGCGAGAAACATCCAGCCCATCGGCAGGTAGAGGAGCCAGAGGATCGCGAGGATCTCCATGCTGGCACCCTCGGGCGCTCCAGGTGCACTGACACCGAGGAGCGCGAGGATCCACGCCAACGCGAGCATTCCGGCAGTCACGATTACGCCCATGGGTTGGACCCTACAGGTCTGGTCGGTACGCGTCAACACGCTCCGATCGGGGTGGCGGGCTGAACCGGGGTGGGGGGCTGGTTCGTCAGACTCCGGACATGGTCACCGTTTCTCGTCTCTTGCACGCGCCCGTCAAGGGCCTCGAACTCGTCGAATATCCCTCGCTCGAGCTGGGACCATTGGGCGCGCCGTTCGATCGCCGCTTCTTCGTTGTCAATGCTGCAGGCGAGTTGATGGGCAGCTGGAGCCATGGTCGCCTCTGCCTGATGCGTGCGGAGTACGACGGCGTCACGCTGACCATGCACTTTCCGGATGGGTCCGTTGTCTCGGCACCAGATCCTGCGCTTGGTGAGGCGATCGATCTGATCTGGGATTCGGACGAACCAACGACTGCGCATCTCGTCGATGGACCCTGGGCTGCAGGACTCTCCGAGGTGTTGGGCGAGCCCGTCCGGCTGGCGCGGGTCAATGACTCAACGGGTGGCTGGTCAGCGCACGCCGTCTCGTTGATCAATGTCGCCTCGATCGCTGCACTCCAGCAGGGTCCGCTCGACGAGCGCCGCTTTCGGATGACGATGACGCTGTCGGGTGGCGTGGCCTTCGAGGAGGACGACTGGCTCGGGCAAGACGTCGCGATCGGGTCGGCCGTACTCGCCGTCCGCAGTGCATGCGAGCGGTGCGTTGCTACGACCCGCGATCCCCGTACGGGCGAGCGCGATGTCAACACCTTGCGTGCCATGAAGGCGGTGCGTGGCGCCCCAAATCTCGGCGTCTATTGCGATGTCGTCACGCCCGGCCGGGTGAGCCTTGGCGACGAGGCCCGTCCGCTTGGCCCCTCTGCGATCTAGTTGATCGTTTTCTCATCGTCCTCTCATTTTGCGCGAGCAGACTACCCCTAGATGACTGTGACTCCAGAGGGATCTGTCTCGTTAGGGCGGCAGATGCTCAACAAAGTGCCGGAGATCACGGTCTTCTTCTGGATCATCAAGGTCCTGGCAACGACAGTTGGCGAGACCGCTGCTGATTTTCTCAACACCAACCTTGGCCTTGGCCTGTCGACAACCTCGTACATCATGAGCGCCTTGTTAATTGCTGCTCTCGTCGTGCAGTTCGCGACGAAGCGGTACATCCCGTGGATTTACTGGCTGGCGGTCGTGTTGATTAGTGTGGTCGGCACGCTGATTACCGACAACTTGACGGACAACCTCGGGGTCAGTCTGCCGACGACCACGACGGTCTTCGCAATCTTGCTGACGATCACGTTTGTCGTGTGGTTTGCCATGGAACGTACCCTCTCGATCCACACGATTATCACCTCGCGACGTGAGGGCTTCTACTGGCTTGCGATTCTGTTTACGTTCGCGTTGGGGACCGCCGCCGGCGATCTCGTCTCGGAGCGGTTTGACCTTGGCTACCTGAACGCGGCGATTATTTTTGGTGCGGCGATCGGCGTGATTGCGATTCTCCATTACGTGCTTAAGGTCAACGCGGTGCTGACCTTTTGGTTGGCGTACATCCTGACGCGGCCATTTGGGGCGTCGATCGGTGACTACCTTTCGCAGGCGAAGGTTGATGGTGGTCTTGGGCTCGGCACGATTGCGACAAGCGCGATCTTCCTAAGCGTGATCATCGTGGTCGTGGCCTACCTGACGGTGACGCGTAAAGACGCGACACCACCCGCGACTATGTCGTAGGTGTGGCGCGTGTGACGTTGTGGGTTCGGGTGCACTTCGATGGACTATCGTCCGTTGTGTCCGCGCAGCGCGGTCATTCATCATCGGGGGAGCCACATGCTGGCCGAGCACAACGACGACGACACACGGATCGCACCGCTCTTCGGGTCGCGTGATCTGCTCAATCCGATCCCGCGCTGGAACCTCGCCGATGGTGAGATGCCGGCGGCTGCGGCGTATCAGCTGATCCATGACGAGCTGAGCCTTGACGGCAATCCGCTGCTCAACTTGGCGTCGTTTGTGACGACGTGGATGGACCCCGAGGCGACGCAACTGATGGTCGAGGCGATGCCGAAGAATTTCGTGGACGCGCCCGAGTATCCGCAGGCAGTGGAGCTCGAGAGTCGCTGCGTCAGCATTATCGCCGATCTCTTTCATGCCACGGATACCGAGGACAAGGCTGTCGGTACGTCCACCGTCGGCTCGTCTGAGGCCGTCCATCTTGCGGGCCTCGCGTTGAAGTGGAACTGGCGTGCGCGCCGCAAGGCTGCGGGTCTGTCGACCGAGAGTCCGAACATCGTGACGGGGTCGAACGTGCAGGTCGTTTGGGAGAAGTTCGCACGCTACTTCGATGTCGAATTGCGTTTCGTCAACATGACGGCGGAGCGAACCGTGATCGGTGTGCCCGAGGCGATGGCGCTGGTGGACGAGAACACGATCGCGGTCGTCGGCATTCTCGGCAGCACGTATACCGGCGAGTTCGAGCCAATCGCCGAGCTCGACGCTGCGCTCCAAGAGTTGAACGCGCGCACGGGCTGGAACGTGCCGCTGCACGTCGACGCTGCCTCCGGTGGCTTTGTCGCTCCGTTTGCCTATCCCGATCTTGTCTGGGATTTTCGACTCCCTACCGTCAAGTCGATCAACGTCTCGGGGCATAAGTACGGACTCGTCTATCCGGGCGTCGGCTGGGCGATCTGGCGGTCGCGCGAGGAGTTGCCCGACGATCTGCTCTTCCACGATGCCTACCTCGGCGAGGATCAGATCACCTTCAACCTCAACTTCTCGAAGGGTTCGAGCCAGGTCATCGGCCAGTACTACAACTTCCTGAGGCTCGGACGTGATGGCTATATCCGGATCATGCTCGGCCTCTTGGAGACCGCGAATTACATCGCTGACGCTGCCGTGGCGAGTGGTCATTTCGAGCTGGTCAGTAAGCGCGACGCGCTGCCACTCGTGACGTTGAAGCTCAAGAGCGATCAGACCTACACGTGCCACGACCTGTCCGAGCGCCTCCGCGAGCGCGGCTGGATCGTGCCCGCGTACACGCTGCCACCCGACGCCGATGCCATCGCAGTCCTACGCGTCGTCGTGCGCGAGGGCTTTAGTCGCGACATGGCCGATCGTCTGATGGAAGACGTCATGCGTGCCGTGGACAGCCTGCAGAAGCAGCCGCCTGCCAAGCCAACTCACCGGTCGCATCACCGGTCGGCGCAGCACACCTGCTGACCCACTAACGAAAAAGCGGGGGTTGTCTCGTGTAAGCGAGACAACCCCCACCGTATTCAGCGCTGCAGTGCAGCGTCGGTCCTACTCTCGACCGTGATCGAAGGTCGAGTTAGTTGGTGTTGCAGGCGTCCTGGAGTGCCATCGGGATCGTGGCGCAATCGACGCCCTTCTTGTACACCCAGAATTCGCCCTCAGCCTCGAAGACCATCGTGAAGGTGTAATCGGCATTGGTCGGGTAGATCACGGCCCAGCCGTCGGCACACTTGACGCCTGGCTCGACCTTGACGATCTCTTTGTCAGCTGCCATCGCGGCCTTGGTCAGCGTGGCGTCATCGCAGACGGCTGAGCCCGTGGTCACCATCGCCGTGTCGGTCGTAGCGGCTTCGGTGGTAGCGGCAGTCGTGGCTGCGGCTTCGGTCGACGCACTATCCGTCATTGTCGTTGTGGAATCGCTGCTTCCACAACCGGCGAGGCCGATTGAGAGTGCAGCAATGACGATTGTGAGCAGGAGTAGGTTTCGTTTCATGCCGGCAGCCTAAATGACGGGCGCGTCAACACGAGGTGTTGAGGCGGAGACGATCTGGCTAAGAAGGTTGGTTGGAGAGGAGCACGAGCCCCTCTTCAACCACCGCTTACTCCATCCCGAAGTCGGGTGCGACCTCACCGGCCGGGTCGGGCGCGGAGGCGAGGACGCTCGGCGCGACCATGTCGGCGTACTGCTCAAAGTTCTTGACGAACTGCGCTGCGAGCTTGTGTGCGGTGACGTCGTAGAGGTCCTTGTCGGCCCACGCATCGCGCGGGTTGAGCAGGCTCGGGTCGACGCCAGCGACGGCGACGGGGATGTGCAACCCGAAGATCGGGTCGATCGTCGTCTCGGCATCGTCCAGTTCGCCGCCAATGGCTGCGCGCACGAGTGCGCGCGTGGCTGCGATTGGCATGCGGCTACCGACGCCGTACCCGCCACCGGCCCAGCCGGTGTTGACGAGCCAGGCGGAGGCACCCGTCTGCTCGAGGCGCTCGCCAAGCATCCGGGCGTAGACGCCGGGACGCTGCGGCAGGAACGGTGCGCCGAAGCAGGTCGAGAACGTCGTCTGCGGCTCGGTCACGCCAACTTCAGTGCCGGCCAGCTTGGCGGTGTAGCCCGACAGGAAGTGGTACATCGCTTGGTCGGGAGTGAGGCGCGAGATGGGAGGCAAGACGCCATACGCGTCGGCCGTCAGCAACACGACTGCGGTCGGCGTGCCGGCACGCTTCTCTGGCACGGAGCCAGGGATCGAGCTGACCGGATACGCCACGCGCGTGTTCTCGGTGATCGACTTGTCGGCGAAGTCGATCTCGCGTGTGATCGGATCGAGCACGACGTTCTCGATGATCGTGCCGAACATCTCTGTCGTCGCGTAGATCTCGGGCTCGGACTCGGCGGACAGGTTGATCGCCTTGGCGTAGCAGCCACCTTCGATGTTGAAAACGCCATCGTCGGCCCAGCCGTGCTCGTCGTCGCCGATCAGGGCGCGCTCGGGATCGGTCGAGAGTGTCGTCTTGCCGGTGCCGGAGAGGCCGAAGAAGACGGCGACGCGACCATCGTCGGAGACGTTGGCCGAGCAGTGCATCGGCAGGACGCCGTGCTCGGGCAGGCGGTCGTTCATGTACGTGAAGACGGACTTCTTAATCTCGCCGGCGTAGCGGGTGCCACCGATCAGGATCTCGCCGGCGGTAAAGTCGAGCGTCACGAAGCCGGTCGTGCGCGTGCCGTGGACTTCGGGGTCGGCCTTGAACTCGGGGGCATGGAGGATGACGACTTTAGGGGTGTGGACGGCGATCTCGTCCGGTGTCGCGTTGACGAGCATCGTCTGTGCGAACAGGACGTGCCAGGCCGAATTGCTGATCACGCGGACGGGCACGCGGTGCTCGGGGTGCGAGCCAGCGAAGGCGTCGAGGATGTAGACGTCGCCCTCGTTGAGGAAGGCGGTGAGGTCGGCGCGAACCTGCGCATTGTTGGCGGGCGAGATCGGCGTGTTGACCGGTCCCCACCAGATGCGCTCATCGCTGCCGGGCTCTTGCACGACAAACTTGTCTTTCGGCGAGCGGCCGGTGTTGGGAGCGGTGTTGACGATCAACGCGCCACCGTTACCCATCACGCCAGCGTCGGCACGGATCGTGTGCTCGTAGAGCTCAGCGGTCGTCAGGTTCCAGTAGGCAGTGCCTTGCGGAGCGAGACCGTGTGTGTCGAGATCGACTGAGCCGTTACGTGCCGTTGTTGCTGCCATGGAGGTCATCGCCTTTGGGTCGCTGGTGCTGTGAGCATTCGGTAAACGAAGGTATCCCTCGTGTGTTGGGAACCCTAGTCAATAGATAGGTCGTACCCATCCACTGATCACTTTTCGCCAAAGAGCCAAGTTCGGTCTAAACTCCCCAGACATTTCGAGGGGGATGCACTGATGGAGAGTTGGCGGAGTAAAAAGACGTTGATCTTGGGTCGCGACGACATGATGGGCCTCTTGACGCCCGCCGAGTACGTGGCAGGTGTGGAGCAGGCCTATCGCATGCATGGCGAGGGTCGCTACTACATGGATCCGAAGGGCCACATCGTGCTCGACAAGTATCCGGGCGAGTGGGAGGCAATGCCGTCCTACATCGAGGAGCCCGAGGCCGCGGCCTGCAAGTGGGTCTCGATCCGCGAGAACAACCGCGACAAGTTCGACCTCCCCACCGTCTTCTCGATCCTGATTTACACGGATCCCGAGACGGGCTTCCCGCTCGCGATCTGCGACGGCTCGTACCACACGGTCCAGCGCACCGGCGCCTCGGCTGCTGTGTCCGCGAAGTGGCTGGCACGCCCCGAGTCGAAGATCCTCGCGATCATCGGTGCGGGCAACATGGCCGAAGGCGCGCTCGAGACCTGCGACACCGTCTTCGAGTGGGATGAAGTCCGCGTCTGGAGCCGTCGCGAGGAGACGCTGGACCACTTCCGCTCGGTGATGGAGCCGAAGCTCGAGGGACGCTATCCGATCAAGACGTCGACGGACCTCGAGAGCACGGTGCGCGGCGCAGATGTCGTCGTCACGATCACCCCGGCCCGCGAGCCGCTGATCAAGAAGGCGTGGCTCTCGCCCGGCACGCACATCGCTGCCGTTGGTGCCGACAAGGATGGCGACCAAGAGCTCGAGTCCGACGTGCTCGTCGGCGCGCGCATCTTTGTCGACGACATTCGCCAATGTCGCTACGACGGCGAGATCAACGTGCCGCTCAAGGAAGGCGTGATCACCGAGGACGACTTGGCTGGTTCGATTGGTGAGGTCGTCACCGGAAAGATCCCTGGCCGCACCTCGCCGGAAGAGATCACAATCTTCGACTCGACGGGCATCGCCCTGCAGGACTCCGCGATCGTGCCGCTCGAGTATCAGCGTGCAATCGAGGCCGGCGTTGGCGTCGAAAAGAAGATGATCTCGACGTAAGTAGCGACACCGCCTGCTCCTAGTGCCTCCGGAGCGACGACGACCGATAACGACGATGGCCCCGGACCGGCAAGCGCCAGTCCGGGGCGGTTTCCGTTGGCGCCTAGCTGACGCCGATGACGGCGCTTGGGGGCTCCTCGCCGTTGAGGATCGCGACCGTGTTGGCGGCCATTTATTCGACGTGGTTACGTGGATGTGGGGGTAC